>JALSSO010000045.1:0-12500 GCA_026984215.1 Gammaproteobacteria bacterium | reverse complement strand
AGGACATGCCGTTTCTGGTCGACTCGCTGCGCATGGCAGTGCAACGCCAGCGGCTCAGGGTGCATCGCATCATCCATCCGGTGATCCGCGTGCGGCGCGACCGGCACCGCCGCCTGACGGGAATCGTCGAGCGCGGGGTCGAGGGCGCGGACCTCGCCGACGAATCCTTCATTCACCTGGAAACCGACCGGATCGTCGATCGCGCCGAATTGCGTGCCCTGGAGCACACGGTACGCGCCACCCTGCGCGACGTGGCCCATGTGGTCGAGGACTGGCCCGCCATGCGCCAACGCATGGGCGAGGCCATCGGGCACCTGGAGAAGGCCGGCGATCGCCTCCCGACACCGGCCGAGGACATACGCGAAGTCCTGGCCTTCTTGCGTTGGCTGGACGAGGGACACTTCACCTACGTGGCCTTCCGCGAGTTCCGCGTAACGGAGGTGGAAGGACGGCCGGCCCTGTCGTTGGTCCCCGACTCCGGGCTCGGCACCCACCGGCTCGCTCGGCAGGCCACCCCGTGGGTGATTCCGGAGTCCATTCGCGCGGCCGTGATGGCCCCGGAACCCTTGATCCTGACCAAGTCCGTGCGCCGCTCGACCGTACATCGGCCCGCGCATCTGGACTATGTGGGCGTCAAACGCTTCGATGCCCGGGGGCGCCCCGTGGGCGAGTGGCGTTTCCAGGGCCTGTATGCCTCGGCCGCCTACGACGCCATGCCGGAGGAAATCCCGCTGCTGCGGCGCAAACTGACCCATGTGCTCAAGCACGCGGCGGCGGACCCGGACAGCCACGCCGGGCGCGCGCTGCGCCACATCCTGCACAACCTGCCACGCGACGAGCTCATCCAGGCCACCCCCGACGAAGTCTGCCACCTGGCCCTGGGCATTCTGCACATGGAAGAGCGGCCGAGACTGCGCCTGTTCGTTCGGCGCGACCGCTGGCTGCGCTTCGTCTCGGCCCTGGTGTTCGTGCCCCGGGAACGCTATGACACGGCGCTGCGGCGTCGTCTCCAGGGACTGCTCACGGAGGCCTACGGCGCATTGGAGGCCGAGTTCGACGTTTACTTCAGCGAGTCCTCCCTGGCGCGAGTGTACTTCGTACTGCGCACCGACCCACAAACGCCGCGACGCCCCGATCCAGCGGATCTGGAACGTCGCCTGGCCGAGGCCACCCTGTCGTGGGAAGACCGGCTGGCCGCGGCGCTGCGGGCCGAACACGGCGAGGCCGAGGCGCGGCGGCTGTTTCGGCGCTGGGCATCCGCCCTGCCCGCCGCCTACCGCGACGACTACACCCCCCAAACCGCCGTCGCGGACATCCAGCGCCTGGAAGCAGTCGCCGCCAGCGGGCGCCTGGCCACGCATCTGCACCGCCCCCCCGGGGCCGACGCCCTGCGCCTCAAGGTGTTCGGAAAGCGCCGGCCGCTGCCGTTATCCGACGTCCTGCCGGTGCTCGAAAACATGGGTGTGCGCGTGGAAGGGGCGCGTCCCTATCGCCTGCGCACCGATCCGGGCGGGGATTTCTGGATGCTCAATTTCGAGATCCGGCCGGCGGCGCGGGGCGAGGTGGACGTGCTGGCCGTGGAACAGGATTTCCGCGTCCTGTTCACGGAAGTGGTGCGCGGGCGGGTCGAGAACGATCCGTTCAACGCGCTGGTGCTGGCGGCCGGGCTGCGCGCCCACGAAATCCCCGTCCTGCGTGCGGTCGGGCGCTTCCTGTCGCAGGCCCGCGTGCCGTTCAGTCTGCCCTACATGGCGCAGGCCCTGCTCGCCCACCCCCAGATCGCCCAGGGCCTCGTGCAACGGTTCCACGCCCGCTTCGACCCGGACCTGCCCGAGGAGACCCGGCCCGAGCAGGAGGCCACCGCCGCCAGGCGTGTCCTGGAAGCCATCGACGCCGTCGACAGCCTGGACCAGGACCGCATTTTGCGCGCCTACCTGGAGGTGATCCAGGCCGCCGTGCGCACCAATTTCTACCGGGAGCCGCGCACGGTGCTGGCCTTCAAGCTCGATGCCGGACGCCTGTCCTTCCTGCCGCCGCCCCGTCCCACCGCGGAGATCTTCGTGCATGCGCCCCACGTGGAGGGCACACACCTGCGCGGCGGCCGGATCGCCCGCGGCGGCCTGCGCTGGTCCGACCGGCAAGAAGACTTTCGCACCGAGGTCTTGGGGCTGATGAAGGCCCAGATGGTCAAAAACGTCGTGATCGTCCCCACCGGCGCCAAGGGGGGCTTCGTCGTGCGCGGAGCCTCCGCCCCGGCGGCCGGCGGGCCCGCCGAGTCCGGGCGGCGCGCCTATACCGACTTCGTCGGCGGGCTCTTGGACCTCACCGACGACCTGCGGGAAGGCGACACAGTACCCCCGCAGCGCGTCGTACGGCATGACGGCGACGATCCCTACTTGGTCGTGGCCGCGGACAAGGGTACGGCCGGGTTCTCCGACCTGGCCAACGAGGTGGCCGAGGCCCGGGGCTTCTGGCTGCGTGATGCCTTCGCCACCGGTGGGCGACACGGTTACGACCACAAGCGCATGGGCATCACGGCACGGGGGGCATGGGAGTCGGTCCGGCGCCATTTCCGGGAACTCGGGCGCGACGTCGACCGCGAACCGTTCACCGTGGTGGGTATCGGCGATCCGTCCGGTGACGTGTTCGGCAACGGGATGCTCCTGTCGCGCCACATCCGCCTGGTGGCGGCGTTCAACCACCGGGCGATCTTCCTCGACCCCGAGCCCGACGAGGCCGCGAGCTTCCAGGAGCGCAAGCGCCTGTTCGAAGCCGGGCTGGACTGGTTGTCCTACGACTCGGGCGCAATATCCTCCGGCGGTGGCATTTACCGCCGCAACGCAAAGCGGATCAAGATTTCGGCCCAGGCCGCCGCCGCCATCGGCAGCGAGCGCCGTCAGTTCACTCCCGCCGAACTCATCCGCGCCATCCTCGTCGCCCCGGTCGACCTGCTCTGGAACGGCGGCATCGGAACTTACGTCAAGGCCAGCGACGAGACCCACGCCGCCATCGGCGACCGGGCCAACGACGCCGTGCGCGTGAACGCCTCAGAGCTGCGCTGCAAGGTGGTGGCCGAAGGGGGCAACCTGGGCTTCAGCCAGCGGGCGCGGGTCGAATTCGCCCGGGCGGGTGGAAAGATCAACACCGACGCCATCGACAACTCCGGAGGCGTGGACTGCTCCGACCATGAGGTCAACATCAAGATCCTGCTCCACCGGGTGATGGACGCCGGCGAACTCACCCTCCGCCAGCGCAACCGGCTGCTGGAAGCCATGACCGATGAGGTGGCCGCCTCCGTACTGCGCAACAACTACCTGCAGACCCAGTCCATCAGCATCACCGAACACGAAGCGCCGGCCGCCCTGGCCGAGCACCGGCGCCTGTTGTACGTACTGGAGCGCGAGGGCCGCCTGGACCGGCGCCTGGAAGGGCTTCCCGGAGACGAAGAACTCAGCGAGCGCGCCGCCGCCGGCGAGGGCCTGACCCGCCCGGAGATCGCCGTGCTGCTGGCCTACGGCAAGATGCGCCTCGACGAGCAACTGCGCTCCGCCCCCCTGCTCGACGACCCGGCCTTGCAGTGCGAGCTGCACGCCTATTTCCCGCCCACGCTGCGCGCACGCTTCGCCTCCTGGCTCGCAGACCATCCCCTGCGCACCGAGATCGTGGCCACGCGGCTCGCCAACGGGATGCTGAACCGGATGGGATCGAGCTTCGCCCTGCGCATGGAGGACGAGACCGGCGCCGCGGCCGTGGCCATCGCCCGTGCCTACGTCGCCGCCCGCGAGATCTTCGACATGGAGCAGACCTGGAGCCGGATCGAGGCCCTGGACAACACGGTCGCGGCCGCCGTCCAGCTCGATCTGCTGGCCGACACCCGGCGCCTCATCGAACGGGTAACCCGCTGGTTCCTGCGCCACCACCCGGGCGGGCCGCAGGTCCACGCGGCGGTGCGACCCTACCGGCGCCCCATCCTCGCGCTGCAGCGCGAGTTGACCCGGTACCTGCCCCAGGCGCTGCGCGAGCGCGTGGAGGCCCGCGCCGCACCCTTCGTGGAGGCGGGCGTGCCGGAGCCGCTGGCCCGTCACGTGGCCGGTCTGCAGCTGCTGGCCTCCGGACTGGACATCGCGCGCATCGCCCGGCGCACCAGCCGTGCGCTCGGCCGCGCGGCCGCCGTCTATTTCGAGATCGCCACCCGCCTCGAGCTGGACCGGATCGCCGACCGCATCTACGCCCTGCCCCGACGCGACCACTGGAGCCGGGCGGCCCGCGCCCTGCTTTTCGACGAGCTGGCCGACCACCTGGAGCGGATCACCGCCGACTGTCTGCGCCATGCGCCCGCCCGCGCCGGTCCGAGGGATGCCGCAAACGCCTGGGCCGAAGCCCGGCGCGAGGCCTTGGAACGCTATCAGCGCATGCTCGCCGATTTGCGGGCCGCGGCCGAACCCGACCTGGCCATGCTCAATCTGGCCATGCGTTACCTGGAAACCCTCGGCCGGCCGGAACCCCCGGGGACCCAACGCCCGGCCTGACGCCCCGGAGCTGCGCCGGGCGCTCCCCCGGCCCGAGGAGCGCAATCGCTGGCAACCCCCCGACCGAGCCGTGCGGCACGGCCTCGGCGCCGGTAGAATCGGCGCCGGTTTTCCCCTTCTCCACCGGAGGCAGCTCATGCCCGGATTCGAATGGTTCGGCGAGGAAGAACGCCGCGAGGTCGGCGAAGTGCTCGAGACCGGCGTCTTGTTCCGCTACGGCTTCGATACCCAGCGCCGCGGGCGCTGGAAGGCACAGGCACTGGAACGGGCGTTGTGCGAACGCCTCGGGGCGCCGCACTGCCACGTGGTCTGCAGCGGGACGGCGGCCTTGCAGACCGCGCTGGCCGCCTGCGGCATCGGCGCGGGCGACGAAGTCATCGTCCCGCCCTTCACCTTCGTGGCCACCATCGAGTCGGTGATCCTGGCCGGGGCCGTGCCGGTGTTCGCCGAGATCGACGAGACCCTGTGCCTGGATCCCGAAAGCGTGCGCGAGCGCATCACCGAGCGCACCCGGGCGGTGCTGGTGGTCCACATGTGCGGCGCCATGGCCCGCATCGACGCGCTTCAGGCGTTGTGCGAGACCCGCGGACTGACACTCATCGAGGATACGGCTCAGGCACTGGGGGCGAGCTTCCGGGGCCAGGCGCTCGGCACCTTCGGCGCCATGGGCTGCTACTCCTTCGATCCGGTCAAGACCATCACCGCCGCTGAGGGAGGCGCGGTGGTGACCGGAGATGCCGCGCTCTACCATCGGGCCGAGCAGTTCGCCGACCATGGGCACGACCACCTGGGCGGGCCGGACCGGGGCGCCGACGGCCATCCCATCATGGGCACCAATTTCCGGATCAGCGAATTACACGCCGCGGTGGGGCTGGCCCAGCTGCGCAAGCTCGACCGCATCCTGGACACGCAGCGCCGCCACAAGGCGGCCCTGAAGGCGGCCTTCGCCGAATCCGGCGACCTCGCCTTTCGCCACCTGCCCGACCCCGAGGGGGATTCGGCCACCTTTCTCACCGTGCTGGCCCCGGACCTGGAGGCCGCCCGGGAGCTGCAGCGGGCGCTCGCCGAGTCCGGCTGTGGCCCCGCCTTCCTCTGGTACGACAACAACTGGCACTACCTGCGCCGCTGGGATCACATCCGCGCCCTGCGCCTGCCCATGCGCCCGGCGCTGGGGCTGCTGAGTCCGCCGCCCGACTTGGAGCGCGTGGAGACCCCGCGCTCGGATGCGGTGATGCAACGAGCCGTATCGCTACCGGTTGCCTTGTCCTGGGACGCAGCCGAGCTGGAGCGGCGCGCGCGGGCGATCCGCGCCATCCTGGGCGTTTGAGGCCCCCCGGTCCTCACTGGGCCGAGCCCGCACCCGGTGGCGGGCGGCGCAGCACCAACCCCTGGGGGGTCCGCTCGCGGGTGCGAATCCAGTGGCGGTCCACATCCCCGGCCAGGGTACAGGCGAGATCCTCGGCAAAGACCGGATCTCCGATGTGCCAGGAATGGGAGAAACTGCCGAAATAGTCGCGTCCCTCCTCCAGGGCGTCCTCGTCCAGGCTGGCGAAATACGCCCCGCAGTCCACGTTCACCGCCTTGGCGTGATGCCCCTCGGGCAGCCCCACGCGGCCCGCGCGCGGCGCGTTCCCGAAACGTTTGACGTTGGAGAGCTTGAGCACGGCGTCATACGGGTTCTGATAATTGGTCAGGCGCACGCAATGGCGGTGCAGGGAACGCGAACGTCCGTCGTCGGCCCGCAACGAGCGGCTGGAGATGTCGGCCGCGATCAGCGCGATCTGGCTCACGGTCCAGGGAACGCGGTCCCGGATGCTGCGTTTCTCGTCGGCCGCCGTAAAGGCCTCCCGGATCACATAGGCCCCCGTGGAATGCCCCAGCAGATGCACGTTGACCGTGCACTCGCCACGGCGGGCGCGCACGAACCGTGCGATGCAGTCGTCGCGCAGATGATGCGCCGTGGCCTTGGCGTCGTCACGATCCTCCAGGTAATTGAGCACCTTGTCGTCGCTCGGCCAGTCGAAGCTGACCACCACGCCGCGGAAACCGGCCGCCCGCAGGTCACGCGCCAGGCGGCGATGGCGCTGCATGACGATCTTCTGGTCGTTGTTGTAGCCGTGGACGAAGAACAGGATGTCGCCGGGCGCCTCCGGTTCGGTCGATCCGTCGCGGGCCGCGCGCAGCACCGCCGTCTCCCACCCCGCCACACGCTGGGCATGCTCGGGGCGCGGATACTGACGGCGCGGCACGGCCAGAAAACGCGCCCGTCCAGGTTCGGCGCCGAACACCTGCCTGCCCCCTTGCCGGCGCACGTTGCGCACGCACACCACGAAATCGACTTCGGACATGAGCATTCCCCCTGGGGTCGCCTGGGACGTCCCGGCGTTCGAAAACGACACTCACACACCGAAAGTATAGGCACCCGCACGGCCGCCCGCGCCCGGGACGTCCCGAACGGGTGGCGCGCGGCTGCGCAAACACTCGCCCCTTGCACCACCCGGCCGGCGAAGGCTACGCTGCGCGGCGCCACGCCATCGCAGAGGAGCGGCGACGACTCATGTCCTACCGCAATTTCCCCATGGTGCCGCGAGTGGTGTTCGGTCGCGGCAGCTTCGACCAGCTCGATGAGATTCTCGCACCCCGCCGCAACGGGCCCGGCGTACTGTTCCTCGTGGACCGCGTCTTCCAGGACCAGCCCCTGGCCGACCGCCTGCCGCGGCGCGAGGGTGACCGGGTGGTGTTCGTGGATGTCACGGAGGAACCAAAGACCGACTACGTGGACCGGCTGCGCGACGAGGCCCGGACCGCCATGGGCACTCCCGATGCGGTGGTGGGGATCGGCGGCGGTTCCACCCTGGATCTCGCCAAGGCGGTCTCCCTCATGCTCACCAACCCGGGCTCCTCGGCCGACTACCAGGGCTGGGACCTGATCCGCAAGCCGGGCGTGTGGAAGGCCGGGATTCCCACCCTGTCCGGCACCGGGGCCGAGGTCTCACGGACCGCCGTGTTGACGGGGCCGGTCAAGAAGTTGGGTCTCAACTCGGATCACACCGTCTTCGATCAGGTCGTCCTGGACCCGGATCTGATCCGCGACGTGCCCGCCACACAGCGGTTCTATACCGGCATGGATTGCTACATCCATTGCGTGGAATCCCTGCAGGGCACCTTCATCAACGCCTTCAGCCGCGCCTACGGCGAAAAGGCCCTGGAACTGTGCCGCGAGGTGTTCCTCGGCCCCCACACCGACGAGGCCGACGAGAAGCTCATGATGGCTTCTTGGTTCGGCGGCATGAGCATCGCCTACTCCCAGGTGGGTGTATGTCATGCCCTGTCTTACGGCCTGTCCTACGTCCTCGGCATTCATCATGGGGTGGGCAACTGCATCGCCTTCGATCAGCTCGATGCATACTATCCCGAAGGGGTGGCCGAGTTCCGCCGCATGATGGACTGCCAGGGGGTGGAGATCCCCCGTGGCGTGACCCGGGGCATGGACGAGGCGGCCATGGAGAAAATGATCGACACCGCCCTCGGACTCGCCCCCCTGTGGGAGAACGCCCTGGGGCCGGGCTGGCGCCAACGCATGCCGCGCGAGCGCGTGCGGGCCTTGTACGAGCGGATGTGACGACGCTTCCCTGGAGGACCGGCAGGCTTCCCGTAGGTTCACTGCCGGAGCCGGTTTGCATCGATCCCGAGACGCCGCAGCCGCAGATGGACGGCACGCCTGTATCGACCAGGACGATCATGCACGGGCGGCCGGATCGTTCACCCGCCGACACGTCACTACTCGCGAAGGCGGCACGTGGGAACATTGCAACCCCCAAGCCGGGAAGTTTTCATTCCCGGGGGGAAATCGTGCTACCCAGTATGACAATGATGCCGGCGGGCTCGCGACCGGAACCACCCGCCGGTCGAACACTACCGCTCGTGCACGCGGGCAGGGGCGGCCGGGCGTAACCACGACCGCCCCCGCGTGCCGTTGCCGACGACCTCATACCCTGCGCAGTAGAAACACGTAGGTGCCGCCCTCCTCGGACGATGCCACGAGCTCGTGGCCGGCCTGCCGGCAAAACGCCTCCATGTCCTTCACGGAGCCGGGATCCGTAGCCCGGACCTCCAGCACCTGGCCGGGTTCCAGGCGCGCGAGCGCTTTGCGGGTACGCAGGATGGGCAGCGGGCAGCTGAGTCCCCGCGCATCCAGGGTTTCATGTGCTTGCATGACGCACCTCCTGTTTCAGTCTTTACTTG
Source organism: Gammaproteobacteria bacterium (assembly GCA_026984215.1). Lineage (GTDB taxonomy): Bacteria > Pseudomonadota > Gammaproteobacteria > JAJDOJ01 > JAJDOJ01 > JALVEU01. The sequence goes on along the minus strand of JALSSO010000045.1, from coordinate 3,726 downwards.
AAGATTCCGGACGGCCATGGCCGTCCGGTCCGATGCCAAGGGTCTCCGGGACGAGCCCGAAGGCCCGATTGGCGGCCGCGCGCCACACGACGTGCGGGACGTCGCAGAGACACCGATTCGATGCGTGCGGGCACCAAGCGCAGGGCGGGCACGCCGGGCCGTCCCCCCGTGTTTCCGGTGCGCGACGGCCCGTGGAAAGATGAAGGGTTCCACACGGTTGCTACAGACCGGCGGGAAATACTCAAAAAAACAGACTGGTCTGTTTGTTTCAAGGGGCGAGAAAGGGTTTCGTTGCTCATGGAGTGAGATATCCCCGAACGAAGCCAATGGCCTGGAGCGTCTCGGACTGTCTCTGTTGGGCCTTGTCCAACAAAATCGCGCCCTCCATGAGGCTCAGGATCAGCCCGGCCGCCCGGTCGGGGTCCAGGTCCGCTCGGATCTCACCGGCCGTCTGCCCGGCCCGAATCAGTCGCAGCAGCACGGCACGGATATCGTCGAAGATCTCCCGTAACTTGCCCCGCACCGCCGGGCTGCCCGCCGAGAGCTCGAGCGCGAAGTTGCCGAAGAAGCAACCCCGGACTTCGCACGCCTCGTCCGGGCAGACCGTCCTGCGTGCCATGGCCTCGAGAAACCGCAACAGGCCCCCGAGCGGGGACGGATCTCGCAGAATGTCTTCCACGTCCACCTCGCGCAACGCCTCGTCGCGATGCCACTCGAGCACGGCCACCGCCAGGGCCTCCTTGCCCGGGAAATGGTGATAAAAGTTGCCTTTCGTCACGCCCGCCTCGCGGATGATGCGATCCAGGCCCGTGGCATGGTATCCGTAAAGGTAGAACAGCCGGTTTGCCGCCTCCAGGATACGCCGTCGGGTGGCTTGCGCCTTGGCCGAACGTTTCACTCTCAATAAAACAGACCAGTCCGTCTGTTTATCCACTCTATCCCTTTCCTCCGCCGAGTGCAAGGATCCAATGGGCACCGCACAGACCACCCCATACTGGAGACCACCTCACGAACGGGCATGACCCTTGCGTGACGGACATCGGTGCCGACACACACCTCCCGCCCGGAACAGGGTGCGGAGTATCATTGCCCGCCGATGCCTGCCCCACACGTCTCGTTCCACGTCCTGGTCCCGGGCCTGTTGGCGCCACTGCGGCGGCGCCGAGCGGCGGGTGTCCCGGTGCCCGAAGCCCCTGGCCTGGCGGCCTTGGTGGCGCGCAGTCGGGTCCGGACGGGGCGCCCCGAGCCCGTCGAACGCGCCGCAGCGCGGCTGGCAGGACTCGCCTGCAAAACGGACCCGCCCGTCGGCGCCGTGCGACGCCTGGGGTTGGGCGCGGTGCCCGACGATGCAGCCTGGATGGCCGCGACCCCCGTGCACATCCGCCCGGACCTCAACGGGGCGGTGCTTTTCGAGGGGCCGGAACTGGCGATCACCGACGCCGAGGCGCGCGCCCTGTGCGAGGCTTTCGATGCCCACTGGTCGGCCGAGGGACTGCACTTGGAGCCTACCGTGCCCGCGCACTGGCACCTGCGCCTGCCCCGGGGGGAACCACCGCAGACCACCCCCCTCGAGCAGGTGCGTGGCGGCGATCCGTTTCCCGCGCTCCCCGGGGGGCCGCGCAAGTCCTTCTGGTGGCGGGTGTTGAACGAGACCCAGATGCTTTTCCACCAGCACCCGGTCAACCGCGGTCGCGAAGCGCACGGCCGCCCCACCCTCAACGCCCTGTGGCTTTGGGGCGCCGGGCGGCTTCCGGTGTCCACGCCTAGGCCGGTGCGGGTGTTGAGCCACGATCCATTCTTGCTCGGCCTGGCCCGCCTCCACCCTGGGGGGCGCGCGGCCCCCCTGCCCGAGGATCCGGCCCGCTGGATCGGTGGAGCAACCGAGCAGGCCTGGTGGATCCACCTGGACGCGTTGGACAGACCCTCGGCCTACGACGACCCGCCTGCCTGGGAGGCGGCCCTGCAACAACTCGACCAAGCTTGGTTCGTCCCCCTGGCGAGCGCGCTGCGCCGCGGCCGCCTCCCCGGCCTCGTCCTCCTGGACCCGCCGGGCGGGCTCCGGCTCGAAGCCCGCCCGGGCCGCTGGCGGGGTTGGTGGGGGAACGCACGCTGGGCCGCGCGCCTCCTGGAGGGGGCCGACCGGTGAATGCGCCCCGCCTGGTGCGTCGGCGCCCGGCGCCCGATGCCCGCCTGCCCGCCGACCTGCACCCGGTGTTGCGGCGGGTGTATGCCGCACGCGGCATACACCATCCCGAACAACTGGACCTGCGTTTGCATCGACTACACCGACCGGATGGGCTTCCGGACCTCGACACCGCCTCCGGGTTGCTCGCCCGTGCGATCATGCAGGGACAGCGCATCTTGGTGGTGGGCGATTTCGACGCCGACGGGGCCACGGGCACGGCCCTGGCCGTGCGTGCCCTGTCGGCCATGGGTGCCGCTGGGGTGAGCTTCCTGGTACCCAGCCGCTTCCGCCACGGCTACGGGCTCAGCCCCGCAGTGGTGGAGGCGGCCCTCTCCCTGGCCCCCGATGTGTTGCTCACCGTGGACAACGGCGTGGCGGCCATCGCCGGCGTGGCCGCCGCCCGCGCGGCGGGGATGCGGGTGGTGGTCACCGACCACCACTTGCCAGGCGAACGGCTACCGGACGCCGACGCCCTGGTGAACCCCTGCCTGCCCCGCTCCGGCTTTCCCAGCCGCGCCCTGTGCGGGGCGGGGGTGGTGTTCTACGTGATGGCAGCCCTGCGGCGGGCCTTGGAGGAACGCGGATGGTTCGGCCCCGCCCGTCCCGCGCCGCGACTGGCCGACTGGCTGGACCTGGTGGCCCTGGGCACGGTGGCCGACGTGGTGCCCCTGGACCACAACAACCGGATCCTGGTCCAGCAGGGCCTGGAGCGCATCCGCCGGGGCACCGGCAATGCCGGTATCCGCGCGCTCTTGGAGGTGGCCGGACGCGACCCCGCCCACGCCACGGCCGCCGATCTGGGGTTCGTGGCCGGACCCCGGCTCAACGCCGCCGGCCGCCTGGAAGACATGGAACTCGGCATTCGCTGTCTGTTGGCCGACGATACCGGCACCGCCCGCGAATGGGCCGAGGTCCTGGATCGGATCAACGGCCGCCGCCGTGTCCTGGAGTCTCGCATGAGCGCGGAGGCCGAGACGCAGGTGGCACGCCTGGCCACGGCGTCGCAGGGCCTTCCGGCCGTGCTTTGCCTGCACGATCCGGACTGGCACGAAGGGGTGATCGGCCTGGTGGCCGGCCGGGTGCGCGAACGTTTCCACCGCCCCGCGGTGGCCTTCGCCCGGGGCACCGAGGGCCGGCTAAAGGGTTCGGCCCGTTCCGTCCCGGCGTTGCACATGCGTGACGCCTTGGCCGCGGTGGACGCGCGTCACCCCGGGTTGATCGACCGGTTCGGCGGTCACGCCATGGCCGCGGGCTTGACGCTGGCGGCCCACCACCTCGCGGAGTTCTCCCAAGCCCTGGAAACTGCGGCGCTGCGGGCCCTGGGCGGGGCGCCACCGGTGGCCGAGATCGTCACCGATGGTCCCTTGGAGCCCCACGAGCTCGAGCTGGAGACGGCGCTGGCCCTGGAAGCGGGCGGCCCCTGGGGACAGGCCTTTCCGCCCCCGACCTTCGACGGTCGGTTCGAAGTCCTGGATGCCCGCCCGGTGGGTGGTGGGCGGCACCTGCGGCTGCTGCTCCGGCCGGAAACGGGACGACGTCCC
>JALSSO010000044.1 GCA_026984215.1 Gammaproteobacteria bacterium | reverse complement strand
GACTGAAAATCCCCGTGTCGGCAGTTCGATTCTGTCCCTGGCCACCATTTAAAATCAATGAGTTGTGAGATTCTGCGCCCCGGACAGTTCGGGGCGTTTTTGCGTCGGGGCTACCTATAGGCTACCTCAGGGGCTATCTCAATCATTCTTGCCGCAACCTTGCCACGCTCATGGGGTCCGGTCCCGTTCACCCAAGGCCAACGTCGGCGCGGCGCCTGATCTCGCGCAGCATCTATTCGCCCCAGTCGACGATGATCCTCCCCGGCATTTCGGTGCCGATCTCCACCTTCTCCGGCGCGTTGTAGCCGTGCTGGCGTTGAGCACCTTTACGGGGTGATCTGCGGGAAGCCGGACTGGGTGTTCACCGCGATTGCGGCGAACAGGTTGGCAGCCTCGCCCTCGGATGCGGCTACGGGCTCGATGCGCGAGATTGGTGTCTTCGTCACTGCGTGCGGCGATGGTCGGGCAGGGGGCTACCAGGGCCGAGAGGGTGTCACACAGCTCGTTGGGTGTCTTGGCCCGCTCGGCGGATCGCCCTAGATCACCGTTCCGACGATCGATATCTTCGGTCGGTGCCGAGGCCTGTTTGTCGTCGGCCTCGATTTCGATTCCGACTTTGAGGTCCCTGGCCATGTGGGCTCAGCTCTGGAATCTGTCGATCTGGATGGTGGTGGCGGGTGTGCTGGGGTTGTTCGTCTGGCCGAGCACGTTCTGGGTATGGCTCGGCGCGGCCGGCGCGCTGCTGTTCTGTGTGGTGTTTGCCATCGCGCTGGCGCGTTTTTCGCCCTCAGACTGGCTGGCGGACGTCATCCGGAGGTCGCGCCGCTGATCGATCAGACCACCACCTCCCATTCGACGTCGCCGCCGGTGGCGGCTGCAGACGCGCTTGGGCGATGGGGAGGCGGGCAGTGCGGCATGCGCGTTTCCAAACTGCCCCAGCACTACCAGGATCTCCTCGACCACCTGGAGCGGATCACCACCTGCCTGGAGGCGGTGGAGACGCTGACCAACCCGTGCGAGCATATGCATGCGGTGCATCGCGACAGCCTGGCTGTTCTGCTAGGCTTTCTATGGAGGAATACCGAAAGACCCTGGAACGGCTTTATGCCGCTTGACCCCTCATCCAACCCTCCTACCGTCGGGGGGAAGGCCAGGGCGGGAGACAAGACCGCCCCTTCGGAGACGGCGCAGGGCGGCCTGGATCTCGTGGTCGTCGATTTCGATGGTGATCATGGCTATACTGCAGTCCAAGGAGCGGCGGCAAAGTCTCCCGGCAAATTGCTGAGGATGTGCCGGTCATCCGAAGGTTGGCGGGGATCCAATTTACCCGCCGGGGTCGAAAGGCCCTCGTGGTGGTCAGGGGAGCCCACCACGCCGTTCCCACGAGGCCGAACCGGCGCCGGCCTCATTTTTTCCTTTCTTCAAGATACGACGAATTCTATAATTTGGAATGAGGCGCCATGGGTGACGCCAGAAATTTTCGGCGCGCTGGCACGCGACCCGACCACGGGCCGTGGATGGAGGGACGGCCGGCCTCCTACCCGTGGCGCTCTTTATTCCTCGAGCTTTCTTCGTATCACACGATAGCGCCGCGTATCGCGCAGGGCGCTCACCCCCCAGTATGCCAGTCGGGCCTTTCGGCGCCTGCTCAAGGCCTGGCATCGAAGGCAGCATGAGCCGGAAGGGTGACTGCTGGGACAATGCAGTGGTAGAAAGCTTTTTTGGCTCGCTGAAATCGGAACGGATGCACTGGCAAAGTTACCAGACACGGGATGACGCCCGGCAGGACATCATTGACTACATTGTGATGTTCTATAACAGCCATCGGCTTCATTCCTATCTGGATTGCCAAAGCCCGGATGATTTTGAGAAAAACGGCCAACTGGCCAATGTGGCATAACTGGGGTGTCCGTTAGGACTTGACCGCGTCAGTTTCACATGCGAGGCTGTCATGCCCTATTGCAGGGAAACCTCGACGTTCGATACTTCGGGTGCATGAGTCGGGAAAGAAAGTATTGCGCCACGGTCGACCGGAAAGTCACTTACACGTCGGTAGTGATCCAGGCATGCGGTGACCGCCTCCATGCTATTGCTCTCCCTGTGCACATCTCTGCAGAATCTTTGAAGATCCTTAGTTGCGGATTCCTCAGATCGACTCTGGACGGTTTCGAGGTCTATGGCGCGCACGCTTCCGGATGCGATGACGTAGTTTTTGATGGAGGCATCGCCGTGGGACAGCCCGGCACCGTGGATTCGGGCGAGCACTTCGACCGATTTCATTACGGGCTCAATCCTTCCAGTGTTCCGATAGACCTGTTTCACGGAAGTTCCAGAAAAGCTCGTGAGGATGAATTCTTCAATAGGAATACCTGCCAAGCTGCGGTACCCGTATAGAATGAGCCTCGGGCAGGGCAAGCCGAGTGCCATGAACTCGAGGTAGTGGACCGCCTCATTGCGCAGACGCCTTTTCCGTATCTCGCGCAGACGCCCCCTGATGTCGGTCATGGCGTTCACGGATGTGAGTGGCGCGGTTCGTTTCACATACGCGCGCCGCGGCATTCCATCTAGGGGGACGGATATGACGCCTTTGAAACGGTAGCGTCCGTTCCGTCTCCCGGCTCGCATTTTGGGATCGATGGCCAGCACCTGGCCGATCACATCACGCATGTCGTCAGGGTGGAGGGTGTTGAGTGAATAACAATGGTAATTGTCAACGTCCAACCATCGATAATCCGGGTGTTGCTCTGGAAATCCGTTATCCATTCCTTGAGCTCCATGGATGTTGATGCGGTCGCGCGGTCTGCACGAGTGTGCCGCAACGGGCGCGGCACGAAATGGCGCGTGGCGAGGGCCTCGGGTGGAAGGGCAAGGCGTGTGGCGGGAGGTGGTGTTCCCCCGACTCGATCGGGGTGTGGCCCGCGGCTGTCGGTATCGCGCTCGAGATCGATGCATTGGCGGAAGGAACGCGCTGGCGACCGAAGCCCGCCGGACGCCGCCCGTCATGCGCCTCGCGGATACGGCGCGAACTCGGTAGGTCGGCGGAATATTCCACACGACCTGAAAGGGCGATCCGGCCTGGACACAATGAGACCACCTCCAGAAGCCCTGGCTGGGTTCCGGCGGGACAGTGCACTTTCTTATGCGCAAGACCGGCATCCATGCGTGTCTTTCTTTGGTGTTGCCGCCGAGCATGCTATTGAATTCCCGGCGTTGGCATCAACCTCCGGACCCCAGGGGCGGTCGGATATCAGGCGAAGGTGTGCGTTGGTTCGCAATCGCATTGGGTATGTCGGGTTGTCGTCGCCTTGGCCTATTTGCGCCGACCGTCACCTGGCCGTGTCTGCAAGCAGGAACGCCCCGAGGCTTCCGGAACACGGGGCCGGTCGCCGGCGTACTGGGGCGGCGTGGCCATGGCGTTGCGCGGTGCCTTTCACCATTTCATCGCTCACGATGGATTCGGCTGGGTGCATGAATGGATGCCACTGCCGCCCTGGGGTTGCACCGCGCATTGGAGCGTATCGATCGGGCGGTTGCACGTCCGCTGCGTGGGCCGTACCCTTTGTCGCCCGACGGCTTCGGGGAGAGCACGGTGATGACGGAGTTCGACATCGATCAGGCGCGGTTCAACATGATCGAGCAGCAGATCCGGCCCTGGGAGGTGCTGGATCAGCGCGTGCTCGATACCATCGCGGCCGTTCCACGCGAACATTTCGTGCCCGAGCGATACCGGCATCTGGCCTTTGCCGACCTGGAGATCCCCCTGGGTCACGGCCAGTCCATGATGGCGCCCAAGGTGGAGGCGCGCATGCTCCAGGCGTTGGAGATCCGGCAGGACGATCTGATCCTGGAGATCGGCACCGGGAGTGGTTATGTGACGGCCTGTCTTGCGCGGCTGGGGCGTAGTGTGGACAGCGTGGATATCTTTCCCGATTTCGCGGACACGGCCCGGGCACGCCTCGAGGCGGAGGGCGTGCGCAACGTGATGGTGGAGACGGGGGATGCCGTGCACGGCTGGAACCAGGGCCAGCTGTATGACGTCATTGCCGTCACCGGCTCGATCCCCGAATACGTCACCGATTTCGAACGCCAGCTCGCTGTGGGCGGGCGGCTGTTCATCGTGGTGGGCGAGCCCCCGGTCATGGAGGCCCTGTTGGTGCGCCGCGTGCGGGAGGAGGAGTTTCACCGCACCCCGATCTTCGAGACCTGTCTGAAGCCGTTGCTGCACGCCGAAAAGCGGCCCCGCTTCGTGTTCTGAGCGCGGCGGCGCTCCAGTCGTCACCCGCACGCGGTCGGGGAAGCGCGGTTAACCGGCTGCGCACCTCGGTCCGGGGCGGGGGCAGGGCTTCGTCCGCGGTGCGGCGTATACTTCCTTACAAGGATTCACCGTGGCGGGGCTTGTGGCGTCCATGGGGCGGTTGCTGGGGTTGCTTTGGTTTGTGGTTCTTTGGATCCCCGCGGCGCCGGCGGGGACCGTGCTCGTCCTCGACGTGACGGGAACCATCGGTGCGGCCACCCCCGCCTACGTGGAACAGGGCATCGAACGAGCGCGGGCGCAGGCCTCCCAGGCCCTGGTGCTGCGCATGGACACGCCCGGCGGACTGGACAGCGCGATGCGCCGGATCATCCAGCGGATCCTCGCCAGTCCGGTGCCGGTGATCGGTTACGTGGCTCCTCCCGGGGCCCGGGCGGCCAGCGCCGGAACCTACATCCTCTACGCCACGCATATCGCGGCGATGGCGCCGTCCACGACGTTGGGGGCCGCCACGCCGGTGCGCTTGGGGGGGCTGCCCGCCGCCGAGCCCGCCGATGGAGATGGGGGGGAAGAGCCCCTGTCCCGCAAGCTCACCAACGACGCGGTGGCCTTCATCCGGGGGCTGGCCCGGGCGCGCGGGCGCAACGCCGAGTGGGCCGAGCGGGCGGTGCGCGAGGCGGCCACGCTCACCTCCGCCGAGGCCCTGGAACTCGGCGTGATCGATCTGGTGGCCGCGGACCTGGGCGAATTGCTCGGGGCCGTGGACGGGTGGGAGGTGGAGACCTTCGCCGGTACCCGCCGGCTGACCACCGCCGATGCCCGGGTTGAACAGTTTGCGCCCGACTGGCGGATCCGCCTGTTGTCGGTCATCACCGATCCCACGGTGGCCTATGTGCTTCTGCTCGTGGGCGTCTATGGGTTGATTTTCGAGCTCTCCAGCCCGGGGGCCGTGTTGCCTGGGGTGGTGGGGCTCATCAGCCTGTTGCTTGCCCTCTATGCCTTCCAGGTGTTGCCTATCAATTACGCGGGCTTGGCGCTCATGCTGGTGGGCGTGGCGTTCATGGTGGCCGAAGCGTTCGTGCCCAGTTTTGGGGCGCTGGGGCTGGGCGGAGTGGCGGCGTTCGTGGTCGGCTCGCTCATCCTGTTGGAGGAGGACCAGCTCGCCATCTCGTTGCCGGTGATCGGGGGCACGGCTCTGGTCAGCGCGGGTTTCTTCGCCTGGGTGCTCACCCGCTTCGTGCGCTTGCGCCGCAGGCGGGCCCGGACCGGGCGCGAAGAGCTCCTCGGCATGGAGGGCGAGGTCCTGGAACCGCTCGACCCGAGGGGCTGGGTGCGGGTGCACGGCGAGCGCTGGCGGGCACGTTCGACTCGGCCCTTGAGCCGCGGGGCGCGCGTGCGGGTCAGGGCGGTGGACGGACTGTGGCTGGAGGTCGAACCCGCAGACGAACCGGAACTGCAGGAGGTGCATTCATGATCGCCTATCTCGTGCCCTTGGGTCTGGTATTGGGGCTGTTGTTCCTGTCCATCCGGATCGTTCCCGAGTACCAGCGCGGCGTGGTGTTCTTTCTCGGTCGTTTCCAGGCGGTCAAGGGGCCGGGGCTGATCGTCGTGGTGCCGGGAATCCAGCAGATGGTGCGGGTGGACTTGCGGGTGATCACCATGGACGTGCCGAGCCAGGACGTGATCTCGCGCGATAACGTCACGGTGCGGGTCAATGCCGTGCTCTATTTCCGGGTGGTGGACCCGGAACGGGCGGTGCTCCAGGTGGAAGACTACTACGCGGCCACCAGCCAGCTGGCCCAGACCACCCTGCGCTCGGTGCTCGGCCAGCACGAACTGGACGAGATGCTCGCCGAGCGTGACAAACTCAACGCCGACATCCAGGGCATTCTGGACGAGCAGACCGACGCATGGGGGATCAAGGTCACCAACGTGGAGATCAAGCACGTGGATCTGGATGAGAGCATGGTGCGCGCCATCGCCCGCCAGGCCGAGGCCGAACGCGAGCGGCGGGCCAAGATCATCCACGCCGAGGGTGAGCTGCAGGCCGCCGAGAAGCTGCGCCAGGCCGCCGACATCATTTCCACCAATCCGCAAGCCCTGCAGTTGCGTTACCTCCAGACCATGGCCGACATGGCCACCCAACAGGGCACGGTCGTGGCCTTCCCGATGCCCATGGAGTTCCTGCGGGCCGTGGCGGGGGAGCGCAAGGGTGACTCCTGAGGCCCTGATCGACGCCTTCACCGATGCGCTCTGGCTGGAGGATGGGTTGAGCGCCAATACGCTGGCGGCCTATCGCGCGGATCTGCTGGGCTGGGCGGACTGGCTGCGGCGCGCGCGCGGCCGGGGGCCGCTGGAGGCCACCGACGCCGATGTGCTGGACTACCTCGGCCACCGGTTCACCCAGGGGAGTTCGGCCCGCAGCACGGCGCGGCTGCTGTCCGCCTTGCGCCGCTTCTATCACTACCAGCTTCGCGAGGGCGCGATGCGTTCCGATCCCACGGCGCGCGCGGAGTCTCCCCGGCTTGGGCGCCCCCTGCCTTCCGTGCTCAGCGAGGCGGAGGTCGAGGCGCTGCTCGCGGCCCCGGACACGGAGCGGCCCGAGGGTCTGCGGGACCGGGCCATGCTGGAGCTGCTCTACGCCTGCGGGTTGCGGGTCTCGGAGCTCGTGAATCTACCCCGCGCGGCGGTGGGTCTCGAGCGGGGCGTGGTGCAGGTGACGGGCAAAGGCGGCCGGCAACGCCTGGTGCCCATGGGGGAGGAGGCGGTGGCGTGGTGCGAACGCTATCTCGCCGAGGCCCGGCCGCGACTCCTGAGGGGGCGTGGCCTGAGTGATGCGCTGTTCGTCACCGCACGAGGTGGTCCCATGACCCGCCAGGCATTCTGGTACCGCATCAAGCGCCATGCGCATGCCGCGGGCATCCGACGCCCCCTGTCGCCTCACACCCTGCGCCACGCCTTCGCCACCCACTTGCTCAACCACGGGGCCGATCTGCGCGTGGTGCAGTTGCTACTGGGACACGCCGATCTGTCCACCACCCAGATCTACACCCACGTGGCCCGTGCGCGCCTGCAGGCGCTGCACCGCGCCCATCACCCGCGTGGATGATGGTAGGCTTGCACACGGTTTGGAATTGTTGCGCCCGGAGGCGGTCGAATCCGATGGCCGCCTGTGATGTCGCCGGTACGGGCGGCCTTCCGTTTCATCGCCTGCAGACCAAGGGAGTTCCTCATGCGCGCGCTACGACTGACTGCACTGCTTCTCATCTTCGGCCTGGTTCTGCCGCCGGCCTCCATCGCGGATCAGGCCGGGGACATTCAGCGGATCGAGCAGCGGTGGCACGAGCTGTTGCCCAGGGTGCAACCCGACGCCATCGAACCCACTCCGGTCCCCGGACTCTATGCCGTGCGTTACCGGGCCAGCGTCTACTATTTCTCGGCCGACGGGCGCTACCTGATCTCGGGTTCGATGGTGGACCTCGACACCCGCCAGGATCTGACCGAGAAGCTGGTGGCCGGGTACCGCAAGGCCCAGATCGAGGCGGTTCCTGAATCCGACATGATCATCTACTCGCCCAAGGAGAAGAAGCACACGGTGACGGTGTTCACCGACATCGACTGCCCTTACTGTCGCAAGCTGCACCGGGAGATGGCCGAGTACAACAAGCGCGGCATCGAGGTGCGCTACCTGGCCTATCCCCGCGCTGGTGTGGGGTCCGAGAGCTACAAAAAGGCGGTGAGCGTCTGGTGCGCCAAGGACCGCAACGCCGCCATGGACAAGGCCAAGGCCGGCGAACCCGTGGAGTACAGGACCTGTGACAATCCGGTGCGCAAAGAGATGGCGCTCGGCGACGCGGTCGGGGTTCAGGGCACCCCCGCCATCGTGCTGGAAAACGGCGAGATGATTCCGGGTTATCAGCCTGCGGCCCAACTGGCCGCCAAGCTCGACGGCATCCAGACGGAACGGCGGGCCGCGCGCTGAGCCGGCCCGCAAGGCGGGAGCCCCGGACTCTGGCGGTCAGTCCTCGTCGGCTGGCCCGGCCTCCTCGGCGTCCTTGTCGCGCTCGATGAGCGCGTAGGCCGAGTGGTTGTGGATGGACTCGAAGTTCTCCGACTCCACCCGGTAATAGCCGATGCGTTCGTCGGCATTGAGACGCACCGCGATATCGCGGACCATGTCCTCGACGAACTTGGGGTTGTCGTAGGCGTATTCCGTGACGAACTTTTCGTCGGGGCGCTTGAGCAGGCCGTAGAGCTGGCAGGAAGCCTCGTTCTCGACGATGTCGATGACCTCCTCGATCCAGACGAAATCGCGCAGGCGCACGGTCAGGGTCACGTGGGAGCGCTGGTTGTGCGCGCCCCGTTCGGAGATTTTCTTGGAGCAGGGGCACAGGCTGGTCACCGGGACGACGGCCTTGATGTAGGTGTGCGTCCGGCCATCGGCGATCTCCCCGATCAGGGTCACCTCGTAGTCCATCAGGCTCTCGACCCCGGAGACCGGGGCGCGCTTGAGCACGAAATAGGGAAAGGTCATCTCGATGTGACCCGCCTCGGCCTCGAGCTTGTCGGTCATCTCGGCGAGCATCTCCCGGAAGGAGCGCACCGTGATCTCGCGCTCGCGCTTGTTGAGGATCTCCACGAAGCGCGACATGTGCGTGCCCTTGAAATTGTGGGGCAGGTTCACGTACATGTTGAAGCGCGCGACGGTGTGCTGCTCGTCCCCGGTGCGGTCCTGGATGCGCACCGGATGCAGGATGTCCTTGATGCCCACCTTGTCGATGGGGATGCGGCGCGTGTCGAGCCGGGACTGTACGTCCGGGATGGTCGCGGTGAACTCGTGCTTTTCTGCCGGCTGGTTCATAGGCATGGGCCCTGGGGCGCTGCCGCAAGGGCGGCATTGACCCGGATCAATTCCTGAGTGATTTGGTCAAGATAGTACGTGAGATCGCAGGGGCGCGCAATCGCGCGGCGCCCAGCGCCGGAGGATGCGCCGCTGGATGCCTTGGGCATCCAACCCCGCCTCGGCCAGCAGCTCCTCGCGGGACCCGTGCGTCATGAAGCGGTCCGGCAGTCCCAGCTGCAGTAGCGGAACGGTTTGTCCCGAACGGGCCAGGTGCTCGGCGACGGCGGAACCGGCGCCGCCGGCCACCACGTTGTCCTCCACCGTCACCAACAGCTCGTGGGCGGCGGCCAGTTCGTCCACGAGCCCCTCGTCCAGCGGCTTGACGAAGCGCATGTCGGCCACGGTGGCATCGAGCCGCTCGGCGGCCTCCAGGGCGGCGTTCAGCGGACTGCCGAAGGCGAGGATGGCCACGCCGCCGCCTCCACGCCGGACCACCCGGCCTCGTCCGAGCTCGAGGGGATCCAGGTCCGATCCTGGCTCCGCGCCGGGTCCGGTGCCCCGCGGATAACGCACCGCGGCGGGTCCCTGGTGCAGATGCCCGGTGGACAGCATCCGGCGGCACTCGGCCTCGTCGGAGGGACACATGACCACCAGGTTGGGGATGCAGCGCAGATAGCTCAGGTCGAAACTGCCGGCGTGGGTGGGGCCGTCGGGGCCCACCACGCCGGCGCGGTCGATGGCGAACAGCACCGGCAGGTTCTGCAACGCCACGTCGTGGATGAGTTGGTCGTAAGCCCGCTGGAGAAAGGTGCTGTAGATGGCCACCACGGGGTGCAGGCCGTCGCGGGCCATGCCGGCGGCCACGGTGACGGCGTGCTGCTCGGCGATGCCCACGTCGTAGTAGCGTTCCGGGAAGCGCTCGTGGAAGGCCACCAATCCCGAGCCCTCGCGCATGGCGGGCGTGATGGCCACCAGGCGCGGATCGCGCTCGGCCATGTCGCAGACCCAGTCCGAAAAGACGTGCGTGTAGGTGAGGGCCTTTTTCGCCGTCGCCTTCGCCACACCGCGCTTGGGATCGAAGATGGGCACGGCGTGGTAGCCGACCGGATCACTCTCGGCCGGCTCGTAGCCCTTGCCCTTGCGGGTGACCGCGTGCAGCAGGCGCGGTCCCTTGTGGGCGCGCAGGTTCTGCAGGGTGTGCACCAGGGAGACCACGTCGTGACCGTCCACCGGGCCGAAGTAGTTCAGCCCCATCTCCTCGAACAGGGTGCCGGGGGCGATCATGCCCTTGACGTGTTCCTCGGTGCGGCGCGCCAGCTCCCACATGGGCGGCATCTGGCGCAGGATCTTTTTGCTGCCTTCGCGCACCGTGGAATAGACGCGGCCCGAGAGGATGCGCGTGAGATAATTGGACAGTGCGCCCACGTTGGGCGAGATGGACATCTCGTTGTCGTTGAGGATGACCAGCACGTCGGCGTACACGTCGCCCAGGTGGTTGAGCGCCTCGAAAGCCATGCCCGCGGTCATGGCCCCGTCGCCGATGATGGCCACGCACTTGCGCTCGATGCCCTGGCTGCGCGCGGCCAGGGCCATGCCGAGCGCCGCGCTGATGGAGGTGCTGGAGTGGCCCACCGCGAAGGTGTCGTATTCACTTTCCTCCGGCGTCGGGAAGGGCGCCAGGCCGCCGCGCCTGCGGATGGTGCCGATGCGGTCGCGGCGGCCGGTGAGGATCTTGTGCGGATAACACTGGTGGCCCACGTCCCACACGAGCCGGTCGTGCGGCGTGTCGAATACGTAATGGGTGGCGATGGTGAGTTCGATGGCGCCCAGCCCGGCCGCGAAATGCCCGCCGACCTGCGCCACGGAGTGCAGCAGATACTCGCGAAGCTCGGCGGCGAGCTGCGGCAGTTCCTTGACGGGCAGTGTGCGCAGATCGGCCGGTGAGTCGATGCGCGCCAGCAACGGATAGCGGTCTTTCATCGAGTCGACGACGGCCCCAGCCAAACTTGCATTATCGGCGTTCATAGGGCGCGCGCGCAAGAATCCCCGGTGGCTTCCTGACCGCCCCCGCGGTGGGGGTACGCCCGTCCCGCCGTCGGGGGGTTCAGTGCCGCCGCGTCACCACGTAGGTGGCGATACCGCGCAACAGATCGGCGCCGGGGCCGAAGGGCTCCAGGGACTCAAGGGCCTCGGCGTGCAGTTCGCGGGCCAGGGCCTTGGAGGCTTCCAGGCCGACGAGGCGGGGGTAGGTGGGCTTGTCCCGGGCGGCGTCCGAGCCCTGCGGCTTACCGAGAGTCTCGGTGTCCTCTTCCACGTCGAGCACGTCGTCGTGGATCTGAAAAGCCAGGCCCAGGCACTTGGCGAAGTGGTCGAGCCGGTCACGGAGGCCCTGGTCCAGCCCAGGGGCCGTGAGCGCCGCCATCACCACGCTGGCGCGGATCAATGCCCCGGTCTTGTGGATGTGCATGTCCTCCAGCTCGGCCACGGTGATCTCCCGGCCGGCCGAGAGCAGGTCGATGGCCTGTCCGCCGGCCATGCCGCGCGAGCCGGCGGCCGTGGCCAGCAACTCCACCAGGCGCACGCGCACGGCCGGATCCTGCGGCCCCTGGGGATCGCAAGACAACACCTGGAAGGCCAATGCCTGCAAGGCGTCGCCGGCCAAGATGGCCATGGCCTCGCCGAAGACCTTGTGGCAGGTGGGCCGTCCCCGCCGCAGGTCGTCGTCGTCCATGGCCGGGAGGTCATCGTGGACCAGTGAATAGGCGTGGATCAGTTCCACCGCACAGGCAACACCGTCCAGGTGCTCGGGGGCGACTTCCACGGCACGCCCGGTGGCATACACCAGGGCGGGCCGCAGCCGCTTGCCCCCGCCGAGGGTGGCGTAGCGCATGGCCTCGTGCAGGGTGGCAGGATGGGTACAGGCGGCGGGGAGCCAGCGCTCGAGCACCCGGTCGACCCGTTCACTCCAGGTCTTGAGCTCGGTCTCGGTCTCGCGGGCGGACGGCGTACTGGATTCGGGCATGTTCACGGCTTGGGAATCCTGCGCATTGGATGGGCCCGGAGACTCACGCACCTTCGGACGGGGCGGCGCCTTCGAACGGCTGTTCCTCACCGGTGGCGGTGATCAGGCGCACGCGTTGCTCGGCGGCCTCCAGTTCGCGCCGGGCCGCTTCGATCAGGCGCATGCCCCGCTCGAACTCGTTCAGGGCCCGTTCCATCGGGAGTTCCCCCCGTTCCAGCTCTTCGGCCAGCGCCTCGATCCGGCGCAACTTTTCCTCGAAGGATCCGGCTTCGTCCGCTTGTCCGGCGGTCTGCGTTTTTTCGTCACTCATCGATGATCCTCCGGGGGCGACTGGGGCCTTGAAATCGCTGGATCGAACCCTATCACGAAGCACGGTTCGGGGGCGCGTCATCCGGCGCTTGACATGAATTTAGAATCGATCTAAATTGGCGTTGCCGGTTTAGAATGAGTCTAAACCCGGCGGTCACGAGACGCATAGGATACCGTGGAGGTAAGAGCAAATGTCACTGAAAGGCAGCAAGACGGAAGAGAATCTGAAGGCCGCGTTCGCGGGTGAGTCCCAGGCCAACCGTCGTTACCTGTACTTCGCGGCCAAGGCCGACGTGGAAGGCTACAACGACGTCGCCGCCGTGTTCCGCTCCACCGCCGAGGGCGAGACGGGTCACGCCCATGGGCATCTGGAGTATCTGGAAGAAGTGGGCGATCCGGCCACCGGGCTGCCCATCGGCTCGACGGCGGACAATCTGAAGGCGGCGATCGCCGGCGAGACCCACGAGTACACGGACATGTATCCCGGCATGGCCAAGACGGCCCGCGAGGAGGGTTTCGACGAGATCGCCGACTGGTTCGAGACCCTGGCCAAGGCGGAGCGTTCTCACGCCAACCGCTTCCAGAAGGCCCTGGACACTCTGGACCAGTAAGCGTTCGGCGGCTCGGCGGGGCTGTGCCCTGCCGGGCGTTTTTTTGCGCTACGATTTAGACTTGTTCTAAAACGTGACTGCGGACCTCCGGATGCCGCGGCCCGCGCCGGCATCCGAAAGTCCGTAGAACAACCGAAGGAGACTGGAACATGGCGGCACCCACTGCGACTCGCGAAGGCAGTCTCGAGGCGCCCACCCGGCACCCCTTGGGCTGGGAAGAACCCGATTTTTGGGACAAGGATGCGCTGTTGGCGGAAATGGAGCGCGTCTACGACATCTGCCATGGCTGCCGGCGCTGCGTGAACCTGTGCAACGCGTTTCCCACCCTGTTCGACCTGGTGGACGAATCCGAGACCATGGAGGTGGACGGGGTGGCCAAGGAGGACTACTGGAAGGTCGTCGATCACTGTTATCTCTGCGATCTGTGCTACATGACCAAGTGCCCCTATGTGCCACCGCACGAATGGAACGTGGATTTCCCGCACCTGATGCTGCGCGCCAAGGCGGTGCGTTTCAAGGAACAGGGCGCCCGACCGCGCGACCGCATGCTGACTTCCACCGACACCGTGGGCAGACTGGCGGGCATTCCCATCGTCAACCAGGCGGTCAACGCGGCCAACCACAGCACCGGCCTGCGCAAGGTGCTGGAAAAGGTGTTGGGCGTTCACCATGAGGCCGTGCTGCCCGCCTACCATAGCCGCACCCTGCGCCGGCGCCTGGCCGGGCACCGGCCCGCGCCCGCCGCCGATCCCACCGAGGAGACCACGGGGAAGGTGGCGCTGTACGCCACCTGTTACGGCAATTACAACGCGCCGCAGCTCGGCGAGGATCTGGTGGCGGTGTTCGAGCACAACGGCATTCCGGTCACCCTGGTGGAAAAAGAGCAGTGCTGTGGCATGCCCAAGCTGGAGCTTGGGGATCTCGAAGCGGTCAAGGCGGCCAAGGAGGCCAACATCCCGGCCCTGGTGCGCATGATCGACCAGGGTTACGACATCGTCGCACCCGTGCCCTCCTGTGTGCTCATGTACAAGCAAGAGTTGCCGCTGATGTTCCCGGACGACGCGGACGTGCAGAAGGTCAAGGCACACATCTTCGACCCGTTCGAGTACTTGTGGCTGCGCCACAAGGCGGGCAAGCTGCGCACCGACTTCCGCCAGCCGCTCGGCAAGGTCACCTACCATGCCGCCTGCCATCTGCGCGTGCAAAACGTCGGGCTCAAGACCAAGGACCTGCTGAGCCTGGTGCCCGACACCGAGATCCAGGTGGTGGAACGCTGCTCCGGTCACGACGGCACCTACGGGGTGAAGGTCGAGACCATTGGCGCGGCCCAGAAGATCCGCCGGCCCATCCTGCGTCAGGTCGAGCGGATGGCACCCGATCACATCGGCAGCGACTGCCCCATCGCGGCCAATTGGATCGCCGACGGCGTGGGCAGGACCGGCGAGCACCCGCTTTCGCTGCTGCGCAAGGCCTACGGAATCTGAAAGGAGATTGCACCCATGCCCGAGAAGCTCAAGAAGGAAGAACTGTACTCGCTCGAAGAATACGCAAGGATCCGGCCGGAGTTCCGGCGCAAGGTGATGGCGCACAAAAAGGAACGCATCGTGCCCATCGGTCCCCATGCCACGCTGCACTTCGAGAGCCGGCTCACCATGCACTATCAGGTGCAGGAGATGCTGCGCGCCGAGCGCATCTTCGAGCCCGACGAGATCCAGGAGGAACTGGACGCCTACAACCCGCTGATTCCCGATGGCGGCAACTGGAAGGCGACCCTCATGATCGAGTACGACGATCCCGAGGTCCGCAAGGAGAAACTGCGCGAGCTCAAGGGGATCGAACAGGCCGTGTGGGTGCAAGTGGGCGAGCACCCCAGAGTGCATCCCATCGCCAACGAGGATCTGGAGCGCGAGACCGAGGACAAGACATCCTCGGTGCACTTTCTGCGCTTCGAGCTCAGCCCGGAGATGGTGGCCGACGCCAAGGCGGGTGCGCCCATCCGGGTGGGCATCGATCATCCCAGATACCGCTACGAGACCACCGTGCCCGAGACCGTGCGCAAGTCCCTGGTGGCGGACCTGCACTGAGGTTGGGCGGGCCGGGCTCAGCGAGAGGGTTCGGCCCCCTCAGGGCCGGCGAGTCGGCCCATGTAATCGTCGGCCAGGGCCCGATACAGGGGGCGGTGGCAGATCAGGCGGGAGACCCATTCGGCGATCAGCGCCGTGGCCATCATGGGTAGGAGCAAGGCGTGGTCATCGCTCATCTCCATGATGATGACCACGGCGGTGATGGGGGTCTGCACCACGCCCGTGAAGTAGCCCACCATGCCGAGCAAGGCCACCGCCGTCCACGGCACGGCATCGAACCAGGGGGCCAGGGCCGCGCCGACACCGGCGCCCGTGGCCAGCGACGGGGCGAAGATCCCGCCTGGGATGCCGCTCCAGTAGGAGACCACGGTGGCCAGCAGCTTGAGCGGCGCGAAAGCCGGCGGAGCGCCGGCCTCGCCTTGGAGCAGGGCGCCGGCCTCGGCGTAGCCGGTGCCCCAGGTGATGCCTCCCGAGGCGATGCCGATGGCCGCCACCGTCAGCCCACAGGCCGCCGCCACCCGGTAGGGGTGGCGGCGGCGCCAGGGGGCGAGCCGCCGTCCCCCTTGGATGAGCAGGGTGCTGAACACCCCGCCGAGCAGGCCGCCGGCCACCCCGCAGGCGACGATGGGCGGGGCCAAGGCCAGCGGATCGACCGCTGTGCTGTAACTGCCGAAGTAGGTGTAATTGCCCTGCAGGGCGAGGGCGGTCATGCCCGCCAGCATCACGGCCACCAGCACTGTGCCGGAGGTGCGTTGTTCGTAGTCCTGGGCCATCTCCTCGATGACGAACATGAGCCCAGCCAGTGGCGTGTTGAAGGCCGCCGCCAGGCCGGCGCCCGCACCGGCCAGGATCAGCCCGCGGTCCAGGTGATCGGCGGGAAAACGCGTCAGTCGGGAAAGGCCATGCATGATCGAGGCGGCGATATGTACGGTGGGGCCTTCGCGGCCGATGGAAGCCCCGCAGAGCAGCCCGGTCACGATGGCCACGGTCTTCCCCGCGGCGATGCGCAGCGACAGGACGGCGTTGCGGCGTGCCGCGTGCCGCAGATGCAGGGCGGCGATGGCTTGGGGGATGCCGCTGCCTTCGCCACCCGGGAACAGGCGGCGGGTGGTCCAGGTGATGGCCACGAACCCGGCGGGTGTGAGGACCAGGGGCAGCCAGCGCCAGCGCTGCGCCCAGGCGCGGAATTGTCCGTCCCCCCAGCTGCTGGCCAGGGCCAGGGCCGTGGCCGCCATGCCGACGGCCAACGCACCACCCCAGAACACGAGCCGCATACGCCAGGCCCGCGGCGAGCGCAGTGCCGCGTAGGTCCGGCGCAGGTGGTGGCGATCGATCATCGAGGAGGCTCCTGCGGCACGGGGGCCTCGCGTTCGCGAAGGATGCGCGTGAGCATGAGGAAGACCGAATCCTGGCCCAGGAGCTGGCGCGAGACCAGATCGGCGCCGATGATGGCCACCGTCCCCGGCAGGATCAGCTCCGCGTGACCGGTGAGTTCCAACAGCGCGGTGAGCGCGGCCAGCGGGGCCTGGAGTGTCGCGCCCATCATGGCGAGCATGCCCACCAGGGGATAGAGCACGGGAAACCCGTCTTCGGTGCCTTCCACCAGCAGGCCCAGCGCGCAGCCCAGCGCGGCCCCCATCACCAGGGAGGGGCCGATCAACCCGCCGGGCACGCGCAGACCCACGGCCACGGCGGTGGCCACCAGCTTGCAGCCCAGAATCACGACGGCCATCTGCAGCGCGTACTGGCCGGTGAGGATGCGGGCCATGGAGTCGTAACTGCCGCCCATGATCTCGGGCGCGGCGAAGGCCGATACACCGGTGGCGAGCCCCGCGAGCAGCATGGACGGCAGTGGGTCCCAATCCAGCGTGGATCGGGCGATGCCACGCACCAGGGCGATGAACGCGGCCGCGGCCAGCCCCGTGACGATGCCGAGCAACAGCAGCCAGCCGAGCGCGGTGATGGGTGCGTCCACCGTGTGGGGAAGCTGGAAGGCCGGCTCGGGACCGTAAGCCAGGCGCGAGAGGACCGCTCCGGTCACGGCGGCGAGCATCACCGGAAGGAAACGTTGCACTTCGTAACGCAGTTGGAGCACCTCGATGACGAAAACGATACCCGCCAGCGGGGTATTGAAGGCTGCCGCAATGGCCGCCGCCGCTCCGCACCCGGCCACCACGCGCCCCTCGTGCTCGTCCGGATGCAGCCCCTGGGCGGCCCGGTGCGCGGCGGCGGCACCCAGGTGCACGCCTGGACCCTCGCGATCCACGGACAACCCACCCACCAGGGCCACGGTCCCGCCCAGAAACTGGACCACCGCGTTGGGCAGGGGCAGCTCCACGCGGCCCGGACCGTGGATCCGATGATAGACGTGGACCACGCCCACATTGCGGTAGGCGGGCGGCACCCAGCGCAGGGCAAGACCCAGCAGCAGGCTCGCGCCGGTGACCAACGCGAGTCGGGCCCACGGCTGCAACGCCTCATAGGCCCCCACCCGGTGAGCCGGGAGCACCAGGATCTGAAGTTGCTCGACGCTCCAGCGAAAGACCAGGACCGTGACCGCGGCCGCCACCCCCGCCAACAGGCCGGAGGCGACCGAGCGCAGGGTCTGAGCCGGGTTTACCGGCATGCGGCCGTGGCCTGGGCGAGCGCCCGCTTCTCCTCCAGTGAAGTGGCGCCGAACTCCCGCTCGCACTCCTCGAAGATGCGGGCGTGGCATTCGGCGCAGACGGCCTTGTCCAGCCGGCGGTAGATGGAGGTGACGGCCGCGGACTTGGACTGGAACACGTTGCCGGGGCCGATCTCGTCCAGCGCCCCGCTCTTCTCGAGCGATTCCCACAGGCCCTGCTTCACGTTGACGAGATAGAAGTCCCCGCCCTCGGCGCGCCGCTGCCGGCACTCACGCATCAGGGCCTCCACCCCGGCGAGATCGGCGAAGTTGATGCCGCTGCAGATCAGTGCGAGATGTTTCTGGTCGGGGCATTGTTCACGCACCCGGGCGAACATCTCCTCCACATGGGAGACCGAGCCGAAGAACAG
>JALSSO010000043.1 GCA_026984215.1 Gammaproteobacteria bacterium | reverse complement strand
GCGGACTGTCAGGGTTTCCTACCCGATTCGTCGAAAGAGGTCGTCATCAAACCACTGTTCACGTTCGGCCCGTGGATCACCACCCGGGTGGTCGCGCTGTCCCTGGTGTCGTTGTTGCTCATGACCCTCGATCAGCGCACCAGCCTGGTGGAACCCCTGCGCGACGGGCTGGCCTTGGCCGTGGAGCCGATCCAGCGACTGGCCGCCCTGCCGGCACGGATTTCCGCACGGCTGCGTGAGGACTGGGCCGAACGGGAGCGCTTGCTCGCGGCCAACCGGGAGTTGACCGACGCATTGCGTCAGCTGCGGCTGCGTCAACAGAAGCTGGAGTCCCTGGAGGCGGAAAACCAACGTCTACGCCGATTGGTGGGCGCGGCGCAACGCCTGGCTCCGCGCCGGGTGGAGATCGCCGAATTGATCGCGGTGGATCTCGACCCCTACCGGCAGGTGGTGCTCATCGACCGCGGCTCGTTGCAGGGGGTCTACGAGGGGCAGCCCGTACTGGACGACGCAGGCGTCATGGGCCAGGTCATCGAGGTGGCACCCACCACGGCCCTGGTGATCCTCATCTCCGATCCCAGTCACGCCATTCCCGTACAGATCCTGCGCAACGGCCTGCGCTCGGTGGCGGCCGGCACAGGCAGCCCGGATCGCCTGCGGCTGCTCTACATACCGGACAGCGCGGACGTGCGCGTGGGCGACCGCGTCAACACCTCGGGGCTTGGCGGCCGCTTTCCCGCCGATTATCCGGTGGGCATCGTCACCGCCGTGGAACATCACCCTGGAGAGCCCTTCGCCACCATCACCGCCCGCCCCTTGGCCCGGCTCGACCGCAGCCGTCAAGTGCTGCTCCTGTGGTGGGAGAAGAAACCTCGGGTCGAATCCGCCGCGCCCGGGCAAGGCATCGAGTAGGGCCGTGCATCCGGTCACCTTGCAGAGCCTGTGGATCGGTGCCAGCCTCGTGATCGCGCTGGTCCTGCGGCTGATACCCATGGGCGCGGAGTGGGAACCCTGGCGTCCGCCATGGGTGCTCCTCACCCTCCTGTACTGGAGCATGGTGCTGCCCCACCGGGTGGGCGTGGGCGTGGCCTGGCTCACCGGGCTGTTCGTGGATGCCGCCACGGGTGCCGTACTGGGCCAGCACGCCTTGGGCTATGGGGTGACGATCTACCTGATGTTGCGCCTGCACGCACAAATCCGCAGTTTTCCCCTCGTGCAACAGGCGGCCACCGTGGCGCTCCTGCTCCTGCCCTACATGAGCATCCTGTTGTGGGTACGGGGCGTCGCCGGCCACCCACCCCGGTCCTGGGACTACTGGCTGCCTCTGCTCTCGGCGGTGCCGGTGTGGCTGGTACTGACCCTGGCGCTCGGTCGGCTCACCCGCTCCCTGGGCGCCGGCCCCTTGACCGGAGACCGTAGCACCTAGGCGTATTGCGCGAAGTTTCTCTACACCCCCGCCAATAGGGCTCAGCCCGCTGGGGAATCGGCGGCCCGCTGCCCCCCTGCCGGCTCTGGGGCCGCATCGGTCGTGGACACCCCCGCCTGGTGCGCCGCTTCAGGGCTTCCGGACGGGGCCGTATAGCGGTCGTTGAGCTGTTGGACGAAGCGGTCTGCGTCGGCGCGAGCCTGCTCCACCTTGCGAGCCGCTCCGCGGGTCCAACCCACCGGGATCCGGTGGAACAACGAACGCCACCAGCGCGTGTTGCGCAGGAAGGCCGCCGCCAGGCTGCCCTCGGCATCCCGCTCCGACAGACGCCGCGCGATGCGTCGGGCGACCAGCCTGCGGATCCAATAATGCAGCCCCACGAACACGCCCGCGGTGATCACGCCCGTCGCCGCCGCAATGATCCACGAAAGCAGAGAGCCGTCGAGCCAGGGCGGGGCGAAGCGCCAGCCCTGCCAGTACCCCGCAGAGACGGTGGCGGCGATCAGGGCGACGAACAGTGGCCCGAGGATGACGGCGTCCAGAACGAGCACGCCACGCCGCCAACGGCGCAATGCATCCTGCAGCGTAGGCACGGCATGGTGTTCGATGCGGTTGGCCAGGTTCTCCAAGGCCCCGATGATGCGGTAGGCGCGCTCCACGGTGACCTGTTCCATGCGCTGATAGATCTCGGCCAGGTCCGCGTCACGCTTGTCCTGATAGCGTTTGCGCAGGGCCTCGGGCTCGATGGGCACGGCCGCCTCCTCGTTGTAGATGGTATAGAAACGCCCGCTGACCAGGCCGCCCTGAGCCAACGCCCGCTGCCACGCCGCCACCACCTCCTCGGCGTTGTCTTCGTTGGCCGTGGTGTCGATCTGGTTGAGAATGAACAGCACCTTGTTGGCGTCGTTGCGCCGTACCGTGCCGATGACCAGGTGCTCCAGGGTGTCCTGCATGGCGCCGGGTTCCGGGTGACGCGCGTCGAAGAACACCAGCACCAGATCCGATAGCTCGATGATGTGGTCCGTGATGCGCAACGTCGAGCGGCGCTGCTCGTCGGCGTCGAATCCCGGGGAGTCGATGAGGATCCGGCCGCGAAGCCGCTCCGAAGGACAGGTCTTGAGTTGCAGGTAGGTGTCCACCCGCGCGCCCTCGCCAGCGGCCACCTTCTCGATCTCCTCGCTGATCTGGTAGAAGGGGAAACGCGGGTCGGCATCCAGGGCCAGGCCGGGCAGAACACGTACCTCCCGATCCTTGCTGTAGCAGATGACCGTGAACTTGTCGTCCACCGCCTGGTTGCCGGTCTTCTGCAGGGCGTAGCCCAGATACTGATTGATGAAGGTGGACTTACCGGCGGAGAACGTCCCCAGCACGGAGATCAACGGCCACCACGCGATGCGCGTGGCGTAGGATTCGTGCGTGTCCAACAGCCCCATGGCGTAGGCCGTGCGATCGAGCTTCTGAAAGCTGCCGATCACATCGACGAGCAACGGATTCTCTTCCTGCAGGTGGGCCCGCAGGCTCTCCACCCGCTCTCGAATCGCTCTGGTCGGTTTTTCGAACATGGTCGTGGTTTCGTTCCCGATGGATGGTGTCTGTCCGGGCCGAACGCCCGGCCCCGACGAAGTGCCCAAACTACCCAGTCAAATGGCGAAGGAACCGATACCGACGGTGGGTCGGCCGCGCCCGGTCAGAAGTCGCCTTCGGCGGCCCGATCCATGATCTCCAGCATGACTTCTTTCACATGCTCGGCCTCGGCCTTGAGATCGGGCGGCAGGGGCTTGCCGCCGTAGATCATCAGATCCATGTTCAGTGTGTAGAGCCAGAGCTGACCCGTCTTGTCCTCGACCAGCGAAATCCGGCATGGCAGATAAGCCGAATAGGCGTCGCTGTAGTCCAGCATCTTGGCCGCCGTGAGGGCGTTGCAGAACATGTAGATCTTCACGAAACGATAGGGCTTGCCGCTGGAAGCCTCCACCTGCTTGGAGAGCGGGAGGCCACCCTCGTCGGGGATCGCCCGGCCGACGTTCTGGATGTTGAGCTCGTTGGCCACGTTGACCAGGCTGGTTTCCACGTCTTCTGCCGAAAGCCCTTCCTGGACCTTGCGTTTCCACACTGTGGCATCGGCGCTGTTGCCCGTCTCCAACACCTTGCGAAACATTTCCGCATAGACCTGTGGAGCCTTTTCGTCCAGCTTGCGGACCTGCGCAAGCAGGGGGCCATACTGAACCGCCGCCCAGATCACCGCCGCCACCACCACGAGCCCGATCAGGGCCAGCAAGTTTCTGATCAATCCCATCGTCGTTCCTCCTCGTTGATCGCCTCGGGTGCCCCCAGGCCGGTGGGTCAGGGACGTGCACGCCCTGCGCGATCCATCAACGCCAGGGCGCGGTCCGGATCGTACCGCCCGATCTCGTGCACCAGACTGCCGAACAGCCACATCTGGTCGTGCGAGAACGCCACCCGTGCGCCTCGTTCCCACGCATCCAACGCACCTTTCCGGTCTCCGAGCATGATCCTAGCCCGTCCCAGGGCTGACCACGCCCGCACATCCTCGGGCTCGGCGGTCGCCAACCGTTCCAGGGTCTGCTCAGCGGCCTTCCAGTTCCAGCGCGCCATCTGCTGCGCCGCCGCGGCCCACAGAGCGGGAATGTCGGCGGACCCCGCGCCGC
>JALSSO010000042.1 GCA_026984215.1 Gammaproteobacteria bacterium | reverse complement strand
CGGGGGATGCATTCGCGAGCGATGCCGTCGAATGCGATCGTTCCGGACCATGGCTCGTAGAGACCGGCGATCAGCCGGGCAACCGTGGTCTTGCCGCTGCCCGAGCCGCCCACCAGGGCCACACGTTGTCCGGGGCGAACGTGCAGATGAAAGCCTTCCAGCAAGGGAGCGCCCAGCCGATCGTAACCGAAGGTCACGTCTCGCAGTTCGATCTCGCCGGACAGCTTGCCGGCCGAAAAGTGGCCGGTCACTGGATCGTGGGAGCGTGGTTCTTCGTGAAGCGCTGGGTCCAGCGGATGTCGCAACACATCGTCGATCCGGTTGAATTCACCTTTGATCTGCTCCAACTGGGCTCCGAAACCCACCAACGATTGGACCGGTCCCACGAAATGGCCGCTGAGGCTCTGGAAGGCGACCAGCCCACCGATGGTCAGGTCCCCACGCATGATGAGCCAGCCGCCGACGCCCAACACGGCGGCGGTGGACAGGTGTTCGACGAGTCCGGGGCCGGCCGATACACCGGCCGCGAGGATGCCGAGGCGTTGCTGGCTGTTGATGCTGCGGACCTGGTGGCCGGCCCAGAGACCGAACAAATCCTGCTCCGCTCCGGTGGCCTTGACCGTCTCGATGGCCTGGATGCCGGCCATGGAAACCCCCGTGAGCCGGGCCTGCTCGTTGAGCAGCACGCTGTTGACATCCCTGAGCCGGCGCCGTGACAGCCGCAACGCCAGCACACTGCTCGCGGCCACCACCGCCGTGATCGCGGTCAGCTGTGGGCTGTACAGCACCATGATCCCTGCATAGAAGCCCAGGGCGAGCGTGTTGGACAGGGTGGTGGACAGGGGGCCGGCGAGCAAGGCGGCGATGCGGTGACAAGAGTCCACGCGCAGCGCTACGTCACCGGCATGGCGCTGCGTGTAAAAAACGATGGGCAGACGCAGCACGTGCCAAAAGAATTCACTGGCCGAGGTAATGGCCAACTTCGTCTGCAGGCGCAGGAGATGACGTTGCTGCAGCCAAGTGAGCACCGTGCCGAACAACGCACTCATCCCCAGCCCGAGCAGCAGCGGCAACAACCAAGTGGTCTGCCGGGCGATCAATACATCGTCGATGAAGTGGTTCAAAAAGGCAGGCAACAACAGGCCGGGGATGACCAGCAACAGCACTACCAGGACCACATAAGTCAACGCCGCTCGGGAGCCACGCAAACGTGCCAGCAAGGCCTCGCGCAGGCTCTGCCGATGCCCCCCTCGCCTGAAATCGGGCCCCGGGCGCATCCGCAGCAACACCCCGCCGAATCCTTCCTGGAACGCCTCTCGGCTGATTTGGCGGGGCCCCGTGGCTGGGTCGTTGATCCACACGCGGCGGCGGTTGGCGCCTTCGACCACCAAGAAATGGTTGGCATTCCAGAACGCGATGTAAGGGACCGGCTCGGTAAGGGCCTCGTCGGCGTCACAGTGGATCCCCTGCGCCCGTAGACCATAATGGCGGGCGGCGCGGGCCAGATTGCCAGCCCGGGCGCCGTCCCGGGAAACCCCCGTGGCCACGCGGAGCTCTTCCAGCGGCACCCAGCGGCCATGGAAGCCGAGCACGATACCCAAGGCGGCGGCACCGCATTCGACGGCCTCCATCTGCAGGACCGTTGGTGTGTGGACCCGGCGGGTCACCCCGCTCCCGCCCTGAGCCATGGCGCAAACAGCGGGATCACGAAGTCGATGGGGCGCTTGTGATCCACCGTGACCGAGACATAGGCCAGATCCCCCGGCTTGATCTTCACGGGTGGCCCCTTGGACGAGGACCAACGCAGCCCGCTGTAGGTGCTTGGATCCCGCTCCAGCCTCAGCCGGGCTTTGAGCGGCGCGCCGCCGGCCATCATCTGGGCCGTGAGCGCCTCGTTACCCAGCACGGCCTGCACGCCGGCTCGAGTCTCGGGCAGGGTGCCGATGCTTTCGACCCGAGCTCGAATGCTGCCCCAGAGGGTGCGCTGGACGGATGCCGGAGAGACCTGAGCGGCCATGCCGGGGGCGGCCCGTTCCCCCTTGCCCAGGGGGAGAAATGCCACGGCCCCCAGTTCCCCGCCGGCTTGCTCCACCACGGCCACTTGCTGGCCCGCCGTCACGCGCATGCCTGGACGCAGATCGAGCTCCGCCACCGTGCCCGCCACGGGGCTCTTGACCAGGGACCGCGCATGCAAGGCCGATTCAGCCTTGCGCAAGGCCGCGCGCGCATCGGCCACCGTCTGTTCCCGTTGCAACCGCGCCACTGCCTGGTCGGCCTCGAAACGCTGTAACGCCATCCGCAGGGTGGTGATCCGGTCGCGGGCCTGACTGATGCGTAGCCGCGCGGCATCCATGGCCTCGCGGGCCTTTTGCACGTGTTCACGGGTCACGTAACCCTGCTTCAGCTCTGCCTGGAGCAGGGCATGGCGATCACTCAGGTAGCGCAGATCGCTGGTTGCCGACGCGATCTGCTTCTGGAGCGTGGTGATCTGGTCCTCCGTGCTACGTCGATGTAGCTGGATCTGGCGTTCGGCGAGCGTGTCTTGCTGGGCCTGCTGTTCTTTGGCCAACGCCAGATCGTCCCGTGCGGCGCGTACGGTGGCCTCTAGCGTAGGCAGAGACAGCCGAGCCACGGCCTGGCCGGCGGCCACCGTCTCGCCGGAGCGCACGGCGAGGGCGGACACGGTTCCGTCGGCTGGCGCGAGGAGATCGAACAGGCGGCTGTCGTCGTAGAGAATGAGGCCCAGCCCGGAGATTCGGACGGGGATGGAACCGTAGAATCCCCAAATCACCAGCGCTGCCGTGAGGATGCCCAGAAACAGCAATGCGACCCAGGCCGAGGCCGAGGTCAGGCGCAGCATCGGGGCGAGTTGTTCGGGGTGTGTCGATCGGGCGGATGCGTCCTGTCCGAATCGCGCATGGTTCCTTGCCAAGTTCGTCATCCCTACGCGGTTTCTCTGGGCAGCATAAGGGGATGTCTCCCCCTCCGCCGCACCGTTGGGCAGTAAAACCATGCCGCTCGCGCACTCTTACCTCGCGTGGGGTGCGGCGGTCATGGGCACCGCGCCGGAAACCTGCTACAGCTCGGTAAGCACGTGGGAGTTTTCCTGAGCCAGACTCTCGATCCGCCACTTGGAATGTCACCACGATGAAACTTGCCCCAGGGGGCGGGCCCTCGATCCGGCTCGTCGCGCCCGAGCAGGCGCGCCAGTTCGCTCATCTAACCGTGCCGGGACTACGCGCCCCATTGTACGAGCCCGCAGACAAGGACCTTTGCGTGGCGGTGGCGTTTGACGCCACGGGTGAGGCCCTCGGCATGGCCTACGGCTGGGGGCTGCCGCGACAAGGCGCCTATGAGCTGGTCTCCATCTATGTCACGCCTTTGCTGCGCGGTCGTGGCCTTGCGTCGGGGCTGCTGCGCCAAGTGGAAGAGGCCTTTTCTCGCCGAGGGTACACCCTGGGCATGGCGTTCTACACGGTCTCGGAGGGAGATCCCGCCTTGGCCCGCTTTCTCGGAGCGCGCGGTTGGTCGGGGCCTCGTATACGCCAGTATCTCTGTAAGGGAGACCTCTCGCGATTCTGCGCTACACCCTGGTTCAGGGTCCGGACACCGAAGCGCTTCCGGATCGTCGATTGGCACCAGCTGGACAGCGCCGCGCGGCACGGCATCCGCCAACGCCAGCAGGCGCAACCCGACTGGTATGCTCCGGACCAAGATCCATTCGTCTTCGAACGAGGCGCGCACCGGGAAACCAGCGTGGCCATGCTGGAGGGCAATCGCGTCGTGGGCTGGGTGCTCACGCATGCGGTGCCACTCGAAGGGATTCTGCGTTGGACCGTTTCTTTCGTGGACCCGGAACGGGCGCGCGCCGGCCATATCGTGCATCTATGGCAAGCGGCCGCCCGCCGTCAGCTCGAACGCACCACATGGCCCTATTTGTCCTGGGGAGTGCCGTTGCACCATCGGCGCATGTACCGCTTCGTTCGCGAGCGCATGCGGCCGTGCCTGATATCCGAGGGTTATGCCTGTACCTCCTGGCGGCGGTATCCCGAGCCGGCGTAGATCACGAACCCTTCGGCCTTGAGGGCATCGTGCAGGTGCGCGTAGGAGAGTCCC
>JALSSO010000041.1 GCA_026984215.1 Gammaproteobacteria bacterium | reverse complement strand
CGTCGTCGGGTCCGTGCCGTCCAACGTGTAGTAGATCGTCGCGCCCGCCGTCGTCGTCTCCAGCGTGATCGGATCGCTCGAGGTGATCGAACCCCCATTCGGCGTGATCGTCGGCGTGGCTACCTGGGTTGGCGGCGCCGCGGATGCGGGCGCATAGACATCGAGGCGGTCGATCAGCGGCCCGGCGGTGAAATCGTAGACCACCAACTTGACCGTATTGGCACCTGGCTGAAGGTCGACCGTCCAGTCGTGGGTCGCCCAGCTCGATTTCCGCCCCGTCGCAGCCGGCCGCAGACGGCCAAGGCCGGTGCCGTTCACGAACAACTGGATGTCTTTGACGTTGCCTTCATAGGCATAACGCAACGACAAGATGTGGGAGCCGCCGCTGCCTCCGTCCACCGTCCACTCGACAGTGCCATTGTCCAGGGGCTCCACATAACCGGCGCCGGTGTAATCAGGCTCGGCAGTGGCCACGGAGCCTGAGGTGATGAGTGCATCCTCGGCCTGATACGTGGCCAGCAACGCACCACGATGCGACAAATCCCGCGCCACCAGCTCCACGTCGTCCCAGTACGAGATCCCGTTCGTCACGTTCCACCACGAGCGGAATCCCACGTCGATGGCCGCAGCATTGGGCGGGGCCTGGAAATTGATGCTCATGGCGCGCCAGCCGTACGTGCCATAAGGCGCCCACATGTAGAGTTCCTTGGCCAGCTTGGCGCCCGAGGAGTTGCGCCATTGGAGGACCGTGAGGGGTTTTCCGCCACTGCCGATCCCCTGGATGTTGTCCCCCTTCACCCACACGGTGAAGGTGTACTCCTCCCCGGGGGTTACGCCGGTCACACCGGTTTGACGAATGTTGTGCGTCTGGGAAGTGGCGGGATCCCCCGTGCCGTCGTTGATCAACTTGATGGACATGGATCCGGTGCGGGCGACCCCTGAGACCACGTCCGAGCCATAGTCTTCGGGAACCCAGTGGAGCGTGCCCTGCTCCATGGAAGGATCTGGCACCAGATTGGCCAATGCCGCAGGGCCGGAAATCCCCCCCAACACCAGCAGGGCGATGCCAACACCGACCCTGGACCACTGACGGAATACAACCCCACACATGCTGCCAACTCCCCGCGTTCCAATCGCCCGAAAACGGGCCACCCCATTCGCCGAAAGCCCGCCTTCTGCCGGAGTGCCCGGCACACACCCCTCAGGAGGCACACACCCCACGGCCGACCGTCGGTGCCTTTTTTCCGACTACCGGTAAGTCTATACCATTCACAAGAGGAAAATGTGAACCGCTCCGCAGCACATCAGCACGGCCACACCCCGGGCCCTCGGGCCGCCTTCCAGGCTACACGGGGCCCTCATCGGAATACCCTTGTCCAGATCTCAAAACGCCGGCAGGCGCCGCGAGGCACACAGCCCGACCCGACAAGTCCGCTTGGGATCGGGCCGGGCCTCCTCCTCTATAATCGGCGGCCTCAGGGGGGATCATGCTTCGCATCGTGACATTCAACGCCAACGGAATCCGGTCCGCGGCCCGCAAGGGGTTTTTCGAGTGGCTCGCGTCCCAGCAAGCCGACGTGGTGTGCGTCCAGGAGACCAAAGCCCACCAGCACCAGCTCGAGGATCCGGTGTTCTTCCCGCAGGGCTATCACTGCCATTACGTGGATGCCGAACGGGCCGGTTATGCCGGTGTGGCCCTGTACACACGCCGGGAACCGAATGCATTGAGCACCGCCATGGGTTGCGATGAGTTCGACCGCGAGGGCCGTTACGCGGAGGCGGACTACGGCGGGTTGCGTGTGGTTTCGCTGTATGCGCCGTCGGGTTCGGCCGGGCCGGAACGCCAGGCATCCAAGGACCGGTTCCTGGAGTGCTTCCCCGAGGTCCTCGAACGGCTGCGCGCGGTGGGCCCCGCCATCGTCTGTGGCGACTTCAACATCGCCCATCGGGAGATCGATCTGAAGAACTGGCGCTCCAACCAGAAAAATTCTGGTTTTCTCCCCCATGAACGCCATTGGATGGAGTGTCTGTTCACCCGCCGCGGCTATGTGGACGCCTTTCGCGTGGTGAACCAGGAGCCGGACCAGTACACTTGGTGGTCCAATCGGGGCCGCGCCTGGGAGAAGAACGTGGGTTGGCGCATCGACTACCAGGTGATCACCGCAGAGCTGGCCCCGCGGGTACTGCGCGCCGAGATCTACAAGGCGCAGCGCTTCTCGGACCATGCTCCGCTCATCCTGGACTACGACCTGAGCCTTTGAACGGAAAGCCGCACGAACGGCTGGGCTGGTCCGAGGCGCTCGCCGTCTACACCCGCCCGCGGGTGATCGCCATGGTGTTTTTGGGGTTCAGCGCGGGCCTGCCTTTCCTGCTGGTGTTCTCCACGCTGTCGGGCTGGCTGCGGGACGTCGGCATCGAGCGCACCGTCATCGGTTTTTTTTCCTGGGTCGGAATCACCTATTCCATCAAGGTGTTCTGGGCACCGGTCATCGACCGGCTGCCGTTGCCGCCGTTCACGCAGTGGTTGGGAAAACGCCGGGGCTGGATGTTCGCCGCCCAGCTCGGGATCGCCGCCGGCCTGACCGGGATGGCCTTCACCGATCCCACCGCGGACATCGGGCGAATCGCATGGCTGGCGTTGCTGGTGGCCTTCTCCTCGGCGACCCAGGACGTGGTGATCGACGCATTCCGGATCGAGGCCATGGAAGCCCGCTACCAAGGGGCCATGGCCGCAGCCTATGTGTTGGGCTACCGGCTGGCGCTGCTGGCCGCCGGGGCCGGCGCCTTCTATCTGGCCGAAGATTTTTCCTGGCGCATCGCCTACTTGGTGATGGCCGCCCTGGTGGGGGTGGGCCTCACCACCACGCTGGCGGTTCGCGAACCCCCGCATGCGGTGGATCCGGCCACCCGCCGTCTGGAAGAGCGGCTCGAGGCCGAAGTCGGGGCCACACGCCCCGACGGTCCATGGTCCCGCCTCCAACGCTGGCTCGCCGATGCGGTCGTCGCCCCCTTCGTGGAGTTCTTCGCCCGCAACGGCAGGCTCGCGATCGCCATCCTTGCACTGATCGCGGTGTACAAACTCAGCGACATCACCATGGGCGTCATGGCCAACCCCTTTTACCTGGACCTGGGCTTCAGCAAGAAAGACATCGCCAACGTCACGAAGATCTTCGGTTTCTTCATGACCATCGCGGGCTCGGCGTTGGGCGGATTGCTGGCCGCCCGATTCGGGATCGGCCGGCCGCTGGTCTGGGGTGCCGTGTTGGTGGCCTCGACCAACCTCCTGTTCGCCTGGCTGGCGTGGACCGACCCCACCCTGGTGAAACTGGCGGCGGTGGTGAGCGCGGACAACCTGAGCGGTGGACTGGCCACCGCAGTGTTCATCGCCTACCTCTCGAGCCTCACCAACACGGCCTACACCGCCACCCAGTACGCCTTGTTCAGCTCCCTGATGACCCTGCCGGCCAAATTTCTCGGCGGCTTCGCAGGCTGGGTGGTGGACGGACAAGGGTATGCGTTCTTCTTCCTCTATGCTGGTTTGCTCGGCGTACCGGCCATACTTCTGTCGGTGTGGCTGACGCACCGGTCCGCCCACCCTATTTCGCAACGCGGGTCGGGTTAGACTCAACGCCCGATTTCCCCACGGTGAGAACACACGGGGCCGCCGCGCCGATCGCTCGCACCCAGCCGCCCGAAGACCATGCAAAAGAACCATCCCCGCAAACCGTCTGACCGGCACGCCCCGAAACGCAGCCTCGCGGCCAAACTCTCATGGGCCTTCGAGCTCGATCCCGACGCACAGATCCGTCGAGCGCAATACGAACACCTGCGGAGTCACTGCATCTCCGCCCCGCTCACCTCCCTGATCGTCGCCCTGACCTTGTGTGCCGTCCTCGCCCTGTTCGTGGATCCCCGCCCTGCGCTCGTATGGGTGGCGGTGCTTTCCGTGGCGCTGACCGCCCGCCTGGCACTCTGCCGCTGGCGCCCCCGCAACGACGCGCAGCGGGATCGCTGGTCGCTTTGGGCCTTGTCTCTGGCCATGGTGTCCGGGTTCGTGTGGGGACTGGCGCCCCTCGCGCCCCCGGTGAAAGAACTCGGCGCCCTGACCGTGACCCTGCTCGTCATCGGCGGCGTCATCGTGGGCATGCTCCCCATCCTCGGGTTCATCCACAAGGCCTATGTCACGTACACCGTCGTCGCCATCACCCCGAGCCTGGTGATCCTGTTCGCCTCGGGATTCCACGGCCATCCGGCATACCTCGGACTCGGCCTGTTCCTGATCGCCTTCGCACTCAACCTGATCCGAACCGGGGAAGTCGTCACGCGCACGTTCCTGTCCAATCTGCGGCACGGCATCGCCCAGACCATCGCCGCCGAACACGACGCCCTGACCGGTCTGCCCAACCGCAGGAAGTTCGACCGGGAATACGCCTCGGCATGGGCGCTCGCCGCACGGGCACACACCCCCCTCTCCGTGTTGATCCTCGATCTCGATCATTTCAAGGAATACAACGACCGGTATGGCCATCCGGCCGGGGACCGCTGCCTCAAGGCGGTGGCCGAGACACTCATCGGCGCGCTGCCGCGGGCGGCCGACCACCTCGCCCGGATCGGGGGAGAGGAATTCGTCGCCCTGCTGCCGGCCACCGATGCAAAAGGCGGCCGGCTGCTCGCCGAGCGGTTGCGGCAGGCCGTCGAGCAACTCCACATCCCACACGCCGCCTCACCGGTGTCACCCTGGCTGACCATCAGCGTGGGTGGAGCCACCTTGTACCCCACCACCGCCACACCGCCGGCATCGCTCCTCGACAAGGCCGACCAGGCGCTGTACGCAGCCAAGCGCGCAGGACGCAATCGCGTGGAGTGGGCGCCCGGCGACACCGATCGAGGCAACGCCAATACGGATCACGGCGCCTGATCCCCTCGCCCCGGCAGTTCGCCACATCCGTGGTGTCGATGCCGTCCGTCCGCCCCCCGGTTCCTTCCTCGGCCGGTGTGGTATACGTTGACCGGCGGCGGGGTGATAAGAGATGCGCGATGGCGCCGGGATGTGCCGCCCGCTGCGCCTTTCACCGAGCAAACGCCAAGCACCCGCGGAAACCGGTACAGGACGCGACACCGCCGGCATGGGAAAACATCCGAACGACCGGACATGGTGGGAACGAGTGCGTATCACACTCGGCGCACCGGATCCGCATCCACGGATCCTGTCGCAACAGGCCGGACACTTGCGCAGCCACGTGGTGAGCGCACCGCTTTCCTCCCTGATGCTCGCCGTCTTGCTGGTCGTTCTCGCCCACCCCCAGGCCGAATCCACCTCCTTGTGGACCTGGGGCGGCATCCTCGGGGCGACACTGGCGCTGCGCCTGATCCTGGGCTGGATCCACCCCGAAACGGATGCCGGGGTGCGCGCCTGGATCCTCGGCTTCCAATGGCTCACCACGGCGACGGGGCTCGTCTGGGGACTGACGATCCTGGCCATGCCGGAAGACAACCTCACCTTACAGGTGGTCACGTTGCTCATCGCCTGCGGCGTGGTGATGGCGGTGCTCCCCCTGCTCGCGGTCGTGGAACACGCGTACTCCACATACGTGGTGGTCACATTGAGCCCCTTGGTGCTGGTCTTGCTCCTTTGGGGCGATCGGTTCCATTTCGTCCTGGGCGTGATGATCGCCGCATTCCTGTTCACCATGTTGCGATCGGCCAGGCTGGTCAGCGGCATCTTTACCACCAGCCTGCGACAGCGCCTCCACGAGGCCGAGCGGGCGATCCGAGATCCCGTCACCGGAATCGCAAACCGGCGCCGCTTCGAGGATGTGCTGCAGGAACAGTGGCGGCATGCCCAGCACATCGGTCGGCCATTGTCCCTGCTGATGATCGACATCGACGAGTTCAAGGCGTACAACGACCACTACGGACACTTACAAGGAGACGCCTGTTTGAGGCGGGTGGCAGAAGCACTGTCCACGGCACTGCGCGGGAGCGCCGGTCTGGTCGCCCGGTACGGAGGCGAAGAGTTCGTGGTCCTCCTGCCGGGTATCGACGCGCAAGATGCACGGCGGGTCGCGGAAAGGATGTTGCGCGCCGTGCAGCAGCTTGACATCGCACATCCCCAATCTCCAGTCTGTCCCCATGTCACGGTAAGCGTCGGTGGGGCCACCGCCATTCCGGATCCCACCAAAACGTCCGATCGGCTCGTCCAGGCAGCCGACCAGGCGCTCTACGCCGCCAAGCAGCATGGCAAGGACCGCATCGGCTGGATAGGGACCGCGGGCGGGCCCGCATCACCACGGCAATCCGCCCCTTGAATTCCACCCCCGCGACGCGCACATCTAGGGGCAATCGATCACCAAAACCATCCGAAGGAGCCGATCCCCATGTCGGAAGCCATCCATGTCGTCTGCCCGGCCTGCAATGCGGTGAACCGTATCCCGGCCGAGCGCCTGAGCCAGCATCCCAAGTGTGGCAAATGCAAACGGCCCCTGTTCACGGGTCACCCGGCGGAACTGGACGAGCAGGGCTTTACGAAACAGGTCCAACGCAGCGACATTCCCGTGGTGATCGACTTCTGGGCGCCCTGGTGTGGCCCCTGCCGGATGATGGCCCCGGCCTTCGAGCAGGCCACCCGGGAGCTGGAGCCCCATTTCCGGCTCGCCAAGCTGAACACGGAGAACGAGCGCAACGTCGCCATGCAGTACCGCATCATGAGCATCCCCACGCTCGCCGTCTTCCTCCATGGGCGTGAGCTGGCCCGCCAGGCGGGCGCCATGGACGCGGGCACCCTCGTACGCTGGATCCAATCGGTGGTCCGCTGACGCCTCCCGTACACCGCCCGGGCACCGCACGCGCCCGGTTTGGGCTATGATCCGGGCCTGCGCGACCACGCCGGCCAGGGGGATGCGATGCCCATCGACACGATCCGGGAATTTCTGAAGCTGGAATCGGCCGGCGGCATCGTGCTGATGGCCGCCGCGGCCCTGGCCCTGGTGTTCAGCAATGTGCCGGGGCTGGAGGTCTTGTACGGCCACTTCCTGGACTTCCCTCTGGAGGTGCGGGTCGGACCGCTGCACCTGGCCAAGCCCCTGCTGCTCTGGATCAACGACGGCCTGATGGCCGTGTTCTTCCTCCTGGTGGGCCTGGAACTGAAGCGTGAGATCCTCGAAGGCGAGTTCTCCAGGCCCAAGCAGGTGGTTCTGCCCGGGCTGGCCGCCCTGGCGGGCATCGCCGCCCCCGGCCTCATCTACGCGGCGTTGAACTGGGGCGACCCGGTGGCCATGCGCGGCTGGGCGATCCCCACCGCCACGGACATCGCCTTCGCCCTGGGCGTGCTCGCCCTGCTCGGCAACCGCATCCCGGCCAGTCTCAAGCTGTTTCTGTTGGCCATCGCCATCATCGACGACCTGGGCGCGATCCTCATCATCGCCGTCTTCTACACGGCGGACCTGTCGTTTTCCTCGCTGGCGGTGGCCGGGATGGCGGTGATCGGACTCATCGCCCTGAACCTGTTCGGCGTCACCCGCATCGCGGCGTACATGGTGGTGGGCACGATCCTCTGGATCGCCGTGCTCAAATCCGGCGTGCACGCCACGCTGGCCGGAGTGGTGCTGGCCTTCACCATTCCCCTGCGCGCGACGGACGCCGAGGGACATTCCCCGGCCCGACACCTGGAACACACCCTCCATCCCTGGGTGGCCTTCATGATCCTGCCGCTGTTCGCCTTCGCCAACGCCGGGATCCCGTTCCAGGGCTTGAGCCTCTCGGCCGTGCTCGAACCGGTACCGGCCGGCATCGCCCTGGGCCTGTTCCTCGGCAAGCAAACGGCGATCTTCGGCATCGTCTGGCTTGCGGTGAAGCTACGCCTGGGCGCCCTTTCGCCCGACATCACCTGGCCCATGCTCTGGGGCATGTCCGCGCTCTGTGGCATCGGCTTCACCATGAGCCTGTTCATCGGCTCGCTGGCGTTCACCCCCGGCGATCCGTATTTCGGCATCGCCGACCGGCTGGGCGTGATCACCGGCACGCTGCTGTCGGCCGCGTTGGGATACGGCATCCTGCGGCTATCGTCGCGTCCCGCCGCCTGACTGGCGGCCGCGTTGCCGCTGCTCACGCGCCGACCACCAGGCACGCGCCGTCGCGCCGCGGATCGCCGGCGCCGGAAAACCGCCCGCCACGGGCCACCAGCGTATGCGCCCCGCCGAAGAACAGATTGAGCGACGCCCAGACCTCGTGCTCGGCGAAGTCCCGCAGTAGAAGTTCCACCACGGCCGGGTCGAATCCCCCCTCCACGCTGAGCCGCTCGCCCTCCACGTGGATGCGCGGACGGGCCACCGCCGCTTCCACGTCCATACGAAAGTCGATCAGGTTGACGAATACCTGCAGCAGGGCGCTGCGGATCCGGTTGGAGCCGCCCGAGCCGGTCACGATGACCTCGCCGTGCGGACCGAACGCCACCGAAGGGCTCATCATGGAGGTCAGCCGGACGTTCTCGCGCCAGCGATGGAATCCCCCGGGATTCAGGTCGTCCTCGCCGAGCATGTTGTTGGGCATGATCCCCGTCCCCTCGATGAAACAGCCACATCCCTCCCCGTTGGAGACGGTCATCGCCGCCCGGTTGCCCTGCCGATCCATGACGCTGATGTGGGTCGTGCCCCGCAGCGCCTGGGCCCGGTTGCGCAAGGCCATGCGGTAACGCGCCACGGTCGCGGGGTCGAGCAGACGTGCCGCGTCCAGGGTGTTCCCGCCCTCGGAATGCGCCTCGAGCCGCGCCGCGTGGGCCTGCCGCATCACCTCGGCCAGCAAGCGCAGGTGCGCGTGACCGCCGAAGTCATGGCGGGCTATCGGTGTCGCCTCCAGCAGGGCGAGCGCGAAGCCGATCAGCACGCCACCGGAGGCCGGCGGCGGGTTGGTATGGATCCGCCAGCCATGATAGTCGAGCACCAGCGGCCGACGCAGTTCCACCGCATAGCCGGCCAGATCCTCGCGACGCAAATGTCCCCCTTGCGCCGCGCAGGCCGCCACCAGCGCCTGTCCCATCTCCCCGCGATAGAACAAATCCTCGCCCTCGATGGCCAGGCTCTCGATGGCATCGGCCAACTCCGGATTGCGGACCCGATCGCCCTCACCCTTGAGCCGATGCGGGTCCGAGGGGCTGCCGAAGACCGCGCGCACCGGGGCCGAGGCCAGGTAGATGGGGGCCACGACGCTGAAAATGTAGGCCTGCAAGGCGTCCAGCACCACGCCTTCGCGGGCCAGCCTCACCGCCGGTTCCGCGATCTCGCGCAGGGGCAACCGGCCCAGATCGCGATGCACGGCGAACCAACCGCGCACCGCACCCGGCGTGGCAATGGTCCCATGGCCGATGTGGAACTCCTGGGTGGCGGTGCCGAAGTCGGCCAGGATGGGGCGGAAATCCAGCTCGGCCACAGGACGCTTGCGGCGCGGAGTCTGGGCGAAGAAGTCGTACAGTCGCGGCGGACCGTCGGCGGGGGCGGCCAGAAGGAATCCACCGCCTCCCAGCGAGGCCAGCACCGGCTCGGCCACGCAGGCCACCAGGTGCGCGGCGAGTACCGCATCGAAGGCGCTGCCGCCGGCGGCGAGAACTTCGGCGGCCGCCTGGGCCGTGAGCCGGTGACCGGCGGCGACGATCCCCCCACCCATGACGGGTCAGTGGACCGCCTCGCCTTCGGGGCGCTCCACCTCGGAGGCAGGATCGGGAGAGGCGTGGTGAAGGATCATGTACCAGCCTCCGTCCACCTGCTGATAGACGTTGGTGGCCAGCACCACCCCGCGCAGCACGTCGTCCACATGGACGTATTCCTTGACCAGATGGATGGAGAGCAAAGCATCCCGGATGCGGATCTGCTCGCGCAGCGCGAAACGCAGTCGCTGGCCGCTGCCGAAGACCTCCGCCCAGCCCGAGCGCACCGCCTCCGGGCCCTCCAGCCGGGGACCACCCGGGTGAATGCAGACGACCGCCTCGTCCTGCAGCCAAACGGCCATCATGGCGTCGAGATCGGCGGCCTCGAAGGCACCGTAGAACGCCGCCTCGGCCTCCTCGGGCGTGGTGTGGACCGGCAGGGACATGCCGCTATGTTAGGTTATGCCGAACGTCCAGACCAACCGCACCCCCAGTCGGCGCCATGATCCGGATACCCCTGTGCCGTCTCGATGAGATTCCACAAGTCGGAGCCCGGGGCTTCACGGTGCCCACGGCCTCCGGACCGTTGGATCTGTTCGTGGTCCGCTTCGACGGCCTGCTCCGTGCCTATGTCAACCGCTGTCCCCATCGCGGAACCCCGCTGGACTGGGAACCGGACCAGTTCCTGGATCCGGACACCGGCGAGATCGTCTGCGCAACCCATGGGGCGCGCTTCCAGCCGGCCGACGGCGCCTGCCTCGGCGGACCCTGCCGGGGTCGCGGGCTGGAACCCGTGGCCGTGGAGCTGGAGGCGGGGACGATCTGGTACCGGGAGCCACCACCTTGACCCGGCGCGTGACCGAGCTCCTGCCGGTCTGGGCGCTGGCCCTGTCGATCCTGGCCTGGGCCTTTCCCGCCCCCTTCGTGGGGATGAAACCGGCCATCGTCTGGCTGCTGGCCCTGGTCATGCTGGGCATGGGGCTGGGCCTGCGCGCGACCGACTTCCGCCGCACCCTGTCCCGCCCCCGGGATCTGGCCCTGGGGGCGTTTCTTCAGTTTCTCGTGATGCCGCTGGCCGCCTGGGCCGTTTCGCGGGCCTTCGGGCTGGACTCGGTCCTCCTGGCGGGGATGGTCCTCGTAGGGGCCTCGCCGGGCGGCACCGCCTCCAACGTGATCACCTTCCTGGCCCGCGGCGACGTGGCGCTCTCGGTCTCGCTCACCACCCTGTCCACACTCCTCGCCCCGTTGGCCACGCCGCTGCTGACCTGGGCGTATGCGGGGCAGGCGGTGGAAGTGCCCGTGCTGCGCATGTTCGTCTCGGTGCTCGCCATCGTGGTGCTGCCGGTCGCCTTGGGGGTGTGGCTGCACGCCCGCCTGGGACGGCGGTTGCGCCCGGTCGGTCACTTCTTCCCCCTGATCTCGGTGGCCGCCATCGCGCTGATCATCGCCATCATCGTGGCCTTGAACCGGGAACGGCTGGCCTCCGTTGGCCCCTTGCTCCTGCTCGCCGTGGCCCTGCACAACGGCGCGGGGCTGGCCGCCGGCTATCTGGGCGCGCGGATCCTGGGCCGGGACCGGCGCACCGCCCGTACCCTGGCCATCGAGGTGGGCATGCAGAACTCGGGGCTCGCCGTGGCTTTGGCCCTACAGCATTTCCCAGCCCTGGCCGCACTGCCCGGCGCCCTGTTCTCCGTCTGGCACAATCTGAGCGGCGCCCTGCTGGCCGCGATCTGGGCGCGCCGAAGCGACCCCTGCCATCCGCGGTGATTCCGCCGGTCACTGCCGCCCCTCCACCGAGGCGATGTGATGGGCGCGGCGCGCCGGCTCCGGGAGCCGGTAGCGCCCGGTGCAGGCCATCACCAGCGCCACGGCGGTCTCCAGGCTCACACGGTGGCCGACCGAAACGTACACCGGCTTGACCCGGGGCCGGGTGCGCAACACCGCGCCCACGGTCTCACCGGCATCCAGCAGGGGCACCCACCTCCCACGCTCGTCCGGCACCGGGGCGTGGGTGCCGATCAAGCGCTTTTTGGCCACGCCGATGGTGGGCAGGTCCATCAGGACGCCCAGATGGCAGGCCGCACCGAAACGGCGCGGGTGGGCGTAGCCGTGGCCGTCATACAGCACCAGATCCGGCGCCGTCTCCAGGCCCTGAAGGGCCTCGATGACCCCCGGCACCTCCCGGAACGAGAGCAGACCCGGCACGTAGGGAAACCGCGCCGGGATCTGAGCGACGGCCCGGTCCACCGGCTCGAGCGCCGGCAACGACAGCACCGCCACGGCGGCACGCACCGTGCGGCCGCGATCCGTAAACCCCACGTCCACTCCGGCCACCCGATGCACGGGTCCCAGACGATCCTCGCGGATGACGCGCGAGCGCAACCGTTCCTGGATGGCCCGCGCCTCGCGCGGCGTCACCGCCCAGGCGTGCGCGGGCACCGCCATGCTCAGCGGTACACCCAGCTCGGGACGCGGGTTCGCCCCGCCTCGCGCATCCGCCGACGCAGGCTGCGCCACTGTGGATCGTGTCGGGCCACCAGGGCCCAGAACGCCGGCGAGTGGTTCATGTGGTGCGTGTGACAGAGCTCGTGGACCATGACATGGCGCACCAGTTCCTCGGGCAGGAACAGCAGCGAGGCGCTCAGCATGATACACCGCCGCCGGGAGCAACTGCCCCAGCGGCTGCGCGTCAGCCGGATGCGGCAGTGGCGGTACGACAACCCCGTGCCGGCGGCCACGGTCTCCAGCAGCGGCGGCAGCACCGCTCGGGCCTGGGCCTTGAGCCAGGCCTGGAACACCCGTGCCACGGCGATCGGATCCGCACGATCACCTTCGAACACGAGCCTGCCCGGCTCTGGCTCTCGGAGCCGGGAACGCGCGCCGGGAACAGACCGGTACTGGACCGTATACGTGGCCTTCGGCGTACCCAGCGCGATCCGTTCTGGCGGCTGTATCGGCCGGGCGGCCTCCGCATATTCCGCACGCCGGCGTTCCAGCCAGTCGCGGTGGGCCTCGACCAGGGCCTCCAGGCCGCGAAGATCGGCTCCGCGCGGAACCACCAGCTCGATGCCGCGGGAGGCGGAGGCCGCGAAGAAGACCCGCCGGGCGCGGGCACTGACCCGAATCGGGAGCACCCATGTCCCCGAGACGTCGCGCACGGTGATCGCGTGTTGCTGCAACATGCAACGAGGCGCCTCGCGTCGGAGGATTCAGTGGGCCGCTTCCCCTGCGGCCCCGTGTGCAAGCCGGTCAACCCATCCAGCGCAAATCCGCATCCAGCAGGCCCTTCTCCCGCAGCCCCGACAGCACGCGCAGGCGCATGTAATCCGAGTTACGAAAGTCCGTGTTGTTGAAGCCCATCGCCTCCAGGCCGTCCCGCAGTTCGCGAATGGACTGGCGCAGATCGACCCGCGGCAGGTGATCCGGGGCCAACGCCTTGTAGAGGCCGAAGTCCACCTGGTAGGAGCGTTTGTCGGGTTGGGCCTGTGGATTGATGTGCACCTCCACGCCCGGGATCTCCTCCTGCACCGCGCGGGCCAAGTCCTTGATCTGATAATTCCATTCGGTGCGCCCGACGTTGACGGCCAGGAACGCCCCCCCGCGCCCGGGGTCGCGTCCGATGGCCCACTCGATGGCCCGGGCCATGTCCTGGATGTCGATGAGCGGACGCCACGGAGTCCCGTCGCTGAGGATCGTGATCCTGCGCTCGGCCACCGCCGCGGCCACGAAATCGTTGAGCACCAGATCCAGGCGCAGCCGCTCGCTCATGCCGCAGGCGGTGGGGAACCGCAGACTCGTGATGACGAACCGCTCGTCGGCCAGTTCCCGGATGTCGTGTTCGGTGTTGATCTTGGATTTGGCATAGGCGGTCAGCGGATTGAGCGCCGAGTTCTCGTCGCGCGCCGCCCCCTCCGCGTAGCCATAGACGCTACAGCTGGAGGCGAATACGAACCGAGAGACCCCGGCTTTCTTGGCCAGCCGCGCCAGGCGCACGCTGGCCGCATGGTTCACCTGCGCGGTGACGTGTTCGAAGGCCTTGCCCATGGGGTCGTTGGAAATGGCGGCCAGGTGCACGATGGCATCCACGCCTTCGAGCAGCGCGGGATCGAAGTCCCGGACATCGGCGAAGTGCTGCACATCGATGCGGTGCTCCGGCAGCGTGTCGGCGCCCGTGAGGCAATGGGCGAAAAATCCCGAATCCAGCCCCAGGACGCGCGTGTCCGGGTCCTGCTCCTGCAGGTGCCGGACCACGGTGGGTCCGATGTAGCCCATGTTGCCGGTGATCAATACGTTCATGCGTTC
Source organism: Gammaproteobacteria bacterium (assembly GCA_026984215.1). Lineage (GTDB taxonomy): Bacteria > Pseudomonadota > Gammaproteobacteria > JAJDOJ01 > JAJDOJ01 > JALVEU01. The sequence continues at coordinate 4,405 of JALSSO010000041.1, read as the reverse complement.
ACACTCGCTTTGGTTGTCAACCGATGCTCCACCTGGTCGATCACATACCGCGCGAACGGGATCGAGCACGTCCAGCCGGGAGAGACGGCGTTGAGCACATGCATGGATCGTCCGTCGCCCTCCAGCACGAAGTCCATCTCCAGCCGGCGTCGGCGCAGGTCGTAGAGCTGGGCCCGGATCCCCGGACGACCCCAGCGCCGGAACCGCGAGGCATCCAGGTCCGTGACCAGTTCGCGCGCGAGCTCCACCATCCGCCGGCGGGAGTACTTGCGCAGCTCCTCGACGGCCAGCCGCGTGAACCCGAACTCGGAGTGGAACAGCAGGCCGAGCGAACGACGGGTGATGTCCAGAAACTCGTTCAACCGAAACCGGTCGAGCCCCTGGTACTGCTCCCGCCAGAAGGCCGGAATCGCCGTGGGACCGATCTTGGCGGTTCCATCCACCTTGATGGTGAAATGCACGCCCAGAAACGGATACTCGAGGTCCGGAACGGGGTAGATGTGGACCCGGTAGGCGCCCGGGGGCTCGTCGGACGTGAGGTAAAGCCCCTTGAAAGGCAAGATGCTGTAATGCCTCGAAAAGCCGAAGTCGCGGGCGATGCGGTCCGCGTACAATCCGGCCGCGTTGATCACATAGCCCGCGGCGATGCGCTCGTCACCGGCCCGGACCATGCCGTCGTTGCCCGCCTCCTGGTAGGGCAGCCCGAACCGAAAGCGGACTCCCGCCCGCTCGGCGTCCCGTACCATGGCCCCGAGGACCTGGTGGGGATCGGCCGAGGATGTGGTGGGAGAGAAAATGGCCCGGCGCCAGGTGCGCGCGCGGGGCTCGATCTCGCGGGCCTGTTTTTCGTCCACCTCCTGGAGCTCCACGCCGTTGGCCCGGCCGCGCCGCAGCAACTCGTCGAGCAGACGATCCTCGGCCTCGTCGCGGGCCACCACGAGCTTGCCGCAACGGTTGATGGGCAGACCGTGGTCCAGGCAGTAGGCGGTCAGCGCCGCGTTGCCCTCGCGGGTGAACCGCGCCTTCAGACTGTCGGCGGTGTAGTAGAAGCCCGCATGCAGGACACCACTGTTGCGCCCGCTGGCATGGGCCCCCGGCGCCTTTTCCTTGTCGATCACCACAACGCCGGCGTCGGGATACCGGGCCCGGAGCTCGCGTGCGATGCTGGTGCCGATGATGCCCGCCCCGATGACGAGGAAGTCGCAGGTGATCATGCGAGGCGCGTCCTACCAGAGCTTCCACGGCGCCCGGCCGGTCTTCCAGTGCTCCTCCAGCACGTGCTTGTCGCGCAGCGTGTCCATGGACTGCCAGAACCCGAAGTGCCGATAGGCGGTCAGCTTCCCGTCGCGCGCCAGCCGTTCCATGGGTTCGCGCTCCCAGGTGGTATGGTCGCCTTCGATGTAGTCGAACACTTCCGGCTCCAGGACGAAGAACCCACCATTGATCCAGGCGTTGTCGCCCTTGGGCTTCTCGCGGAAGTGAGCGATCCTGGCCTGCCCCTCGGGCAGGGTGAAGGCGCCGAAGCGTCCCGGGGGCTGCACGGCCGTCAGCGTCGCATACCCGCCCTCGCGGCGGTGCGTCTCCAGCAGCGCCGCCAGATCGATGTCGGCCACGCCGTCCCCGTAGGTCATGCAGAAGGTCTCGTCACCGACGTAGTCCCGCACCCGCTTCAGACGCCCCCCGGTGAGGGTGTCCTGCCCCGTGTCCACCACGGTCACGCTCCAGTCCTCGGACTTGTTGTTGTGGATCTCCACCCGATTGCTCGCCGCATGGAAGGTGATGTCGGACATGTGCAGCCAGTAGTTCGCGAACCACTCCTTGATCACGTAGCCCTTGTATCCGCAGCAGATCAGAAACTCGCGGATCCCTTGAACATGGTAGATCTTCATGATGTGCCACAGGATGGGCATTCCGCCGATCTCCACCATGGGCTTGGGGCGGACACCGGTCTCTTCGGAAAGCCGGGTGCCCAGACCACCCGCAAGGATCACTGCCTTCATGAATGTGTCTGCCTCCGCTCTGCCGGCTCCGGCCCTCTGCCAACCTCCACACGGCGGTGCCCGGCCGCCGGAGCCCCGGCCGGATCGGGCCGCTGGATGGCGGGATTGTCATGCATGCGGCCTTGCAAGTCTGCCGAGTCACTCGCAATACTGGCCCGGCATGGAGAACGAACCGGCGCCCCGGCCGGCACGGCCGTGGTACGCCATCTCGGGGAAATGATGCGCGAACGCAGGCCCGGGGATCCCCCGGCCCACCCATGATACCTTGACGGCCGGCACCCGACCATCGGCAGTGACCCACAGATCCGTTCCCACCACCCGTCCAATGCCTTCCAGCCACGCACCCGAGCGCGCCGCAACACCCGACCTGCGCAGCCTCATGGCACGGACACGGGCCTGTATGACGGCCGACGGCGCGCGCCTGCGCAAGCGGCTGCGTCGTCTGGGGAAGCCTGCGGATCCCGCCACGTTGCGCCGTCTGGCCGGGGAGATCGAGGCGGCCGCCGCCCGGCGGGCCGCGCGCGCGGCCAGCGCCCCGCGACCGGAGTACCCGGACGATCTGCCCGTGGTGGCGCGCCGAGCGGACCTCGTCGGCGCCCTGCGCGAGCACCAGGTGGTCGTGGTCTGCGGGGAGACCGGCTCCGGCAAGAGCACCCAACTGCCCAAGATCTGCCTGGAGGCCGGACGCGGCCTCGACGGCATGATCGGGCACACCCAGCCCCGGCGCCTGGCCGCCCGGGCCCTGGCCCGGCGCATCGCCGAGGAGCTGGGCGACACCCAAGGCCGGTGGGTGGGCCACAAGGTGCGCTTCCACGACCGCACCGGCCCCGACACCCGCATCAAGCTCATGACCGACGGCATCCTGCTGTCGGAGATCCGCTCCGACCGTCGGCTGCTGGCCTACGACACGCTCATCATCGACGAGGCCCACGAGCGCAGTCTCAACATCGATTTCCTGCTCGGCTACCTCAAGACCCTGCTGCCGCGCCGCCCCGATCTCAAGCTCATCATCACCTCGGCCACCATCGATCCCCAGCGCTTCTCGCGTCACTTCGACCGGGCGCCGGTGATCGAGGTCTCGGGGCGCGGCTATCCGGTCGAGATCCGCTACCGCCCGCCGGCCGATGCCGAGGACGAGCGCGATCTGCAGAGCGCCGTCGCCTCGGCGGTGGACGAGCTGGCCGCCGAGGGGCCGGGCGACGTGCTGGTCTTCCTGCCCACCGAGCGGCTGATCCGGGAAACCGCCGAGACCCTGCGCAAGCATCATCCCCCTCACACCGAGATCCTGCCCCTCTATGCGCGGCTGTCGGCCGACGAACAGATGCGCGTGTTCGCCCCTCACCGGGGTCGGCGCATCGTGCTGGCCACCAACGTCGCCGAGACCTCCATCACCGTGCCGGGCATCCGCTATGTGGTGGACACCGGCACCGTGCGCATCAGCCGCTACAGCCCACGCGCCAAGGTGCAGCGTCTGCCCATCGAACCCATCTCCCAGGCCTCCGCCGCCCAGCGCGCCGGGCGCTGCGGACGCGAGGCCCCCGGCATCTGCATCCGCCTCTACAGTGAGGAAGACTTCCACGGCCGACCCCGCTACACCGACCCCGAGATCCGGCGCACCAACCTGGCAGCGGTCATCCTGCGCATGGCGGACCTGGGACTGGGCGAGATCGAGGCCTTTCCCTTCGTCGATCCCCCCGAACGCCGCTACATCACCGACGGCTACCGCCTGCTGCACGAGCTCGGCGCGGTGGACCCGTCGCGGCGGCTCACGCCCCTGGGCCGGCGGCTGGCCCGCCTGCCGGTGGACCCCCGCTACGGGCGTATGCTGCTGGCGGCCGCCGACAACGGCAGCCTGCGTGAGATGCTCGTCCTGGTGGCGGTGCTCGAGGCCCAGGATCCGCGCGAGCGCCCCCTGGACGCCCAACAGGCCGCCGACGAGGCCCATCGTCCGTTCCGCGACGCGCGCTCCGATTTCCTCGGGTTGCTCAGGCTTTGGGATTGGTACCAGGACACCCGCCGGAGCCATTCGCGCAACCAGACCCGCAAGCGCTGCCGCGAGCGCTTCCTCTCGGCGCTGCGGCTGCACGAATGGGCCGACATCCACAAACAACTGCGGGCCATGGCCCTGGAGATGGGCCTACGCGAAAACGCCGAACCGGCCGATTACGCCACCCTGCACCAGGCCTTGCTGAGCGGGCTGCTGGGCCACGTCGCCCAACTTCAGGAGGAAGGCGAGTATCTCGGCGCCCGGGGCCGCAAGCTACGGCTATGGCCCGGCTCGGGATTGGCGGACAAACCGCCCAAGTGGGTGATGGCCGCCGAGCTGGTGGAGACCGGCCGCCTTTACGCCCGCACCGCGGCGCGCATCGAGCCCGAGTGGGTGGCCCGGGCCGCCGGGCACCTGG
>JALSSO010000040.1 GCA_026984215.1 Gammaproteobacteria bacterium | reverse complement strand
CCACGATGATGGTGTCGCGCCGTTCGAGCAGGGCCTTGGTGGCGGACAGGCGCATCTGCTCGATGTGCTCGTTGATGGAGGCGTCCTTCTCGATGTAGGTGTCGCTGGCCGGGACGTAGGCCTCGGGCTGATAGTAGTCGTAATACGAGACGAAATACTCCACCGCGTTGTCCGGAAAGAACTCCCGGAACTCGCCGTAGAGCTGGGCGGCCAGGGTCTTGTTGGGGGCGAGCACCAGGGTGGGCCGCTGCACCGTCTGAATGACGTTGGCGATGGTGAAGGTCTTGCCGCTGCCGGTCACCCCCAGCAGCGTCTGGAAGGCGTGGCCCGCGCGCAGCCCGTCCACCAGGCGGGCGATGGCCTCGGGCTGGTCTCCGGTGGGTCGATAATCGGTATGGAGCCGGAACGTCATGGGATTCGTGGATGCCGTAGGGGTTCGTTATGATAAGGCCAACCGCATCCGCCACCGATCGGCAACACGACATGGCCTTGGACATCCCGCTCTCCGCCCGGGTTCAGCGCGTCAAGCCCTCCCCCACCCTGGCCGTCACGGCGCTGGCCGCGCAGTTGCGCGCCGAGGGCCGGGACGTGATCGGCCTGGGGGCCGGGGAACCCGACTTCGACACCCCCGAGCACATCAAGCAGGCGGCCATCGAGGCGATCCGCGCCGGCATGACCAAATACACGCCGGTGGACGGAACGCCCGCGCTCAAGCAGGCGGTGATCGACAAGTTCCGCCGCGACAACGGCCTGGAATACGCGCCGGACCAGATCCTGGTCTCCTGCGGCGGCAAGCAGAGCTTCTACAACCTCTGTCAGGCCCTGCTCAACCCGGGCGACGAGGTGGTGATCCCCGCCCCCTACTGGGTCTCCTACCCGGACATGGTCCTGCTGGCCGAGGGCAAGCCAGTGATCGCGCGCGCGGGCCAGGCGCAGCACTTCAAGCTCCGCCCCGAGCAACTCGAACGCACCCTCACCGACCGCACCAAGCTCCTGGTCCTGAACAGCCCCTCCAATCCCACCGGGGTGGCCTACAGCCGGGAGGAGCTGGCGGCGTTGGGCGAGGTCCTGCGCCGCTTCCCCCAGGTGTTCATCGCCACCGACGACATGTACGAGCACATCCTGTTCGCAGGCCGGCCGTTCGTGAACATCCTCGACGCCTGCCCCGACCTCTACGAGCGCACCATCGTGCTCAACGGCGTCTCCAAGGCCTATTCCATGACCGGCTGGCGGATCGGCTACGCCGGTGGCCCCCGGCCCATCATCGCGGCCATGAAGAAGATCCAGTCCCAGAGCACTTCCAATCCCACCTCCATCAGCCAGGCGGCCGCCCAGGCGGCGCTGGAGGGGGATCAGTCCTGCGTACGCGAGATGGTGGCCGCCTTCGAGCAACGGCACGCCTACGTGGTGGAACGGCTCAACGCCATGCCCGGCGTCACCTGCCTGCCCTCGGATGGTACCTTCTACAGCTTTCCGGACGTCTCCGCGGCCATCGCCGCCCTGGACGGCGTGGACGACGACGTGGCGCTCGCGCAAAGGCTGCTCGAGCAGGCCGGCGTGGCCCTGGTGCCGGGCTCGGCCTTCGGCGCCCCCGGGCACCTGCGCCTGTCCTTCGCCACGAGCATGGAGAATCTCGAACGCGCCCTGGATCGCATCGAACGCTTCCTCGCGCGCTGAACGGAACGCTCAATCGGCCGCCGGTCGTCGCGGCCCATCACCGAGTCCCGCGCGCCAATCCGCCACGAAGGCCTCGATGCTGTCCACGAAGTCCGGGTCGTGCGCAGGGCGGTCGATGGTGCAATGCACGCGCACCCGCCCCGGCGCGACCACGGTCAGGGTCCATTGCAGTGCGTTGGGGCAGTCCGGCAGGGTGAAGCGCAACCCATTGCGAATCGCCTCGCGCCGCACCCGGAACCGGCCCCACACACAGTAGATCTCCCCTTCGCTCCCGTCGTCTCCATACACGGTCTGCACCGAGGCGCACCAGCGCGGCAGATCCCGGATACGCACGGCCGCTTGCAACGCACCGGCCGTCCACGGTCGTTCGACGTCGGCGAAAAATTCCATGCCTGCGCCGGTCCAATGAAACGAGGAGGAGGTCTTCCACCATGGTAACCGCGCGGCCCAGGCCCTTGCACCCGAGCACATGGCACCGCATCGCGGCCGCGCTCGTCCTGGCGGCCGCGACGGCGGCCGTGGCGACGACGACGGCCATCGCCTGGCGGGCGCCCGAAGCACTGGAAACCACCCGCGACCCGCGCCCCCGACTCGTCTATTTTCACGCCCAGTGGTGCAGCTGGTGTCGGCGCTTCGAGCGCGAGACCCTCTCGGATCCGGAAGTCGCGCGCCGGCTCTCGCGCGACGCCCTCCCCGTGCGGGCCGATGCCGACCTGCACCGTGCGCTGTTCCGGCGCCTCGGCGGTCGTGGGCTGCCCTACGTCGCGCTGCTCGAGCCCGACGGCAGACTGGCGCGTTCCTTCACCGGACTGCTCGCCCCGGGCCCTTTCCTCGACTGGCTGGGCAACGCCCCCGCCTCCCGGTCCGCGCCGCCCGAGATTCTCGTCGACCCGGACACCTTCCACACCGCCCTCGAAGACCTCTGGGACCCCGAGGCCCGGCGCTTACACGGCCTTTCGCTCACCGGCATCGAGGGCACCAAGCGGCCACAGCCGCTCACCGCCCGATACCTGCTCGAAGCCTGCCACGGGGCCGCCGCCTGTCCCGATCCCGCCTGGCGCCGGCGCGTACCCCGACTGCTGGACCGCATGCTCGACGAACTGGAGGATCCGGTCGATGGCGGCTTCTACTTCTACGCCGATCCAGGCGGAGACGGCCACACCGAGACCGCCAAGCGGCTGGAGCGCAACGTGCGCATGACCGGCCTCTACCTGGCCGCCTGCCTGCGCCTGGAAAAGGAACGCTACTGCCGCGCCGCACGCCGCGGGCTCGACTATCTGAACGCGGTCCTGTGGGACGAAGCGACCGGCGCCTACCTGCTCGGCCAACACGCCGATTCAGACTATTTCTCGCTGGAGGCCGCCGAACGCCGCGAGCGTACGCCCCCGCCCCTGGATCCGGTGTTCGACACCGCCGCCAACGCCCAGGCCCTGATCCTGCTCCTGGAATCGCGCCGCCTGCCCGAGGCCCCGGACCCGTCCCATCGGATCGAGCGGCTGACCATCTGGCTGTTGCACGATGCACGTCTGCCCCGAGGCGCCTACGCCGCCCACCGCCTCTCCAGCGAAAAGGGGCCGGACACCCCCGGCCCGCTCTACACCCAGGCCTGGGTCGCCACCGCCCTGCTCCGAGTACGCCAGCAAAATCCCCCGGTCCAAGGCGCACAAAGCGACGCCCCCACCGCCGCGCTGCACCGCCTGCTGCGCTACATCGGACGCTTCCACTACGACCCCGCCACCCGCGCCCTCTCCGAGCCGCCGGCCGCCGAGCCCTCCCGTTACACGCATCCTGCGGGCAGCGGCCGCATGGCCCTGCTGCTCACCCGACTACCCAGCGACCTGTGCCCGGCCTGGGCCGACGCCCTCCTGCCCGGCCTCCTGGCCCAGAACCGCTGGCGCCCCGGCATCGAACTCGACGACCTCGTCCCCGCCGTCCAAACCTGGCACCGGCTCCAGACCTCCACCGCACCGCCATGCGGTTGACCGCCCTGCGGTGGGCGGCTAACATCCCGGCCTACCTTCCCCGGTAGCTCAGTTGGTAGAGCAGCTGGCTGTTAACCAGCGGGTCGGCGGTTCGAGCCCGTCCCGGGGAGCCAGATTACAATCCGCCAACTCTGGCGGTTCTTAGTTAACGCGAGACCCCGTCGGGATGACCCGGCGGGGTCTTTGCTTTTCTCCTGGATTGACTCGGGCCTTCCCTGACCCCTCGCTGTGGCGGACGCTACTGCGCATTCGGAGGGTGCAAGCCAGGGATGGCGAGCATCAAACCTCTTGACACCAACTGTCACTAACTGCAAACAAGATCAGTTGGATGAGGCACAATGACGCGAAATCTGCCTTGCGGCCAGAGAGGTGCTTCCGATGGATGAAAGACCAGGCGATGTCCTGACCATCGACGAGTTGTCTGCCTACCTGAAGATACCGAAATCGACGCTCTACAAGCTCGTCCGGGAAGGCAAAGTCCCGTGCCAGAAGATTGGCCGCCATTGGCGCTTCCGGAAGGAAGCCATCGACCGCTGGTTGGAAGACCTGCCTGCCGCGCCGAGCGCGGCGCAGGCAGGGACGCACGGCGATACGA
>JALSSO010000039.1 GCA_026984215.1 Gammaproteobacteria bacterium | reverse complement strand
CACTCGGGCAGGGGGATGTGTTCGTCGACGAAGTTCCAGAGGAGGATTCCGCTGGAGGGTGGCTGCACCTGACGCTCGAGGCCTATGCCGTGGAGCCCTGGGTCCCCGAGGACGCTGGACAGGGTTTACGGATCTACCCGATCTCGATCGAGCTCTCTGCGGGCCGGTCGCTTTACCTGGCGCCGGAACCAGCGGCGCCGGCGGTGGCGGCTCAGGTCTGGACGACCCACGTCGCCGCATGGGCGCTGGAGGGCTCGGTGCGCGAGATCGCATGCCTGGCCGTGCGCAAGGCATTGACCCGCTTTATGAACGCCTACCGGAGCGCGGCGCTTGGCGGGGGTTCCGCGGAGGCGGTGCGGTCCGACTGAATGTGCCGGACCACCGCGGCCGCCCGACGGGGGCCGCGGCGGAGGGCGTCGACCACCACGCCTTATTTCATCATCTCCTTGGCGTGTTCTTTGGTCATCTCGGCCCCTTTGTCCACCGCCATGTCGGTGGCCTTGTCTTTCATGGAATCCATGGCCATGCCCCGGGCGGCGCCGGAGACGTCGCCTTGAGCAGCCTTTCCGGCATGCTCCATCATACCCGCGGGGGAGCCCGAATCACCTTTGATCTGTTGTTTGGCCATCGCGGCCCCTTTGTCCACGGCCGCATCGACCGCCTTGTCCTTCATGCTGTCGGTGGCCATATCGGTGGCCACGTCGCCGACGGCCCCCGTCATGTCGCCGGCGTGTGCCGTGGCGAGTCCGAGCAGCAGGGTGGCGGTCAGGGTGGCGAGTTGCTTTTTCATGATGGCTCCTCTTGCGAGTTTGTTCGTCGAATCGAGTCGGCGTGCCCCGGGGGAACGGCAGGCAGGTTCGGTGCGCGACGGCACGGCCGGCCATGGCTCGCGGGGCGACGCGGATGCCAGCCTACCCGAAACCGACGGAATGTCAAAAACCGGCGACGAACGGTCGAGTGAACGGTGTGTCCGGCTGCACTCAACCGCCCGGGGCCGGTGGCTCTGCACCGGCGAGCAGCCGTATCGCCCAGGCCAGCAGAAACACGATGAGCGCCAGGAGGGTCAGTTCGGCCAGCACCGCCTGGAAATGGGGGTCCTTGAGGTCCACGTGGCTGGCACTTCCGGCGGTGATGATCAGCATGCGCCGCACGGCCGCGATGATGCCGACGATCAGAAAGGGGGTGACTTCCAGTTTCAGGGTCTTGGCGATCCGGCCCACGGTGTAAATGATCTCCGCCAGCATCAGGGCCAGAAGAACGCGGTCGAGCAGGTGCACGATGCCGTCGGCGAAGTGGCCCTCGCGCACGGTTTCGATGCTTTCGGCCACCGCCGCCGCCAGCAGTCCGGCGGCGGCCACCACCAGGATGTATCCGGCACCCAGATAGATGTAGTGCTCCGCTCTTTCCAGCATGCTTCGTTTATGGTCTTTCATTGATTCGTCTCCTCCTCGCTTTGTTGTTGTACCTTCCCGGCGGCGGAACGCGGCGCCCCGGCTGCGGTTTGGGAAAATGCCGGACCAAGGGACGGCACCCAACGGGCCTCGGTGAAATGCAGGCGAGGCCGGGCGTGGGTCCGTCGGCGCCGCGGCGGCCGGCCGCAGGTGTGCCAAGCATACCCCGGGCGCACCCCTTGACAACTCAACAGCCTGTTAATGAGGGTGCGCCGGTAGGGGGGTGGAGTCTTTCCGGGGGGCCGCCCTGTTGGGCGGGGCTTGCCCAAGCCGCCAGGGCGACTTGCCCGCTCAAGCAAAGGCCCCGCCACGCGGGGCCTTTGCAAGGGGTTTCGACTGGCCGTGGGGCCGGCGGATCAACCAGCCATCAGCGGGATGATCAGCAGGGCCACGATGTTGATGATCTTGATCAGAGGGTTGATGGCGGGACCGGCGGTGTCCTTGTAGGGATCGCCCACGGTGTCACCGGTGACCGCCGCCTTGTGGGCCTCGGAGCCCTTGCCCCCCAGGTTGCCGTCCTCGATGTATTTCTTGGCGTTGTCCCAGGCGCCGCCGCCGGTGGTCATGGAGATGGCCACGAACAGGCCCGTGACGATGGTGCCGAGCAGCACCCCGCCCAGCGCCTTGGGACCCAGCAGCAGGCCGACGAGGATCGGCGTGAGCACGGGCAGCAGTGAAGGGATGATCATCTCCTTGATGGCCGCCTTGGTGAGCATGTCCACGGCGCGCGAATAGTCCGGCTTTTGGGTCTTTTCCATGATGCCCGGCATCTCGCGGAACTGCCGGCGTACCTCCTCGACGATGCCGCCGGCCGCACGGCCCACCGCCTCCATGGCCATGGAGCCGAACAGATAGGGGATCAGGCCGCCGATGAACAAGCCGATGATGACCATGTGGTCGGACAGGTCGAAGGAGGTGATGATGCCCTGTTTCTCCAGGCCGTGCGTGTAGTCGGCGAACAACACCAGGGCCGCCAGGCCCGCCGAGCCGATGGCGTAGCCCTTGGTCACCGCCTTGGTGGTGTTGCCCACGGCGTCCAGCGGATCGGTGATGCCGCGGATCTTCTCGTCCAGCTCGGCCATCTCGGCGATGCCGCCGGCGTTGTCCGTGATGGGGCCGTAGGCGTCCAGGGCCACGATGATGCCGGTCATGGAGAGCATGGAGGTGGCGGCGATGGCGATCCCGTAGAGTCCGGCCAGCTCGTAGGCTCCCCAGATGGAGGCGCAAACGGCGAGCACGGGGGCCGCCGTGGCCTTCATGGAGACGCCCAGCCCGGCGATGACGTTGGTCCCGTGGCCGGTGGTGGAGGCCTGAGCGATGTGGCGCACCGGATTGAACTCGGTGGCCGTGTAATACTCGGTGATGAGCACCATGGCGGCGGTGAGCGCCAGGCCGATGAGCGCGGAGCCGTACAGGGCGCCCGTGGAGACCTCTTCCAGGCCGTTCATCATCCAGTGGGTGACGAACCAGAATCCGATGGCCGCCAACACCCCGGAGACGATGAGGCCCCGGTACAGGGCGTTCATGATCTTGCCGCCTTCGCGGGCCTTGACGAAGAAGGTGCCGATGATGGAGGCGACGATGGACACCCCACCCAGCGCCAGCGGATAGAGGATCGCCGCTTCACCGGCGTCCTTGAGCAGCAGGCCGCCCAGCAGCATGGTGGCCACCACGGTCACCGCGTAGGTCTCGAACAGGTCCGCGGCCATGCCGGCGCAGTCGCCCACGTTGTCGCCCACGTTGTCCGCGATCACCGCCGGGTTGCGGGGGTCGTCCTCGGGAATGCCGGCCTCGACCTTGCCCACCAGATCCGCGCCCACGTCGGCCCCCTTGGTGAAGATGCCGCCGCCGAGCCGCGCGAAGATGGAGATCAGCGAGCCGCCGAAGGCCAGTCCCACCAGGGCATGCAGGGGATCGGGAGCGCCCATGGCGCGCAGGATGGCGTAGTAGCCCGCCACCCCCAGCAGGCCCAGGCCCACCACCAGCAGGCCCGTGATGGCCCCGCCGCGAAAGGCGACTTGCATCGCGGCGTTCAGGCCTTGGTTGGCCGCCTCGGCGGTGCGCACGTTGGCGCGTACGGAGATGTTCATGCCGATGTAGCCGGTTAGGCCGGAGAACACCGCGCCGATGAGAAAGCCCACCGCGGTGTACCAGTCGATGAACAGGCCGATGAGCACGAACAGCACCACCCCGGCGATGCCGATGGTGGTGTATTGGCGGTTGAGATAGGCGACCGCGCCTTCCTGGATGGCTGCGGCGATTGCGCGCATGCGCTCGTTGCCCGTGGGCAGTTTCAGGATCCATTGCATGGAATAGATCCCGTAGGCGATGGCCGCCGCCCCACACAGGATGGCGAAGATCAACGGAGTCGACATGGATCGGAACCCCCCAATTCGGTTTCGGACGAAAAAAGCGGAGCATCCAGGGTATGCAAAGGGCCTGCCACGGTCTCTAACCCCAAAGAGGGGCCGAATACCACAAACGGGATAAGGGTATGCCGGACGGGCGGAGCCGTCGGCCGAGGACGGGTATACTCGCAGGCTCTCGAGACCCTGGGGACCCGGGATCCATGCGCATGAAAAAACGACACTTTCTGGGTGTCGTGTGGGGGATGACGGTGTTCGCGACCGCGGTCGTGGCCGGGGCGGAAGAGCGGGTACTGGTGGCCGCCGCTTCCAGCCTGCGCCCGGTCTTGCCCGAAATCATGGAAAGTTTCCGGCAGGTTCACGGAACACCCGTCGAGGCCGCCTTCGGTTCCTCGGGGATGCTCTACCGGCAGATCCAGCGCGGCGCCCCCTTTCAGGTCTTTTTGTCCGCCGATCCGACCTATACGGCGCAGCTCGTGGCCGACGGCAGGACCACGGGGCCGGGGCCGATCACCTACGCGCGCGGGCGGATCGTGTTGTTTGCGCCGCGCGGCTCACCATTGGATCCGGAACAGGGCTGCGCTGGGCTGGAGCGGTTGATCGAGCAGGGCCGTCTGCGCCGCTTCGCCATCCCCAATCCGGACCA
>JALSSO010000038.1 GCA_026984215.1 Gammaproteobacteria bacterium | reverse complement strand
CGGACACGACGCGGCGTTTTCCAGCCCAGGCCGCCCCCGGCGGCGGGAAGACGACCCGTGGGTGCGCGGGACCGGCTCAGCCCACCGCCCCCAGGCGCCACAAGACGGCCAGCACGGCCCCGAACTGGGTGATCCAAAACAGAAAACTCCAACGCAGGAGTGTGCCCTGGGTGCGCTGGATGTCCACCTTGAGCTCGCCGCGGAGCTGCTCGATCTCCTTGGTGAGCTCCGCCCGGACCTGCTCGATCTCGCGGGTCAGCTTGAGTTCCACTTCCTTGATCTCGCCGCGGACCTGCTCGATCTCGCGGGTCAGCTTGAGTTCCACCTCCTTGATCTCGCCGCGGACCTGCTCGATCTCCAGGCGAATCTGCTCGATTTCGCGGGTGAGTTTGAGCTCGGTCTGGCGCAGATCCTCGCGGCTGGCCACCTCGCCGGGGTGGACGCTGTGTTCGGCCAGGGTCTGAAAGGCCTCGGCCAGGATGCGCATCCGCTGGCGGTCGTCGGTGGCGGCGGCGAGGCGGTCGTAGAGTTCCAGGACGGTGGCGCTCATGGGCGGGCATCCCGCGGTTTGGCCGGCAACGCCGATCATACCACGCGCCCCGGGGCGGGAACGCCCCGCGCGCGGCCTCTACGGCTTCAGTCCCCCGGGATCCACCAAAACCCGCGGGTGGCACCCGCCGCCCAGCCCCCTCTCAGCCTCCCGCCTGATCCATGCGGCCTTGCGCCCGCAGCTTGGCGCGAATGAACCGCGCATGCGGTACGTAGAGCAGCTCGGCGATGCGCCGGATCTGGCCTTCCTCGTACTTGTCCAGCACCCGGTCGCTCAAGGCCACCCGCCACATCTCCTCGATCAGCCGTTCCTTCGCCTCGAGATCGAAGCACCGGTTGATCTCCCGGACATAGGGATGGATCGACACCTCCTCCTCATGCGCGGACTGCGCCGCCGCCAACAGCAGATCCACCTGCGAGGCATCCAGCCCGAAGCTGCGTCCGAGCGCGGCACCCACCGCCTCGAGTTCCCCGGGCTGCAGGTCGAAATCGGCCCAGGCGATCTCCAGCAACAACATGGCGGCCGCCAGACGCAACCGCCGCCGCGCGGCGGCCGGATCCTCGGCTTGCTGAGGCGCGAAGAGCCCGCGCAGCCGCTCGAGCATCAGTTCATGCCCCGTCGCGGCACATAGGCCGTCCCATCGAAACGCACGAAGAACCGCTCCACCAGGGGGTGGTCCACCGGCTCGGCCTCGCGCGCGGGCTCCAGGTTGCGCTCGGCCACGTAGGTCTCCATTTCCCGGCCATGCACCAGGACCCGATACCACGGCCGGTCCTTGGGCGGGCGCGAGCGGGCCACCTGCTCGTACCACGCCTCGGTGCCTTGGAATTCCGGATCCACGTCGTAGATCACGCCCCGATAGCCGAACAGGCGGTGATGGATCACCTGCCCCACGTGGAAACGCGCCTGTTTCACCGGCTCGCTGCTCCTATCCATATTTTGCCGCGTCCCCCCGGCCAATCCCGCACGTTTTCGAAGATTTTTATCATTGAATGCAATGCTATACTGCGAGGCTTCCCGCAGCCTGCCGCAGTATCCTCCAAAGCATACCCCCATGGACAGGAAAGTCGACATCGCCATCATCGGCGCCGGCACCGCCGGGCTCAACGCCATGGCCCAGGCGCGCAAGGCCGACCGTTCCTTCGTGCTCATCGACGGCGGCGAACTCGGCACCACCTGCGCCCGCGTGGGCTGCATGCCTTCCAAGGTGCTCATCCAAGTGGCCGAGGACTACCACCGCCGCAAGCTGTTCGGCCGCCACGGCATCGAGGGCGCCGCGGGCCTGCGTGTGGATCTCGAGGCGGTCATGGAGCACGTGCGCCACGTACGCGACATCTTCGTGGACCGCGTACTGGCCAGCAGCACCGACAATCTCGAGGAGGAACTCATTCAGGGCTACGCGCGCTTTGTCGATCCCCATACCCTGGAGATCGACGACGGCACGCGAGTCCATGCCGGGGCCATCGTGATCGCAACCGGCTCCACACCCGTGGTGCCCGAGGCCTGGGCCGAATCCTTCGGCGAGCGCATCCTCACCAGCGACACCCTCTTCGAGCAGGAGCGGCTGCCCGCATCCATCGGCGTGATCGGCATGGGGGTGGTGGGCCTGGAACTCGGCCAGGCCCTGCACCGGCTGGGCATCGAGACCTACGGGATCGACCAGGAAGACACCCTCGCCCACGTCACCGACCCGGTGGTGCTCGACACCGCCGTGGAGGTGATCGGCCGGGAGTTTCCGCTGTGGCTGGGACACCCGGCCGAGCTCTCCGAGGCCGGAGACCGCCTGCGCATCCGCGCGGGCGACCACGAGGCCACGGTGGAAGCCGTCCTGTGCGCCATGGGCCGCCGGCCCAATCTCGACCGTCTCGGACTGGAAGCCATCGGCGCCGCGCTGGACGAGCGCGGCATCCCCCGCTACGACCCGCGCACCATGCGCCTGGAGGGCTTCGACCATCTCTACATCGCCGGCGACGTGACCGGACATCGCCCGATCCTGCACGAGGCCGGAGACGAGGGCAAGATCGCCGGCTACAACGCGGCCCACGACCGCCCCGTGGCCTTCCGCCGCAAGCCCGCCTTCGCCATCACCTTCTGCGATCCCAACATCGTGCACGTGGGCCTCCATTGGGCCGAGCTGGAAGGCCGCGACGACGTGGCCGTGGGTCAGATGCCCATCGGCCCGGTGGGCCGCGCCCTGATCATGGCCCAGAACAAGGGCATGATCCGCCTCTACGCCGAACGACGCGGCGGCCGACTGCTGGGCGCCAGCCTGTGTGCCCCCCGGGGCGAGCACCTGGGTCACGCCCTGGCCTGGGCGCTGCGTCAGGAACTCACCGTCTTCGACCTGCTCAAGATGCCCTTCTATCATCCCGTGATGGAGGAGGCCCTGCAGGCGGCCCTCTATAATCTGGTGCAGAACGTCGAGGGCCGGCACGGGCCCCTGATGGAGCTGGACCCCCTCGACTGACCTGGAGGTGACTTCCCGTGACCCAGGAGCCCGGAAAACTGTCCAAGGAACACCAGATCCTGATCGTGATGCGTCAGGTGCTGGCGCGCATCGTGCGCGAGACCACGCCGGAACACCGGGGGCTGCGCCACCCGCTGAGCGAGGGCTGCATCGACGACATCAAGAAGTGCTTCCAGCTCATTGCCGCCCGCGAACAGGAACTGGCGCAAGAGGCAGGCATCGAAATGAACGAGCGGCCCGTCTTCCGGGACCAGCCCCGCAAGGCCGCCGTGGTGCCGCTCGAGTCGGTCAAGCGCCGGCCACAGGGAACGGAACCCGGCAACGACGACACCTGACCGGCAACGGACCGGAGAGGAGGCAGCAGCCATGACCAGCGAACACACCGACCCCACCGCCGCCCACGACGACGAGGCCCACCGCATTCATCTCTCCCAGGCCATCGTGTGGATGCTGGACGACTGGGGCCTGGACGGCCAGCAGATCATCGAGCTGCTGGCGCTGCCCGAAAACACCCGCACGCGCCACCTGCAGCGCTACCGCATGGGCAGCGAACCCCTGCCCGACGACCCGGAGGTGAACAAGCGCGTGGAACACCTGGTGGGCATCGCCGACGCGCTGCGCACCACCTTTCCGCGCAACGACCAGATGCGCACCCTCTGGCTGCACAGCCCCCATCGGCGCTTCAACAAGCGCCCCCCGCTGCAAGTCATCGTGGAGGAAGGCCTGGAAGGCCTGATCGCGGTGCGCGCCGAACTCGACTGCGTCTTTCAGTGGGAGCTGACCGACGGCGCCAACGCCTACTGCCGGTAGGCGACCCCACGCACCACAACTGGTTCTTCCGGCTTCCCAGGCCCACCGTCCAAAGTACTGTGTAGATCCGCTGTCACCGGAAACGATCAGGCGGGGTGGCCGGTGGCGCCGCGGCCGCCGCCAGCAGGGCCAGCATCACGGCGTAGGCGGCGGTGAATGGAGAACGCGAGGTCCAGTCCTCGGTCAGGCCGAATACCGCGAAGGCGACCGCGAAGAACAGTAGCGCCAAGGCCGGGGCGCGCGCCCCGCGCCGCAAGGCCGCGCGGGCCAAGGCCAGGGGCGCTAGGACCAGCGCCCACACCAGCGCGGCGAATCCGGCCAGGCCCGTGGTCGCCAGGAATTGGAGATAGACGTTATGGGCGTGGGCCAATGGCCAGGCCACCCCGTAGGGCAGCTCTCCCCGGCAGGCGGCACGCACGTAGGCGGGAAAATCGCCGAACCCCTCCCCCACCCATGGATGTGCGCGCCACAGGTCCCAGGCCAGCCGCCAGAGCTCGAAGCGCGCCTGCGAGGAGCTGGGAGCCTGAAAACCTTCCAGGTACGCCCCCACCCACCACAGGGTCTCTTCCACCTTGGCGGCCACCACGGGCAGCCGCATGGCCAGCCAGCCACCGACCAGGGCCGCGCCGGCGGCGAGGACCGCGGCCC
>JALSSO010000037.1 GCA_026984215.1 Gammaproteobacteria bacterium | reverse complement strand
ACCCACGAACCTGGCGGCACTGGAGCCCGCGCAAGCTGCGCGAGACGAGCCGCAAGCAACGGGGCCTGATCCTGTCCGCCTTCCGGGCCTTGCGCCCGGGTGGGGTCCTCGTGTATTGCACCTGTTCCTTCGCGCCCGAGGAGAACGAGGCGGTCGTCGACCATCTGCTCGGTGAGGTGGGCGCCGCCTGCGCGGTGGAACCGTGCGAGCTCCCGGCGGAAGTTCCGCTCCGGCCGGCGCTGTGGGGATGGGGTGGCAGGACGTTCCATGGGGCAGTGGCGCGGGCGGTGCGCGTCCTGCCGGACGCCCGCTTCGAGGGGTTCTTTCTGTGCCGGATCCGGAAACTGGGCTGAAGGGCGAGCCGGTTGCGCGAACCCGATGCCCGCGGCTTTGCACGATCACGAAACCGCAGTGAACGAAGGAGGCGACATGGCTCGACGGGTGGGCTACATCGGCTTGGGCATCATGGGGCGCCCCATGGCGCTGCGGCTGCTGGAAGCGGGATATCCTCTGTACGTGTGGGCGCGGCGCACGGAGTCGCTGGATCCGCTGCTTGCGGCGGGCGCGGTGCCCGAACGCTCGCCCGTGGACCTGGCGCGGGCCGTGGACGTGGTGTTCCTGAACGTGTCGGATACGCCGGACGTGGAGGCACTCACCCGCGAGATGGAGGACGGCCTGCGTCCGGACGCGGTGGTGGTGGACCACAGCACCATCGAGCCTTCGGCGGCCCGCCGCATCGCGGTTCGCCTGGCAGAGCGGGGCGTATGCTTTCTCGACGCACCGGTCTCCGGGGGGCAGGCCGGTGCCGAAGCCGGCACGCTCTCCATCATGGTGGGGGGAGACGCCCGCGCCCTGGAACGTGTCCGCCCCCTGTTGGAAGTGGTCGGGAGGCACATCGTGCACGTGGGTGCCAGCGGGGCCGGGCAGCTCGCCAAGGCCTGCAACCAGATCGTGGTGGCCCAGACGCTGGTTGCGGTGGCCGAGGCACTCGCTCTGTGCGAGGCGGCCGGCGTGGATCCGGAACGGATGCGCGAGGCCCTGCTCGGAGGGTTCGCCTACTCGCGCATCCTCGAGGTGCACGGCCGTAGGATGCTGGAACGCGATTACCGGCCGGGTTTCAAGGCCCGACTGCACTGCAAGGATCTCGGCATCGCCCTGCGCACGGCCGAGGCGGAAGGAGTCGCCTTGCCTGGCGCGGCACTGGCGGCACAGCTCATGAACACGCTGGCCGCGGATTCGGGGGCGGAACTGGATTCCTCGGCGCTGGCCGAAGTGGTGCGTCGCCTGAACGGCGCGCGCGCGGTGCTGGAATAGGGCCAAGGCCCGTGCGTGTTCAATGGCGCGGCAGAGGGGGCCGCGCCGTCCGGGCTCCGGGGTCGGTCGTGCACGGAAAGGTTCGCCGGCCGCCGAAACGGTGTCCCACGTAGAGCGTGCCCCGATACTCCTCCACGGGCCAAGCCCGATAGCGCGGCACGAAGTGGAGGTCTGTCGGTTCCCAACGCTCGAACAGGCAGGCATAGGCGGCGGGATCCGTCGACGGGTTGAGGATCAGCACCGCGTCGCGCCCCGACCAGCGGCGCGGCCAATCGCCCAGAAATCCATAGCGCTCGGGCCGGGTGAGGTCGACCCCGGGAATACCGGTATAGAAGACCGCCTCGGCCAGCCGCGTGCCGCGGTCGGAGATCAGAAACCAGGGTCGCGGTCGTTGCTCGGGGCCGGGCGCCGTGGTCGCGCGGCCGATCGCCCTGTGTACCGCCGTGGCGATCCGGGGCCAGGAGGCGAACTCCTTCAGCGGGTCGTTCTGTGGTGGGATGGGAAGGAGCGGGTGCAGCATATGGATCCGGACCAACAGGCTCACGAGGAGTGTCAGGGCGATGACGGCGCTGGCGACATACCGATGTGCCCGGCTCCGCGCAAAACCGCCCAGGTACCAAGCAGCCACGGCCAACGGTACGGCACCGAGGTAGCCCGGAGCCGGCCAGTTGCCCTCGGCGCGCTCGCCCACCACCGTGCTCCAGCCGAAGAAGGCCACCACGGGCCAGGACAGGGCGAAGAGATAGCCCAGGCGGGCGTCGCGCCGGCGCAGGGCCAGCCACAGACCGGCGCATCCATAGACCGCCAGCCACAGCCACAGGGCGGGGGAGACCACGCCGAGCTGTAGAGCGAGGTATTCCAGCAGGCGCGATAGCGCGGGCGCGGTCTCCTCCCGAAAGCCATGGGCGAGCTGGAACTTGAACGAAATCCAATCGTTGCGCCAATTCCAGTAGAGTACGGGTGAGAACACGATCAGGGCGATCAGTGCGCCGGCCCAGGGGTCGCGACGCACCAGCCAGCGGCGTTGGCCGGGCACGAGGAGCACGAAGCCGAGCAGACACGGCACCAGGAGCGCGGCGGTGTATTTGCTGAGCATCGCCGCGCCCAGGGCGGCGCCGAACAACCACCAGAATCGGCCGTCGTCCCCGCCGACCACCCGGGCCCCGGCATACAGGGCGAGCGCCCAGAAGAAGACCAACGGACTGTCGATGGTCATGACCAGGCCGATGCCCGGAAACAACAGGGAGGTGTTGAGCAGGACGACCACCAGCCAAGCGGCCACGCGCGGCAGTTCCGGGAACAGTCGCCGCAGCGTGGCGAACAGCAGGACCTGTGTGCCGGCGAAGAAGGCGAGCGCCGCGGCGCGTACCCAGAAGGTGGTGGCCCCGCCGATGGCGGTGGTCAGCGCGATGGCCCAGGCCACCAGCGGGGGATGGTCGAAGTAGCCAGGCGCCGGATAGCGGGCCCAATAGGCGTAGTAAGCCTCGTCCGGCGCCAGTGGTAGGCGCAAGGCGGGCCACACGAGCTCCACGGTGAACCCGACCGAGAGAAGGGCGAGCAGGATGGTGATCCGCCTTTCCGTTTCCTGACTCACCCGCCGTGCTCCAGGCGGGTATGGGAGATGCGGTCGTGCCAGGTGCGTCCGGATGGATCCCGCAAGGCCGCGGCGTAGTCCGCCATCAGGGGCAGCCACAGGAGCAGGCCCCACAGCAGGTCGCCGTGCAGCAGGCGATGCACGGCCACACCGGCGGGCGCGAACGCGGCCCAGGCGGCGAGGTAGCGTTTGAATGCATCGCCCCAGGTGACGAGGCCGCCGTCCTCACGGACCAGGCGCAGGCCCCAGGTGCGCATGCCCAGCGTGGCGCCGCGGTGGATCCAGTGCCAGCCGAGATAGAAAAAAAGCACGCCGTACAGATAGATCAGAAACAATCCGTAGAATGGGCTTTGCGGCGTGATGCCGGTGGAGATCACCACCGGCGCGGCGGCCACGAACAGCACGGCGAAGGCCAGCAGGCTGTCGTAGACGAGGGCGAGCCCGCGGCGCGGTAGGCCGGCGGACCGTTTCCTGGATGCGCTGCGTTGGGGACCGGTCATGATCGGGGTAGGATGATAACCAAAGGCGCTGGAGTTGACCGCGCTCAAGTACCTGCGTTCAGATTTGATGGGATAATTGATAATTTCTATCACCGGACGGGGTCCGGGAATCCACGATGGGCAGGACGAGGGTTCGATCCATGAGCGACGACACGGTGGAGTTGCACGAGGCACGGCAGAAACGTAAGGCCTCCAAATCCGACAAGGCTACCGACGCCGGAACGAAGGGGGCGAAGGCCCCGGTCACGCTTTCGCGCACCGCCATCTTCAAGCACGGCAATTACCCGTACAAGGAGAAGATGAAGCGGTCCGAATACGAAAAACTCAAGCGCGAGCTGCAGATCGAACTCCTTAAGGTCCAGAACTGGGTCAAGGACACCGGCCAGCGCATCGTGATCCTGTTCGAGGGACGGGATGCGGCCGGCAAGGGCGGCACCATCAAGCGCTTCATGGAGCACCTCAACCCCCGAGGCGCCCGAGTCGTGGCGCTGGAGAAGCCCACCGATCGGGAAAAGGGGCAGTGGTATTTCCAGCGTTACATCCAGCACCTGCCCACCGCCGGCGAGATCGTGATGTTCGACCGCTCGTGGTACAACCGAGCCGGCGTCGAGCGGGTCATGGGTTTCTGCACCCCGGCGCAGTATCTCGAGTTCATGCGCCAGGCCCCCGAGTTCGAACGCATGCTGGTGCGCGACGGGGTGCGCTTGTTCAAGCTCTGGTTTTCGGTGAGTCGGGAGGAGCAGCTGCGCCGCTTCCAGAAGCGCCGCAAGGATCCCCTCAAGCAATGGAAGCTCAGTCCCATCGACATGGCGTCCTTGGACAAGTGGGACGACTACACCGCCGCCAAGGAGGCCATGTTCTTCTACACCGACACGGCCGACGCGCCCTGGACGGTCATCAAGTCCGACGACAAGAAGCGCGCCCGGATCAACGCCATGCGGTTTTTTCTCAGCCAGCTCGACTATCCCAACAAGGACCCCGAGGTGGCGGTCGAGCCCGACCCCCTCATCGTCGGCCCCGCCTCGGTGATCTACGAGGAAGGGGAGCGTATGCTGACGGCCGAAGACGTATTCAAGATCGAGAAATCGCTGAACAGCCGTTCGGCCTGATTCACCGCGGATCGTTTGCGAACCGCACCCTGCGCCGTTGCGCTGGTGCCGCCTTTTGCCGGTGGAGCGGGCGGTGCCAAGGGCGGAACCCACCTGCCCCGGCCCAGTTGCCCATTCCCTACGCCGTGAAGCGGGAGGCCGCCCTGCTGGGTGGATTGATCACCGTTCCAGCTCAGTCATGGAGTGAACGCCACATGTCCGAACATCAAACCGAACACGCCCAGCGGGTGGTCCAGCAGTTCCGGTCCATGCTCGACGAACAGACGCGGCAGCGCATCGGAGAAGACACGTTCGAGGAGCTCGCCCTCATGGTGGAATCCGCCATCACCGCTTCGGTGCTCGAAGAGCTCGAGCGCGCCGCCGACCGGATCGAACGGCTGGCAGGCGAGGTGCGCAGACAGGCCGAGACGTACCGCAGCGCGGAGCAGCCAACGCTCGAACCCACTGGGGAGTGAACCCGCCGGAAGGGTTCAGGTTCCATTCATCGCCGGGGCAGCGACCTCGGACTCGGGGCTCCGAGTGGGCTCGAGTCGCCCGTTCAGGCGAACAGCACCCAGGTGGTGGCGATGTATTTGACGCCTTGGCGCAGGGTCACCCCACGGTGCTCATGGGTCCAGAACGGGGGAAACAGGATCAGTTTTCCTGTCTCGGGGCGGATTTTGACCTGCTGATAGAGGAACTCCGTTTCCCCTCCGGGTCCCTCCACGTCGTTGAGATACCACACGGCCACCAGTTGCCTTTCGGCGAACTGGTGACTGCCGCCGTCGATGTGCCAGTGGTAGTACTCGCCGGGCAGCGTGCGCTGGATGGCGTAGCCATAGTCCTTGAACCGCCCCTTGAAGAACGGGAAGGCCTCGCGAAATTCTGTCAGGGCGTTCTTGAGCGACAGGAACAGGGCGCGGTCCACGTCCTTCCAGTGGGGCTTGCCGCTCACCACCAGGTCCGTGGAGCGTTTGATGGAGCGGTCCTCGTGGACCGTCTGGCCGATACGGCCGGGATATTGTTCGTCGGCCGCGGCTTCGAATCGCTCGATCATCTGCCGGCACAGGGCGGGTGGCAGGGCGCGGTCCTTCTCGAAGATGAACGACAGGGGCTTGACCTCGCGCAGGCTGCGCAGGGCGGCCGCCCCCGTGGGTGGATGCGTGGTGGCCGTATCGCGTTCGGTCATGACGGAGGATCGGATGGCTGACGAAAGATCCATTGTAGCGTTCCCGCGCGGGCGCTAGTCGTAGGACGGGGCCTCGGCGTTCGCCGGCGGCTTGCGGGTCCCGAAGGGCCGGCCGCTCCGGTCTCCCGCCTCCTGGGTACGGAGGCTTGTTATACTCGGGACGAACCTTACCATTGGCGCGGGTACGGAACGTGGCCCAGGGAGGGAGGATGGGATCCGGGGAGGCGGAGTCGCGAGAAGGGGAAGCCGATTTCCCCTCCCGCCGTCTGCGGGCCCTGGCGCGCGCCGATTCGCTGCGCCTTCTGTACCGTCAGTCGTTCCCGGCGGTCTTCGCCAGTGTGATCACCTCGGCCTTGGTGGTGTACGTGCTGTGGCCCGTTGCGGACCACGATGCGCTGGTCGCGTGGTTCGGCGCGTTCGTTCTGGCGGCGCTCCTGCGCGTGCGGGTGTTTCTCCGTTTCTGGCAACGAGATCCGGCGCCCGAAGAGATTTCCCACTGGGAGCGGGCCTATGCCGCTACGCTCTTTCTATCGGCGGGTTTGTGGGGATTCGGGGTGGCCTTGCTGCTTCCCCGCGAGGCGATGGTCGAGGCCATGACCGTATTTGCGTTGGTCGTCGGGATGACGGGCGGCGCCTTCGCCATGTATTCGTCCCGCTATCCCATGATGCTCGGGGCCACGTTGCTCGTGTTGTCGCCGGCGGCGCTGTGGTTTGCGTGGTATGGCGGCGGACCCGAGCGCGTGGTGGTGATCGGATGCGCGATGTTCGTGGTGGCGATCGTCCGCTCTGGACGGGTCCTGGCCAATGGGATCCACGACAGCCTGCTGCTTGGACACACCCTGAAAGGTTCGCTCGCCCGGGCCCACCGCGCGGCGCGGGAGGACGCATTGACCGGATTGGGCAATCGGCGGGCGTTCTATGAGGCGGACACCCGGGTACGCGGACGCAAGCAGAACCTTTTGTGTTTGATCCTGCTCGACCTCGACCATTTCAAGCGGGTCAACGATCGATACGGCCATGCCACCGGCGACCGGGTCCTTCAGCAGGTCGGTGCGTTGCTCCGGCGCGCGGTGCGGAGTTCGGATCTGTGCGTGCGCCTGGGTGGCGAGGAATTCGGCGTCCTCATCCGGGTCGGCGACAAACGCGATGCCGTGGCGCTGGCCGAGAAGCTGCGCCGCCGGCTGGCTCGCCTGGAATTCGATTTGTCCGAGACGGGGAACGCCGCGGGTTGCTTGCGGATGACCGGGAGTTTCGGGGTCGCCAACGGTGAGCCGGATGACCTGGACGGTTTGTACCGCAGGGCCGACGCGGCGCTCTACCGCGCCAAGGCCCTGGGCAGGAACCGGGTGGAATCGCTTTTCGACCCCATGCTGCAAACGGCCTGAGCGACTCAGGTGGTGAGCCGTCGCGCCGCCGCGTAGTCCTCGATGGCTTGGGCGGCGGCGGTGCCGGCATCGTGCCAGCGCGCCAGGATCCCCCGTGCCGTTTCCAACCAGTGTTCGGCGGCCCGGTCCACCAGGTTGCGCAGCGGTCCCAGCTCGCCGCTTTCCGTCCAGGTCCGATAGGCCGCCGGAAAGCCCGGAAACAGGTCCCGACGCATCGCCGTGAGGTTGGCTGCATAGAAGTGCAGGGAAGCGGGGTGGCCGGCCTCGAGCAGGGCCGGCAGGGTGACCAGCGCATCGGCCAGGTGGTCCCGCACGGCCCGGGCCAGGATCTCCACACGGGAAGGGGCGAAGTCCACAAGCATCTCCTCCCACTCGGAACCGAGCAACCGGCCGGCCTCGATCTCGCCGATCTCGTGACGGATCACATGTGGGGCCTCGGCTTCGGTCATCTCGTCCAGGGCGCGCTCGAGATCTTCGTCGAAGGGGTAGTGATCCAGCGCCCGCTTCATGGCGTTGTCGTACTCGTGCCAGCGCCACTCCTGGAGTTTTTCCCAGATCATGCGCTTGAGCGATTCGCGGCGCAGATAGATGGTTCGCCCCTGCGCCATGGCCGGCGGGGCGGTGAGATCGCGGGCGTGTTCGCGGCCCACCACCAGGACACGAAAATCGCCGTGTCGGTCCTCGCGTTCCAGCTCGCCCAGGAAGAAGTGCGCCGCCGCACGCCGCCCCAGCCCGCCGCTGTAGACCAGGCCGCGCTGGAGCAGATGGGCGTTGACCGCATCGGACTCGAAGGGTTCGATCTCGCGACCGGCGATCCGCAGTGGCCGGAAGGGCTCGGACTCGAGACGTTCCCACAGGGCCTCGCGCGAGGTCAGCCACTGTCCCACGTCGTCCGAGGGCATGGGCCTGCCGAAGGGATAACCCTTCTCCCAGCGGTACAGCTCGCGCATCTTGAGCAGGTAGACGCAGAGGGTGTAGTCCGCCGCATGCCGTGCGTCGGCGATGTGACAGTTGTACTGGACCGTCTCCCGGAGCCGTTCGGTATCCACGGACATCTTCGTCTCCCCTCGTATCGCAATCAGTTTGTCACGGCGGACGGCGGGCGCAAAATGCCACACCCGAGCGATGGGTTCCGCGCGGCCCGATGGCCGTATACTTGCCCGTATCCGTGAACACGAGGAAACCGCAGCATGGCCCGACTCCGCACCCGCTGGACCGACAAGGAACGCGCGCGCAGCATCCGGGACGTGGCCAGCGCCATGAGCGTGAACCTGTGGAAGATCGCCTCCGAGGCGCTGCTGAATCTGGAGAACGAAAACTTCGAGACCACCACCAACGCCCAGCGCCTGGAGGTCATCACCGAGTTCGCGATCTTTTTGGTGCACATGGCCGACCGGCTGCTTTACGGGGAATACGACGAAGCCGATCGCGGCCGCTTCGTCACCGCGCTGGCCCTGGATGTGATCCGGATCATCGAGGACAACCAGCGTGACGTGGTGGGGCCCGGGGACTATCGCGACGCTCTGATCGAGCACATGAATCGGCGGCTGGAGGAATACGCCGAATATCCCTTCGACGAGAAGGAAGGCCCCGGGTTCGGCATGCGCCGCCGCTTGGGCGAGCACGTGCGCGATCTCATGGGCGAGCGCGACCGCAAGTGGATCCCCGACTATGTCATCGACCGCGAGGCGCCCCAGGCCTACGCACAGTTGCGCCGGGCGTTGAAGAACCTGCTCGCCGGTCGCATCGCCGATGCCCCGGAGCTGCCCGAGAGCGGCGTTTGGGGCGAGGGCTGAGCGCGGCGGTGGAGCGCATCCCCGAACCCGAGCTCATGGACGCGCCCGAGCAGGCGCTGGCCTATGCCCAGGCGGATTTCGAGGAGCCCAACGAACAGTTTCTGCGCCTGCTCGCCGAGCGTTTTCCACGCCACGCACCGCACCGGGTCCTGGACCTGGGCTGCGGGCCGGCCGACATCCCGTTGCGGTTGGCCCGGCGCCGGCCCGCAGTGGAGATCTGGGCCGTGGACGGCGCCCAGGCCATGCTGGAACTCGCCCGCCGCGCGGTCGCCGAGTCGGGTCTGGCCGCTCGCGTCCACTGCCTGCGCTGGCGGCTCGGGAGCGAGCCGCCGCCCCGGGAGCTCCAGGCCGTGGCCTTCGACACCTGTATCAGCAACAGCCTGCTCCATCACCTGGCCGACCCGCGCGTGCTCTGGGCCACGGTCGCCGGCCTGCGGCGGGGAACCGCCGTGGCGGTGATGGAT
>JALSSO010000036.1 GCA_026984215.1 Gammaproteobacteria bacterium | reverse complement strand
TCCCCCGCCGGGAGAGGGGCGGTGCCGGGCGCTCTGGCGAGGTCAGTTCAGCTCCCATGGGTAGGGCGCGAAGTCCCCATCGTCGTCATCCGGCCAGAACCGGTTGCGCGCCCGGTGATCTCCGCATGGCAGGATGCCGCGCCGGCACAAGGTCTCGCGCCACTCGTACTTGAGAAACACGCGCAGGTCCGGGTGGCGACGGGGCTCGAAGTGGACACGCCGGCTCGGGGAGGAGGTCTCTTCCCCGAAACCCGTCCCGGGCCGCCCGAGGAAGCCGCGTCGGCGTGCTTCCGGTGGACGGTGTGGGCGGTAAGCCGGCGGCTTATGTGCCTTTTCCCGGAATACGGCCACGGCGATCACGCCCATGGCGCTGCGGTCGCCCCAGGCTTCGGCATAGGCGTGTGCCGCGTCGGTGAAATAGAAGCGCGCCACCCGGTCGCGGGCCGTGCGCCAGCCCGCGTACTCCGCGCTCTCGTGGGGTCCGAGCACGTACATGGCCTCGTCGGGCGCCAGCTCCGAGCGCCGCCCGTTGAGGATATTGCGTCCGTCCACGGCGATCACCAGCCCGATGCGCCGGTTGCTGCGGTTGGTGACGCGGATGCGGTAGCGTTCGTCGGGGAGCGCGGCGATGTAGGCGCGCTGCAGGTGCGGCCGGTCCACGACCGGATACTCCGTGAGCGGTCCCCGCTCGTCGGAGACGATGTGGATGTCCACGTCGCCGGCATCCAGCGGGACGGCGTGGGCATCCAGGACGGTGGCCAACAGAAAGGTGGCGGCGATCCACCGCCAGACCCGGTGTTCCATGATCTGTCCCTCCGCTTCGTTTCAGTGCGGGGACAGATTGCGCCGGCATGAATGAACGGGGGCTGAACGGGATGCCGGGAAGCCTACGCGGGCCGGTGCGGGCCGCCCCGTGGGGGGCGGCCCGCGGGCGGCGTCAGGCCTCGCTCTTGACCCATTTGTCGAAGTTGGCGGTGTTGCGGGCCTTGCCGTCCTCGTAACCGGCCTGCCAGGCGTCGGTGATGCGCTGCTCCTCGCGCTCGGGATGGCCCAGATAACCGGCCTGCCAGCCGATGATGTATTCCGGATC
The DNA here is from genome assembly GCA_026984215.1 of Gammaproteobacteria bacterium. Lineage (GTDB taxonomy): Bacteria > Pseudomonadota > Gammaproteobacteria > JAJDOJ01 > JAJDOJ01 > JALVEU01. The sequence goes on along the minus strand of JALSSO010000036.1, from coordinate 9,544 downwards.
CACGCCCATCTCTTCCATCTTGGTCGTGGCTTCGCGGTAGTCGTCTCCAGGATGTGCCATGGTCGTCTCCTTCGTTTCAGGTCAATCGCTGATGGGTCAGCGTAGGGTCAATGGGAACTCCGCGGGGCGGCTTCGAAGCGTGCCTTGGCCGCGCCGCTGGCCAGCACCTCGCGCACGGCCTGCGCGGCCGCCAGCAGCGTGGGATACCGACCCAGGTGCTTGAGGGCGAGGGCGCCGGCATAGACCAGGCTGTCGCGCGCCGGGCCGCCCGCCCCGTCCAGGGCCTCCAGGCCGGCCTCGGCGGCCGCCTGGGCGGCCTCGTCCACGTCGAAGCCCGGCCCGATGGCGTCCGGCGCCGTGGGCACCTGGAACCGTGGGGGCAGGGGCACGGCGCGGGTCTGCGATTCGATGCCCAGGGGCTGCGGTTCCACTTCCCATGGCCGCTCTTCGCCCCCCGCATGGTAATGCCAGGCCACCGAAGCCTGCTTGAGCGAGGGCACGATGCCGCCTTCCACGCCGCGCACCAGCAGCATGGAGTCGAATCCGGTATGACGGGCGAGCAAGGCATAGATGCGTGGGTAGGGTTTGTGTACGTAGCCGCTCATGAAATGGGTCTTGCGCCGGGCCCGGATGGGGTGGGCCAGGACCTCCACGGTGGTGAGCACCGGCCGCTTGACGATGCGCTGGCGCAAGGGCAGCAGCGCGTACAGCGGCGCACAGAAGCGGCTCTGGTCCACGTACCCCCAGCCGATGTCGGGGTCGGCGAGCTGGGCGGCCACCTGCTCCGGCGTGCGATCCACGTCCACGCCGGCCGCGCGCAGCACCTTGCGATGCGTGATGCCGTATTTGGGCCCCACGGTCTCCAGGCCGTGGGAGAAGGCGGGCACGCCCAGCGCCGCCAGCACCGCGGGCAGAAACGGGGAGACGGGCAGCCCCCGGGTGAATCCGTCGTAGGGGTCGGCGATATCGAGCAGTTCGTCCACCGCCGCCTCGGCCCGGTCGGTGGCCTCCAGAATGGCCTGCAGGCTGCCGCGGTTCTCGTCGTCGGTCTCGCGCTTCATGCGCAGGGCGATGAGATAGACGCCGGCCTGGACCGGATCGGCGTCCCCGGAGAGCAGTGCGCGCATGACGCCGGTGGCCTCCTCGTACGGGAGGTCCTTACTGTACTCTGGGCCCGTGGCGACCTTCTGGATGGCCGCGCGCAGGGTGTCGCGGACCGCCTCCTCGGTCGGGATGCCGGCCGTTTCCGTCGTCATGAGCGATTCCCCACGGAAATCAAAAACATGCCCTGTTCGTGAACCGGGGGAGCATAGCCGAGGCCGCCGGGGCGCTGAATATCTCGTTGGGGTTAACGCAAGCCGGGTAGGCCAAATCCCGTACAACGGCTGGGTCCTAGTTTGTCCGTGGGCGGGCTAGAATGGCGGATCGGTTTCGGATTGGAGCGTATGTCCATGCAGAGCGAGCCCGAACTGACCCAGGAGGAAGAGATGGCGCTGTCCAGCGGCATCGCGGCCTTCGAGGCCAAGCACTTCGCCCAGGCCATGAACCTGCTGCTGCCGCTGGCGGAGAAAGGGGCCACCGAGGCCCAGTACCGCGTGGCGGTCATGTATCAGAACGGGCTGGGGGTGGCGCCGCACCCGCAGGCGGCCTTGCGCTGGATGCGGGAGGCGGCCGAGAAGGGCCATGCGTTGGCGCAGCACGGGCTGGGTTTCATGTATATGGAGGGCGAGTGCGTGGAGCAGGACGGCGAACGGGCCGTGGAGTGGTTCACGCGCGCGGCGGAACAGGGCCTGGTGGGTTCCCAGACCACGCTGGCCATGATGTACGAGGAAGGTCGAGGGGTGCCCCGCGATCCCGAGAAGGCCCGCGAGTGGTACCGCAAGGCCGGTTTCGAGACCTGACCCGCCCGGCCGTCCCGCGCCATTTCCTCCGCACGATGCTTTGAGGTCTTTGCATGCGTCCCGCACACCTGCTTTCGGTTCTCGACAAGGAATTCCAGGGTACCCGCTCGGGGCATCACACGCCGGTGATGCTCTGGGGCCCACCCGGGGTGGGCAAGTCCCAGATGGTGGCCCAGGTGGCCGAGCGGCACGGCGTGCCGGTCATCGATATCCGCCTCTCGCAGATGGAGCCCAGCGACCTGCGGGGCATTCCGTTCCGTTGCGGCGACACGGTGGAATGGGCGGTGCCGGCCATGCTGCCGGATGCCGAGCGTCACGGTCCGGAGGGCATTCTGTTCCTGGACGAGATCACCTCGGCCGCGCCCAGCGTGTCTGCGGCGGCCTATCAGCTGATTCTGGACCGGCGCCTGGGCGAATACCGGGTACCCCGCGGCTGGGCCATCTTCGCCGCCGGCAACCGCCAGGGCGACCGCGGTGTCACCTACACCATGCCCGCGCCGCTGGCCAACCGCTTCTCGCACTTCGAGGTGGAGGTGCACTTGGACGACTGGGTGGCCTGGGCCTACGCCCACGGCATCGACGAGCGGGTGATCGGATTCCTGCGTTTTCGGCCGGAACTCTTGTTCGACTTCGACCCCGCGCACAACCCGGTGGCCTTCCCCTCGCCGCGCTCCTGGGAATTCGCCCATCGGGCGCTGCAGAAGTTCGGCGAGGCGCCGGACCTGCTGTTGGGGGCGTTGCAGGCCTGTGTCGGACCGGCCGCCGGCGTGGAGCTGCACGCCTTCGTGCAGAGCCTGGATCAGATGCCCGACCTGGACGCCATCCTGCGCGGCGAGGCGGTGCCGGTGCCCCGCGAGATCGATCTGCAATACGCCGTGGCCTCGGCCCTGGTGGGGCGGGCCATTCGTGCCCGCGACACCGACGAGGCGGCGCAGGTGTACGGGCGCATCCTGGCCTACGCGCGGCGCTTCCCGCAGCGGGAGATGGGCGTGATGATGGTCTCGGACATGCACCGGGCCGTGGGTGAGGCCCTGTTCGAGGTGCCCGAGTTCGGCGAGTGGGCCGAGGACGTGGCGGAGCTGATGTTCGAGGTCTGAGGCCCATGCCCGACCGCCAGGCCATCGAGACCAAGCTGGCCGCCGCGCGCACGCGGCTGATCCTGGACAAACCCTTCCTCGGGGCCCTGGTGTTGCGCTTGCCCCTGTCCGAAGCCGATCCCAAGTGGTGCCGCACCACCGCCACCGACGCGCGCAAGTTCTACTACAACGCCCAGTACATCGACGCCCTGTCACCGGAGCAGGTCCAGTTCGTGCTGGCCCACGAGGCGCTGCACTGCGCCTTGTCGCACTTCGCCCGCCGCCAGCATCGGCTCAAACACCGCTGGGACGTGGCTTGCGACTACGCCATCAACCCCCTGCTGTTGGAGGAAGGGCTCACCCCGCCGCCGGGCATCCTGGTCGAGGAGAGCTTCGAAGGGATGACGGCCGAGGAGATCTATCCCTGCCTGGACGACAACGCCGACGAGCAGGACACCCTCGACGACCACCTCTATGACAACGAGGATCCGGACGAGGGCTCCCAGCGCAACGAGCAGCGTCGCGATTCCCGGGACGGCGGTCAGGGGCAGGAGCGCGACGAGGACGCCGAAGGCGGTGGCGCCGCACCCCAGGCCCAGCCGGACGAGTCGCTGGGCGGGGCGAGTCCGCAACCGCCGCCCTTGAGCGCCCAGGAGCGCGAGCAGCTCGCGGTGCAATGGCAGCAGCGTCTGGCGGGCGCCGCCCAGCAGGCCATGCAGGCGGGCAAGCTCGGCGGGAGCCTGGCCCGCCTAGTGGACTTCCTGCTCCAGCCGCAGCTGCCCTGGCGCATGCTGCTCGCCCGCTACATGACCGCCGTGGCCCGCGACGACTACAGTTGGACTCGGCCCTCCACGCGCCGGGGCGGCGAGGCCATCTTCCCCACCCTACGCAGCGCCCAGGTCAACGTCACCGTGGCCCTGGACGTCTCGGGCTCCATCTCGGAGCGAGAGATGGCCGAGTTCCTCTCCGAGATCGACGCCATCAAGGGCCAGATGCGGGCCCGGATCACCCTGCTGGCGTGTGACGCCAAGCTCGCCGAGGGCGCGCCCTGGCGGTATGAGCCCTGGGAGGATTTCACCCTGCCCAAGTCGTTCACCGGCGGAGGCGGTACCGATTTCCGGCCGGTGTTCGACTGGACGGACCGGCAGGACGTGCAGCCCGATCTGCTGGTCTATTTCACCGACGCCAAGGGGGCCTTCCCCAAGGCCCCGCCCCCGTATCCGGTCATCTGGCTGGTCAAGGGACGCGGGGCGGTCCCTTGGGGTGAGCGCATCCAGCTCAACTGATGCAGCTGGCCCACGAGGACAATCTGCGGCTTCAGGTGCTCCTGCGCCGGGGGCTCCAGGCGCTGCGCATCGACGAGTCGCGCATGGAGATCCAAGCGCTCACCGACAAGGGCCAGGCCACGCTCAAGCTGCACCCCACCTGCAAGGACGAGCAATACCTCAGGCTGGTCCGGCAGGCCATCTCCACCCACGTGCTGGGCTCGCCCGGCGGTTATCCGGTCTACCTCAAACGTTGGACGCGCATGGGCCAGACGCGCAGCCAGAACCTGGAAAAACTGCTGTTGCTGGGCGAGCCGGAGGCAGTGGTGGCGGTGATCCACGCGCCGGATCTCACCCACGAGCTGGCCCGGCGCGCCTGGTGGGCCATGCCCGACGCGGCCAACGCCCGGCGCATGCTGGAATACCCCTGCGTCGCGCAGGGGGAACTGGGGCGGGAACTGGCGGCCTTCCTACTCGAGTTCCTCCCCTTCGAGGAGAAGGCGCAGGACCAGATCGACACCGTGCGCCTGATCCTGCAGCCGGGGCTCATCACCGAGACGCAGCGCCGGGACCTCTGGGCGCGGGCCCGCCGGCGCACGGCCTTCTACGTGGGCTTTCTGCTGGCGGTGCCCGATGCGCTGCCGGAATCGCGCCCAGCGCATCCGCAATGGGAGGCCCTGCGTCACGCCCTGGAGACGCCCCTGACCCAGGGCAATCCCGTCGCGAGTCAGCTCCTGCGGCTGCTCTCGCCGGCCGGGCAGGTCTGGCTGCATACGGTGCAGGCCGCCATGAAGAAGCCCACCGACCAGGACACGGTGGCCTCGCTCATGGACGCCGTCGAGCTCCACGGGCGCGCCGCCCGGCCCACCCCCGAGCGGCCCCGCAGCTTCGAGGATCTGCACGCCCGGGTCGAGGCGCAGCTCGCCGGCCCCACGGCCGAGGTCTCCGAGGTGCTGGAGCACCTGCCGCAACGCCACCTGCCACTGCTGCGCTCCACCCTGGCCCTCGCCTACGTGAGCGAACAACTCGTGGCGCCCATCTTCGGGCTCACCGACGCCGTAGGCAGCGTCATGCGCCGCAAGATCGAGCCGGTCACGCGTCCACTCGGTGAACATCTGGCCGTGTTGACGGCCTGAAGGCGACGGGTCGTGGCGGGGCAGGCGGCGGATTTGCGGGTGATGCTGGTATCCTGGGCCGACTCTGGGCACGTTGTGCCCTTCGTGTGGAACGCTTAGACGTTTTTTCATGGATCTGCTTCCCGTCTTTCTCGATCTGCGCGGCCGTTCCTGCCTGGTGGTGGGCGGTGGCGGCGTCGCCGCGCGCAAGGCGCGCCTGCTGGTCCAGGCCGGCGCCGAGGTCCATGTAGTGGCGCCCCGGCTCGGCCACGAGATGGAGACCCTCATGGAGGAAGGTCGGGTCCGCCACGAGGCCCGTCCCTGGCGCGACGGAGACGAGGCGGGACATGCCCTGGTCATCGCCGCCACCGACGATCGGGCGCTCAACCGACGTATCGGCGCGGCGGCGGCGGCCCGCAACATCCCGGTCAACGTGGTGAGCGACCGCATCCCGGGTGGCTTCGTCATGCCTTCGATCATCGACCGCTCGCCGGTGCAGATCGCGGTCTCCACGGGTGGCGCCTCACCGGTGCTGGCCCGCCTGCTGCGCACCCGCCTGGAGAGCTGCACGCCGGCCGCCTATGGGCGGCTCGCACAGCTGGTGGAGCGCTGGCGCGACCAGGTCAAGGCGGCCTTTCCCGACGTGCAATCCCGGCGCCTGTTCTGGGAACAGGTGCTGGAAGGGGCGGTGGCCGAGGCGGTGTTCGCCGGCCGCGACAAAGAGGCCGAACGCCTGCTGCGGGAACAGCTCGCCCGGGCGGAGACCTCGGGCCAGGAGATCGGCGAGGTGTATCTGGTGGGCGCGGGGCCGGGCGACCCGGATCTGCTCACCTTCCGCGCCCTGCGCCTCATGCAGAAGGCCGACGTGGTGGTCTATGATCGGCTGGTCTCGGCGCCCATCCTGGATCTGGTGCGCCGCGACGCCGAACGCATCTACGCGGGCAAGGCACGCGCCCGGCATGCCATCCCCCAGGAGGAGATCAACGCGCTGCTGGTGCGCCTGGCCAAGCAGGGGCGGCGCGTGCTGCGCCTGAAGGGGGGAGACCCGTTCATCTTCGGCCGCGGGGGCGAGGAGATCGAGACCCTGATCGAAGAACGGGTGCCCTTTCAGGTGGTGCCGGGGATCACGGCCGCCTCGGGCTGCGCGGCCTATTCCGGCATCCCGCTCACCCATCGGGACTATGCCCAGGCCTGCGTATTCGTCACCGGCCACCTGAAGGACGGCAGCATCGACCTCAACTGGGACATGCTGGCGCACGAGCGCCAGACGGTGGTGTTCTACATGGGCCTGCAGGGCGTGCGCATCATCTGCGAGCAGCTTCAGGCGCACGGGCTGCGCGCCGACCTGCCGGCGGCCCTGGTCACCAAGGGCACCACGCCCGAGCAGAAAGTGCTGATCGGCGACCTTTCGAGCCTGCCCGAGCTGGTGGAGCGCCACGACGTGCAACCGCCCACGCTCATCATCGTGGGCGAGGTGGTGCGCTTGCACGAGAAGCTGCACTGGTTCCATCCGGAAGGCGACATCCATGCCGCGCCGCCGGGGGGCGGTGGATGAGGATCGCGCCTATCCTGGCCGGGGTGCTGGTCCTGGCCCTGGCCGCCTGCCAGGGCACGCCCTACAAGCCACTGACCCAGGGGGCCGGCTACGCCGAACGGGCCGCGGGTCCGCGCGAATGGGAGATCGAATACACCGCCATGGCGATCACCCCCCGGCGCAGGCTCCACGAATACCTGCTCTATCACGCCGCCGAAGTCGCCCTGGACCACGGCGCCGAAGGATTCCTCGTGCTCGACGAGGATCTCGGCCACGGACCGCTGGAGGGCATCGATCCCACGGGGGATTTGGTGCGCTCGGAGCGCGAGATCGAACATCCCTACCGCTGGCGCGCGGGCGGCTTCGATACCCCGCCGGGCGTGGGTACCACCCAGTACCGGCCGCAGCGACGCCACACCGCGCGCATGCGCATCCGACTCCTCGACCCCGGCGAGATCGTCCCCAAGACGGAGCGCCAGAATCGCTACGACGCCCGCGCCGTGCTCCGGGGACTCGGTCCACGGGTCATCGGCGGGCAAGGGCCCTCAAACGGAAACTGAGGCGACGAGGTCAGGAGGGCTGCTCGCTCACGTGAGGATGCTACGGCAAAAGTTGGATCGCGTCGGTCAAGTGTCCGGCGCTGATATGCATTCCCAGACCGATGGTCAGCATGCCAACGGTCGTTTGAAGGCCGTTGTGCAGCCAGGTCAACCGCCGCGCCGAATATTGGAGGGGAATCGCGATGACCGCGGACAGGACGGCCATGCCGGCGATGGACCCGACGCCGAACAGCGCCATGTAGGCGAGACCGATCTGTGGCGATGGAACGGTCTGGAGGGTCAGCAGGATCAGGGCGGCCGAACCGGCCATGCCGTGCATCAGGCCCACCAGTAGTGCGCGGATGGGAAAGCGGGCAGGATGCGCATGTTCGTGGCGTGTCGGATCGTGCGGGTGCGGGTCGCCGGCGTGGCTGTGGGCGTGGAAATGCACCGTGCCATCGGCGTGCCGGTGCACATGGAAATGAATCCGGTCGCGGTACAACCGCCATAGCACATGGGTGCCCAGACCCACCAGCATGACGCCCACCGCTAGTTCCAGTCCGCTGGCCAGGCGCTCCGGCATGACCGTGTCCATCGCGAGCACCACGGAGCCGAACAGGAACAGCGTGAGTGTGTGCCCCAGGCCCCAGGCCGCGCCCAGGCGGACGGTATCGCGCACCGAGCGAGCGCCGGTGGCGAGCGAGGACACCGCCGCCACGTGGTCGGCCTCCAGCGCGTGGCGCATGCCGATCAGAAAGCCGAGTAGCAGCAGGGTGGTCATGGCGCCACCTGCGCCTGCGTGCCGGCCGCCACCTGTTGTCGCAGCCAGGCATACCAGTCCACGAGGCCCTCGCCGGTGACTGCGGAGACCTGGAATACCCGGATATCCGGGTTGATCTGGCGCGCATGCTCGATGCAACGGGCCACGTCGAACTGCACGTGCGGCAGCAGGTCGATCTTGTTGAGGATCATGACCTCCGCGGCCCGGAACATGTGCGGGTACTTGATCGGTTTGTCCTCGCCCTCGGTGACCGACAGGATGGCGACCTTGCAGCGCTCGCCCAGGTCGAACAGCGCCGGGCAGACCAGGTTGCCGACGTTTTCGATCATCAGCACCGAGTTCATGGGTGGGTTCAGGGTCCTCAGTCCGCGCGCCAGCATGTCCGCCTCCAGGTGACAGCCGGTGCCGGTGTTGATCTGCACCACGCGGGCGCCGGTGGCGCGGATGCGCTCGGCATCGTTGACCGTGGCCTGGTCGCCTTCCACCACGCTGATCGGCAGCTCGTCGGAGAGCTCCATGAGCGTGCGTTCCAGCAGCGTGGTCTTGCCGGCGCCCGGCGAACTGACGAGATTCAGCGCCAGGATATTGCGGCCCTCGAACCAGCCGCGGTTGCGCTCCGCCAGCCGGTTGTTCTTGGCCAGCACCTCGGCCTCCAGTGCGACCGTGGTGCCGTGCGCTGTGGCATGCACATGCGCGTGACCGTGCTCGTGGCCGGCGTGCGGGTGTGAATGCGCATGATCGTGATGGTGGTCATGCGCATGGTTGTGTTCATGGGCGTGATGATGGTGATCGTGCGCCGCGCCGATGCCGACCGTCTCGCCGGTCTCGGGATCGGTCAGGGTCGGCAGGGCGCCATCCGAACAGCCGCAGGTCGTACACATCAGTACACCTCCATTTCCTTGATCTTGAGTTCTTCGCCGCCGATGCACTCGATGCGCACCGAGCCGCATTCGCAGCGGCCGAACGGCTCGTTCAGCTCGAGCTCTGCGCCGCACTCCAGGCAGCGGCCGCGCCCCGGGATTTCGTGGATCTCCAGTTCGGCGCCTTCCAGCGGCGTGTCTTTGCTGCACACGTCGAAGCAGAAGCGGATGGCATCGGGCATGACGGCGGACAGCCTGCCGATCTCCAGCGCCACGCGCTTCACGCGACGGTCGCCCGCGTGTTCGGCCACGATGGATACGATATTGCGCGTGATGCCCAGTTCGTGCATCAGCAGATTCTCGGCAGTTGTTCGCCCACCAGCATGTCGAGCAGTCGGTCGCCGCCGAAGGCGGTGGCCAGCACGACCTGGCCTGGGGGCTCGGCCACGACGGTGCCGATGCGGGCGGCCTGG
>JALSSO010000035.1 GCA_026984215.1 Gammaproteobacteria bacterium | reverse complement strand
TGTCCTGTCAACTCTATCAGCGCAGCGCCGACATCTTCCTCGGCGTACCCTTCAACATCGCCTCCTACGCGCTGCTCACCCAAATGATGGCCCAGGTCACGGGCCTGGAGCCCGGTGAGTTCGTCCACACCCTGGGCGACGCGCATCTGTATCTCAATCACCTGGAGCAGGCGCGTCTGCAACTTGCGCGCGAACCGTATCCCCTGCCGCGCATGCGGCTGAACCCGGCGGTGCGGGACCTGTTCGCCTTCCGTTACGAGGATTTCGAGCTCGTGGACTACCAGGCCCATCCCCACATCAAGGCGCCGGTGGCGGTATGACCGCGCGGGAGGCAGCCATGGAGCTCCAACGCCTGGCCGGGATCCTGGACGCCCGGCCCACGGACCCCGCGTATTGGCGCCACGCGGGCACGCCGGCGCAGTGGCTGCATCGTGTGGCCGCCCTGGCCGGGGAGGACGAGGCGGCCTTCTGGCGGGCGCTCGGATCCGGGTCGATGTGGGCGGGCATCGGCTCGGTGGCCAACCAGGCCCTGGCGGTCAATCCGGGGTGGCCCGAGGCCGCCTGGGAGGCCGACCAGGCGGCGCTGCGCGAGGGCCTGGCACGGCTGGCCTCCGCCCTGCGCGAGCGCGCGCGCGAGGCGGGCCGGACGAGCCACCCGGACCTGGAGTCCTGGCTGTCCATCTTCGAGTCCAGCGCCTGAGCCGGTGGCATGACGGAGTTCCCGCGCATCACGCTGGTGGTGGCCATGGCCCGCAACCGGGTCATCGGCCGCGGGGGGCGGTTGCCCTGGAGGCTGCCGGCGGACCTGCGGCATTTCAAGGCCGTCACCTGGGGCAAGCCGGTGGTCATGGGTCGCCGTACCTGGGAGTCCCTGGGACGGCCGCTTGCCGGGCGGCGTAACCTCGTGCTCTCGCGCACGCCCGGGTACCGGGCCCCGGGGGCCGAGGTGGTGACGAGCCTGTGCAAGGCGTTGCTGGCCACCGCCGATGCCCCGGAGGTCATGATCATCGGCGGGGCGCGGGTCTATGAACGGGCCCTGCCGGTGGCTGAGCGCATCCATCTGACGGAGGTGGATGCCGCCCCCGAGGGGGATACCTTCTTTCCGGAACTCCCGGCGGAGGAATGGCGGGAGACGGCCCGCGAGCACCGGCCCGCCGACGCGGAAAATCCCCTCGCCTGCGACTTCGTGGTCCTCGAGCGCTGCAAACCGTCGCCGGCTCTCGCCGATTTCGACTGCGAAGCCTGATTCCCGAAACGATCCGGATCAACACGCGGCTCGACCATCCGGCGGGGGCTGCGTATGCTCGAGTCCGATGCAGCCCGAGCATGTCATCCTTTCCCCGCAGGGCCTGGACACCCTGATCGAACGGCTGCGCGCGGCGGGGTTCCGCGTGCTGGGGCCGGTCGCGCGCGATGGGGCCATCGCCTACGCCGAGATCGCAGGGGTCAGGGACCTGCCGCGGGGCTGGCGGGACGCTCAGTCCCCCGGCCGCTACCGTCTGCGCCGTACCGGCTCGCCCGTGCTGTTCGGTTTCAATCTCGGCCCACAGGGCTGGAAGCGGGTCTTCCACGTCCCCCAACTGCGGCTCGTCCCCACCGACCCGGGGCAGGAGGAGTCCGACGGAAAGGCCGAGGCGCCCTTGGCGTTGCTCGGCGTGCGCCCCTGCGAGCTGGAGGCAGTCCGCATCCAGGATCGCGTGTTGCGGGCCGGGGCCTTTCCGGATCCCCATTACGCCGCACGACGCGAAGGGGCTTTCCTGATCGCGGTGAACTGCGCCACGGCGGCCGAAACCTGCTTCTGCACCGGCATGGGGACGGGCCCGCGGGCGCGCTCGGGATACGATCTGGCGCTCACGGAGCTGGTGGACGCAACCGGGCACCGGTTCCTCCTGGAGGCGGGCAGTGAGCGGGGTCGCGCCCTCATCGAGGAGGTCCCCTACGCCCCGGCCCGGGAATCCGATCTGGCCGCCGCCCGGGCGGTGTCGGAGCGCGTCTCCGGCGCCATGCGCCGGAGGCTGCCGCGGGGCGACCTGCGGGGAGAGATTCTGCGCCGTCTGGAAAGCCCCCACTGGGAGGTGGTGGCTCGGCGCTGCCTGGCCTGCGGCAATTGCACGCAGGTCTGCCCCACCTGCTTCTGCACCACAGTGGAGGACCATGAAGACTGGGTGACGGGCGCGACCTGGCGTTTGCGCCACTGGGGTTCCTGTTTCGACGAGGATTTCTCCTATCTGCACGGGGGGCGGGTGCGTCCGGACATCGCTTCGCGCTACCGGCAATGGTTCATTCACAAGCTGGCCACCTGGCATGACCAGTTCGACACGGCCGGCTGCGTGGGCTGCGGGCGGTGCATCACCTGGTGCCCGGTGGGCATCGACATCACGGCCGAGGCCGCGGCGCTGCTGGAGGCGTGACCCATGGAGACGGTGGAGGACCTGGTGCTCGGTCATCCTTTTTTCCGGGACATCGATCCGGAGGCGGGCCGTGTCGTGGCCGGCTGCGCCCGCAACACGGTGTTCCGCAGCGGCGAGCTCGTGTTCCGCGAGGGTGACTCCGCCGACTGGTTCTACTGCATCCGGTCCGGACGTCTGGCCCTGGAGCTCCATGCGCCCCACGGCGGCCCCATCCGCATCGATACGCGTGGGCCGGGGGAGGTGGCCGGCTGGTCCTGGATCGTTCCGCCCTACCGCTGGTACTGCGACGCGCGCGCCGTGGAAGAGGTGCACGCCCTGCAGTTCGACGGTGCCTGCCTGCGGCGCAAGATGGAGGATGACGCAAGTCTGGGCTACCTGCTCTATAAACGGTTCGTGCCGGTGATCTTGCGAACCCTGCAGGGCACCCGCATGCAATTGCTGGACGTCTATGCCCGGCCCGGCCGCTGATGTCCGGGCGGTGGCCGGCGCCGACCCCTGGTCGCCGTCGCCGGCGCGGGTGCGGGAGCGCCGGCGGGAGACGGGGGACACGGTGACCCTGGCCCTGGAGCCGGCCGACCCCGCACAGACCCGCTTCGCACCGGGGCAATTCACCATGCTTTCACTGTCGGGCGTGGGAGAGGTGCCCATCTCCGTCAGCGGCGACCCCGACGAGGCGCTGCTGGTGCAAACCATTCGCGCGGTGGGTTGCGTCACCTCGCGGCTCGCGGCGCTCAAGCCCGGTGAAGCCCTGGGCGTGCGTGGGCCGTTCGGGACGGGCTGGCCGCTGGAGTCGGCGGCTGGTCGGGACCTGTTGCTGGTGGCCGGTGGGTTGGGACTCGCCCCGTTGCGGCCGGTGCTCTATCACGCCTTGGCCCGGCGTGAGCGCTTCGGCGCCCTGGCCCTGTGTTACGGGACACGCAGCCCCGACGACCGCCTATTCCGGGGCGAGCTCGAGGCCTGGGCGCGGCGCGCGGACCTGCACCTGGCCGTCACCGTGGACCATGCCGGGCCGGATTGGGAAGGGGAGGTGGGCGTGGTGACGCGGCTGTTGGCGCGCACACCGTGCCGGCCGGAACGCACCGTGGCCCTGGTGTGCGGCCCGGAGATCATGATGCGCTTCACCGCGCGCGAGCTCGAACACCTCGGCGTGGCGCCCGGCCGCATCCACCTCTCCATGGAGCGCAACATGCAATGCGGTATCGGCCTGTGCGGCCATTGCCAGTGGGGTCCGTTCCTGCTCTGCCGGGACGGACCGGTGTTTCCCTGGGAGCGGATCCGGGCAGCGTTCGGGGTGAGGGGACTGTGAGGCAGACCGGAGACGGGGGGCATTTGCCGGCGGGGCCTGGAGCGGCTCGTGATGATCCACCAGGGAGACATGGGTCGTAGCATGGGCGCGTCGTTGCCATCGCCGGCTGGGTTACAATGGCTTTCGACGCATCCCATGTCACACCATGACCTCTGTCATCGACATCTACGAACGCCTGCGAACGGCTCCCGATGACGCGACTCGCGCGCGGGTGATCGCCGAGGCCTTCGAGCAGCTCGAAGATCGCTATCCGGAGATCAAGGATCTCGCCACGTCTGCGGGGCTGCGGGAAACCGAGCTTCGTCTGCTCAAAGAGATCGAACAGCTCCGGGCCGATCTCACCACAGAGATCGAGCAGGTTCGTGGGGAAATCAAGGAAACCGAACTCAAGCTGACCAGGGAGATCGAGCAGCTCCGGGCCGACCTCACCAAAGAGATCGAGCAGCTCCGGGCCGACCTCACCAAAGAGATCGAGCAGGTTCGTGGAGAAATCAAGGAAACCGAACTCAAGCTGACCAGGGAGATCGAGCAGGGTCGGATGGAAGGCCGCTTGGAAATCG
>JALSSO010000034.1 GCA_026984215.1 Gammaproteobacteria bacterium | reverse complement strand
GAGATCGAGCAGCTCCGGGCCGACCTCACCAAAGAGATCGAGCAGGTTCGTGGAGAAATCAAGGAAACCGAACTCAAGCTGACCAGGGAGATCGAGCAGGGTCGGATGGAAGGCCGCTTGGAAATCGAGCGCCTGCGGGCCGACCTCGTGGGCCAGATCGGCCAGTTGCGTTTCAGTCTGATCCGCTGGGTGGTGGGGCTGTTCGGAGCGCAAGTCGTTGCGATGACCTATTTTTTCCTGCGCCTTTCCATCCAGATCGCGGGGCAGGGCTGACAGGGCATTGAACGCGCTCGATCCGATCGACGTGTTCGAAAACCAACGGCCGTTTGGCAGCAGGCCCAAGGTCGCGGTCTGGAAATTCGCCTCCTGCGACGGCTGCCAGCTCACCCTGCTGGACTGCGAGCGGGAGCTGCCGGCACTGGGTGAGGCGGTCACATTCGCGCACTTTCCCGAGGCGAGCAGCGCGCGGGTCGAGGGGCCTTACGACCTATCCATCGTGGAGGGTTCGATCACCACGGCGCACGACGCCGCACAGATCCGCCGCATCCGCCAGTCCTCGCGCGTTCTGGTGGCCATCGGTGCCTGCGCCACCGCGGGGGGCATCCAGGCACTGCGCAATTTCCGCAACGTGCGCGCCTTCGTGGAGGCGGTCTATGCCGAGCCCGACTACATCGACACCCTGGCGGCCTCCACTCCCATCGCCGATCACGTGCCGGTGGACCTGGAACTGCGGGGATGCCCCATCGCTCCGGATGCGCTGCTGCGAACGCTCCAGAGCTGCCTGCGGGGTTGTTTGCCGCGATTCGCCGCCGACAGCGTCTGCATGGAGTGCAAGCGGCGCGGCGCGGTATGCGTGCTGGTGGCCCGGGGCGAGCCTTGCCTGGGACCGGTGACGCATGCGGGCTGCGGCGCGCTGTGTCCCGGCGTGGGTCGGGGCTGCTATGGGTGCTACGGGCCCAAGGCGGTGGTCAACGCGCCGGCCCTGCGTGCGCATCTCCCGGGCGAGGCCAGGCGCATCGCGCGGTTGTGGGTCAACTTCAATGCGGCTGCCGAGGCGTTTGCGCGGGAGGGAGGTGATGCGGCGCAGGATCGAGGTTGACCTGCTGAGCCGGGTGGAGGGCACGGGCGCCCTCACCATCGCCGTGCGCGATGGGCGGGTGGAGGCGGTGCGTCTGCGCATCATGGAGCCGCCGCGGCTGTTCGAGGCCCTGCTGGTGGGGCGCGGTTGGGAGGAGGCACCCGACATCACCGCCCGCATTTGCGGCCTGTGCCCCGTGGCCTATCAGATGAGCGCCTGCCAGGCCATGGAGGCCCTGGCCGGGGTCGTGGTCACCCCGCAGATCGCGGCGTTGCGTCGGCTGCTGTATTGCGGGGAGTGGATCGCCAGTCACTGCGCGCACATGTTTCTGCTGCACCTGCCGGATTTCCTGGGCTTCCCGGACCTGATGGCCATGGCGCGCGAGCATGGCGAGCTGGTGCGCCGCGGCCTGCGCATGAAGCGGATCGGCAACGCGCTGATGCGTGCCATCGGGGGCCGGGAGATCCATCCCGTGAACGTGCGTTTGGGCGGTTTCTATCGGGCGCCCGACGAATCGGCGTTGCGCGACCTGCAGCCGGAGCTCGAATGGGGGCTGGGGGCGGCCCTGGAGACGGCGGCCGAGCTCGGGCGGCTGGAGTTTCCGGCGCTGGAGCGCGACTACGAGTTCGTCGCCCTGCGTCATCACGCCGAGTATCCCATTGTCGAGGGACGGATCGTCTCCAGCCGGGGATTGGAGTGCCCGGTGGAAGCGTTCGACCAGCACATCGAGGAGCATCAGGTGCCCCATTCGACTGCGCTGCGGGCGCGCATCCGGGGCCGGGGCGCGTACCTGTGCGGCCCGCTGGCGCGGATCAATCTGAATTTCGACCGGCTCGGCGGAGCGGCCCGTGAGGCCGCGGCACGGGCCGGGCTCCGGGTGCCCTGCACCAATCCGTTCAAAGCGCTGCTCGCCCGGGCCGTGGAGGTGACCCAGGCCTTCGAGGAGGCGCTGGAGCTGGTGCGGACCTATGTGCCCCCCCGGCCGGCGGCCGTGGCTCCGCGTCCGGTGGACGGCGTGGGTGCCGGAGCCACCGAGGCGCCCCGCGGGTTGCTCTGGCACCGCTATGAGGTGGATGCCGCCGGGCGCATCCGGCGGGCGCGGATCGTGCCCCCCACGGCCCAGAACCAGGCCGCCATGGAGGAGGACCTGCGGGAGCTGGCTCCGGAACTGTTGCACCTGGACGAGGCGGCGGCCCGTCAGCGGGCCGAGTGGGCGGTCCGCAATCACGATCCGTGCATTTCCTGCGCCACCCACTTCCTGGATCTGCGGGTGGAACGTCGGTGAACGGCGGCGCCGGTCTCGGTTTCCTGTTCCTGGGCATCCACTACATGAAGGACGGATTCGAGTCCTTCAAGTCGGCCATCGATCTGGCCCGGTTCGCCATCGCCGGGTTCTAGGGGTTGTTGATCCACAGGCTGCTGGGCCGCTGCCACGGTGATCATGCAGTCCAGCCACGCCACCCTGGTGCTCACCCTGACTGCGCTCGGCGCCGGGCAGATCACCTATGCCAACGGCCTGGCTCTGGCCATCGGCGCCAACGTGGGCACCACTATCACGGCGGTGCTGGGGGCGCTCAGCGCCAACGTGGAGGGGCGCCGGCTGGCGGCCGCCCATGTGATCTTCAACGTGGTGACCGGCATCCTCGCCCTGGCCGCGATCCGCCAGTTCGCCCTGGCCGTGGACTGGGTGGCCGCTCGTGTCGGCATCGCCGCCGACGATTACACCCTGAAGCTCGCCACGTTCCACACCTTGTTCAATCTGGCGGGAATCGTGGTGAGGCTGCCCCTGATCGACCGGTTCGTGCGCCTGCTCGAGCGCATGTTCCGGGTGTGGGAACCCGAGGTGGTGCGTCCGCTGTATCTCAACGAGGCGGCGCTGGAGATCCCCGATGCCGCTCTGGCGGCGTTGCCCAGGGAGGTGTCCAAGTGATTGCGGATCGGCGACTGGGGAACCGAGTCCCTTGTCCACGGCCGCGGGCGGCGGTATAAAGGCCAGCTGCGCGGCGGCGGGGGAGAGGAAGCATGTTGAACGGGACGGATCCGGAGCAGGCCCTGGGACTGTTCGACGACCCCGAACGGGCCCGCCAGGAACAGCAACGACTCCAGCTCTACATCAATTTGAAGCTCGCCTCGTCGGGCCAGCCCACTTGCGCGCGGGGGACCGACCGGGAGTTCCTGGACGTGGCCCACGACCTGCTGCAGAGTTACCGGGAGAAGTCCAGGCTGCTGTCCCGCTATCTACCGCCGGTGGACCGGCGCATCCAGGACTTCCTCGACGACTATCTTGGCGACGTCTCCCTGGACGACCGTCCCTCGTTGCCGGTCAACACCTTCGTGTTGGACCGCCATGGGGTGGCGCGTGAGCTCTCCCTACCGCTGGGCCGGGATCGGTTCGAGTCGGACCTGGTGACCAGCGTGCGGGTCCGGCAGGGCGTGTTGCACAATCCGGCCGCCGACCGGCGCACCACCGCCGGTTCTTTCCACATCGCCGAGGGCGGGTTACCCATCCCGGGTGACAAGAAGGCCGTACCCAAGTCCGTGTTCGCTCGTCTGCTGTGGGAGGCGCTGCATCCCCCCGAGGAGATGTTGGTCCTGCCGTTCACCAGCGGCCAAGAGGACTGCCGCGTGGCGCGCATGTTCGTCTCGCTGCTGTTGCGTCCCCTGGTGTGTCCGGAGATTCCCGGCCACCAACCGGCCAAGCACATGGAGATCCGATTCTTCGCCCCCGGCACGTTGGTCAGCAACCTCGACTTCGTGGAGAGCATCTTCGGTAACGCCGGCAATCCCTATCTGCCTCAGCACGACGCGGCCCTGGACATCGATCATTGGACCGGACACACTGGTTGCGTGATCCTCGCTCCTCATCTGACCCGCTTCACCAAGCGGGAGCTGGGTCTGCCGCGCTGGGAGCAGGCCACCGAGCGCCAGCGTCGCGAGGGCATGTGCTGGCGCGATCCCGACGAGCGCTACAACGAGGGCCGTGCCTTCAAGGTGACGGCGCGCGATGCGCGCGGCGTGATCGTCACCCTCCTGGCCGACAATTACTATGGGTACTGCAAGAAGGAGGTCAAGACGCAGATCGGCTATGCGGCCAATCTGTACGGCCTGGCCGAGGAGGAGCATGCCGGTGGCGCCCTGGCCTTTCCCCGGCGCAACCACGGCGACGAGTACGGAGTGGACAGCCGCACCCGCAGCGACCGCCACAGCTTCGCCCAGGTCCGCGAGCTGTACGGCGCGCTGATGGAGATCCACCCCGAGGGGTACGGGACGGACAAGCGGTTCCCGCAGATCAAATACGTGCCCCAGGAACTGCGCATGGATCTCAATGCCCAGGAGATCACCTGGGAGCACGAGGGAAAGCCGCGCCGCATCCCCCTGCGCCCCGGTGAGATCTACGTCCAGCCCAACGGTTATCGGGTGGAGATGCAGCCCCACCCGGATTCCCCGTCGTGGCGCCTGGTGGGCACCTCGCCGGTGGGCACGCTTTGCCACAAGCCGAGCACCGTCTCTGGAGGAGGTAAATCGGAAATTTCAAAATCTCTAGACGATGCAGTTATTTATGGATCTTTATTCGTAGATGATCTGCAAAAGGATTTCGACCAGGTCCAGGCCCTGTTCGACAAGGACTACAGCGACCGGCTGCGACCCGAGTTCGCGCACGAGGACCGCGATCCGTTCCGCGGGTTTCTCTCGCCGCAGCGCAGCCTGGGCTCGGTGATCCGCCTGCTCACGCCCTCGCCGGCCTACACGGACGAATACAACGCCTGGCTGGAGTCGATCCCCCCGCGCATCCGGGCCATCGCGATCCTGGTCAAGCGTTTCTATCGGCAGGAGTGGGGCCGGGACTGGCGGCGGCATTTCTCCGTGGACGTGATCGACGGGCAGGAAGGCCACGAGCTCAAGTTCGGCGGGCGCGCCGTTCGCGCCGGTTATCTGCGCGTGGGTCTGGAGGAGGACGGCGCCTGGAGGATCTACAAGGTGCGCCTGGACTTCGTCGCCGCCCAGAAGGTGCAGATGGAGGACGACATCACGGCCTCGGTGGTGGTGCCGGCACGGGTTCTGGAAGGTTGCACCGGCCGCACGCAGGATGCGCAAGGCAGCCTGAAACTGGTCAGGAATTGCGAGTTCCGGCTGTTCCAACGCCCCGACGAGGCCATCCACAAGGGTTTCGACAGGCAGACCGAGCGGGACCTGGCCCGTCCGGGCAACTTTCTGGCCAACTGGGAACCGTTGCGGGGTGAGGCGCTGCGCGCGGTGGTGGACAACGTCCTGGAGTTCAACAAGTACACACCGCCCATGCGGGAGCTGCTCCAGGCCGCCTTGGAGGACGATCAGTGGGTGGTTTCTTCGGCCCACCCGCGGCTCGTGGACGGCAAGCCCAGTAAGAACCCCCGTTACCTGCAACTGCGCCCCGACCTGGCCGATCCGATCCAGCCCTATCTTGCCGAGGTCTGCGTGCGGTTCCACCACCACATCCCGCTGGAGCGGCCCGTGTGTCACCCGGTGGACGCGGTGCTGGCCGGGCGGCGCAACAATCCGCCGGAGGAGGGCATCCGCCCGTTGGCGGTCTACAACCCCATCCATTATCAGGAGTTGCCCGAGCTGTTCATGGACTTCATCTGCAGCCTGACGGGCAAGTCGCCGTCCACCACGGGAGCCGGCAGCGAAGGGGCGCTCACCAAAGGTCCTTTCAACGCGCTGCGGCCGACTGCCGATCTGAACACCGCACTGGTCTCGTTCATCCTCACCGGATATTCAGGTTTTTCCAGTGCAGCCGGATACATCGGTCCACATCTTCGTGTGGATCATGACATCAGCCTGCTGATTCCCGAGATCTGGGCACGGCTCGACCCCAAGGAGCGCGACCCCGAGTACCTCATCGCCAAGGGCTATCTGGAGGCGGTGGAGGACTTCGATTACCAGGGTCGGCGTATCCTCGCCAGTCGACTGGGTTACCGCATCACCAGCCGGTTCGTCCATGCCTATCTCGGCAAGATCTTCGACCGACCCGATGCGGTGTTCACCGAGGCGATGCTCCGGCCCGAGACCCAGGACCTGGACGTGTTCGTCGATGGTGTGGAGAACATCGTCGAGGCTCAGCGTCGCGTGGCCCGCTGTTATATCGAGGACGGCTCCATCGAGGAGGCCTGCCCGCCCCTCAAGGCCCTGCTTCACATCATGGCCGAGGGCCACTACCAGGGCCTGGACGTGCACGATCCGAAGATCCGCCGCATGTTCACGCGCGAATACCTGCTGGGGTCGGCGTGGTATCAGGAGCGCCTGCGAACCAAACAGGCTCGGGAGATCGCGCTATGGAAACGCTACGTGTGCGAACTGGAGCGGTTCCTCTCCCTGGAGAGCCATGCCGACGAGGCCGAGGAACTCGGTATCCGGCAGCGGTTGGCGCGGGCACGCCGGCAGGTCGAATGGGTCTCCAGCCCGCAGTATCTGGAGTCACTGCGGGGCACGGTGGGCGCCGATCCGCTGCGTCCCATCGCCGGGGAGTTGGAGCAGCCGCTCGCCGAGGCGGTCTGAGCCCCTTTTTCGTTCCGCTCACGCTCAGCCCCGGAAGAGCGGGGCGCCGGCACGGGTGATGGGGCCCGCGGGCCTTCGGGGATCAGCGTTCGCGGATCAGGGAGAGCGCTTCTTCGAGGCGCCGGACGCCGAGCACCTCCAGGCCCCGCACCGTGCGGCGGGGGCGGTTGGCCTCCGGCACCAGCGCGGTCCGGAACCCGTGTTTGCGGGCTTCGGCCAGCCGTTCCTGACCGGCCGGGACGGGGCGCACCTCCCCAGACAGGCCCACCTCTCCGAAGGCCACCAGGCCTTCGGGCAAGGGGCGGTCGCGCAGGCTCGACCACACGGCCAGGAGCTGGGGTAGGTCGGCGGCGGTCTCCGGGATGCGCACACCGCCCACCACGTTGAGGAAGACGTCTTGGTCGTGGGTGGGCACACCCGCGTGGCGGTGCAGCACGGCGAGCAGCATGCTCAGCCGGTTGGTGTCCAGGCCCACGGCCACCCGGCGCGGATTGCCCAGGTGGCTCTCGTCCACCAGGGCTTGGATCTCCACCAGAAGCTGGCGGGTGCCCTCGCGGGTGACGGTGACCACGCTGCCCGGCACCGGCCGACCGCGCCCGGACAGAAAGATCGCCGATGGGTTGCTCACCCCGCGCAGCCCCGCCTCCAGCATGGCGAACACGCCGAGCTCGTTGGCGGCGCCGAAGCGGTTTTTGACGGCGCGCAGCAGCCGGTGACGGCCCCCTGGATCGCCCTCGAAATAAAGCACCGTGTCGACCATGTGCTCAAGGACGCGCGGCCCCGCCAGCGCCCCCTCCTTGGTCACGTGGCCCACCAGAAAGACGGTGGTCTGTCGGGTCTTGGCGAAACGCACGAGCTGGGCTGCGCATTCGCGCACCTGGGCCACCGAGCCTGGAGCCGACTGCAATGCCTCGCTGTAGATGGTCTGGATCGAGTCGATGACCACGATCCGGGGCCGCTCGCGGGCCAGCGTGGCGAGAATGGTCTCGACCCGCGTCTCCGGCAGCAGCCGCAAGCCCTCCACGGCCAGGCCCAGACGCCGGGCCCGCAGGGCCACCTGAGCCGGGGACTCCTCTCCGCTCACGTACAGCCCCTCGCCGGCGGCCCCCGCCAGCATCTGTAGCAACAGGGTGGACTTGCCCACGCCCGGATCCCCTCCCAGCAGGACCACCGCCCCTTGGACGATGCCGCCGCCCAGCACGCGGTCGAGTTCATCCAGGCCGCTGGGGCGGCGGGCCGCGTTTTCGGCGGGCACCGCGGCCAGATCCACGGGTTCGGAGGCCCGTGCCCCGGTCCAACTCCCCCGGGGGCCGGAGGAGGAGGTACCCGTCTCTTCCAGCGTGTTCCAGGCGCCGCATTCGGGGCAGCGGCCCGCCCATTTGGCCTGCACCCCACCGCAGGCGGTGCACTGGTAGCGGGGGGCTGCACGCGCCATCAGTCGGCGTCGGCCTCTTCCCGTTCCGGCCTCACGATGCGCGGCCGGATCCGAACGGTCTTCACCGCACTGGACGTGGCCTGGATGATCTCCATGGGATAGCCGTTGATCATCAGGCTCGTGCCCGGGCCCGGAATGAACTCCATGTGTTCCAGGATGAGTCCGTTCAAGGTGCGCGGTCCGTCTTCCGGCAGATCCCAGCCGAGTCGCCGGTTGAGCTCGCGCACGTGCACGCCACCGTCGACGATATAGCTCCCGTCTTCCTGAGGGACCACGTCGCGGCTGTAGGTGGCGGGATCCGTGGTGAATTCGCCCACGATCTCTTCCAGCAGGTCCTCTAGGGTCACCAGCCCCAGGATGTCGCCGTACTCGTCCACCACCAGGGCGACCCGTCGCTTTTCGCGCCGGAAGTTGGCCAGGGCCTGGAGGAGGGTGGTGCCTTCCGGGATGAACAAGGGCGGACGGATGGCTTTCTCCAGCGCCGGTCGGGTCAGATCGTCCTCCACCAGCAGGGGGATGAGCTTGCGTAGGTGGACGAAGCCCAGGATGTGATCGGGGCTGCCGCGCCACACCGGCAGGCGCGTGTACATGCTGTTGCGCAGCTCTTCGACGATCTCGTCCCAGTCGTCCTCGAGGTCGATGCCGACGATCTCGTTGCGCGGCACCATGATGTCCTCCACCGTGCGCCGGTCCAGGTCCAGCAGGCCCAACAGCATCTCCCGGTGCGACTCGGGCAGGGGACCCGTGGACTCGCTCATCAGGGTGCGCAGCTCGTCTCGACTCAGGTCCATGGCCCCCGGATGCTCCTGCGGCACGCGCAGGGCGCGCAGCAGGAGTCGGGCGCAACCATTGACCAGCCATACCAACGGCGCGGCCAGTTTCAGCAGGGGGGAGAATACGAAGGCGGCCGGATAGGCGAGCCGTTCCGAGTGCACCGCCGCGAAGGTCTTGGGCGTGACTTCCGCGAAAAGCAGCAGGGCGAGTGTCAGCAGGCCCGTAGCGAAGGCCACCCCGGTATTGCCGAACAGGCGGTAGCCCAGGTAAGTGGCCAGCTGGGTGATGAGGATGTTGACGAAATTGTTTCCCAGCAGAATCAACGTGATGAGCCGGTCCGGGTGGGCGAGCAAGCGCTGCGCGCGGATGGCCCCGGGATGGCCCTGCTGTGCGAGGTGGCGCAGGCGGTAGCGGTTGAGCGCGATGAGCGCCGTCTCCGACCCGGAGAAGAATGCCGACAGCCCGAACAGGATCAGCAAGAGCAGCGACAGCGTGGTCAGGGAGGGTTCGTCCAAGGGGGATCAGCCCGGAAGCAGAAACTCGATGACGAACTTGGTGCCGAGGTAGGCCAGCAGCAACGCTGCGAAGCCCCACAGGGTCCAACGGATCGCCTTGCGTCCGCGCCAGCCGAAACGCCACCGGCCCCACAGAAGGATAGAAAACACCAGCCAGGCGGTGATCGAGAGCACGGTCTTGTGGACCAGGTGTTGGGCGAACAGGTCCTCGACGTACAGAAAGCCGGTCACCAGGGATAGCGTCAGCAGAATCACCCCCGCAGTGATGAGTTGGAACAGGAACTGTTCCATCTCCTGCAATGGAGGCAGGGTGCGCACGAAGCCGCCGGGCCGGTGGCGGTGGAGGTGCTGATCCTGGATCGCCAGCAGCAGCGCCTGCAGGGCCGAGAAGGTCAGCACGCTGTAGGCGAGCAGCGACACCAGGATATGCACCCGGATTCCCACCGAATCCACCGCCACCACCGTGGAGGGCTCCGGAACGAGACCGGCGACGAGGACCGCCAGGGCGCTCACGGGCAGCAGCGCCACGGCCAGCGGCTCGAGCGGCCTGCGCAGGGTGCTGGCGCCGAGCAGTCCCGCGACCAGCCACAGGATGAGGGACATGGCGTTGAAGAACTCGAGATTGAGCCCGTCCGGACGAAACGTGTGCCGGTACAGGATCAGCGTGTGCAGGGCCCATGCGCCGCCCCACGCGCTCATGAGCACGGACTTGCGCGGCGCCGGTTCACCCCGGATGCGGCGCCGGGTACGGTGGAGGCTCAGTGCCGCGGCCGCCAGATAGAGCAGCGCGGTGATCAGACTCGGCAGGACATGCATGCGGATGTCGGGTCGGGATGAAATTCTGCGCGACGGCCGCCGGGGCGTGAGCCCGTTGGCAATTTCGGATCGGGGCCTCATGGTAGCATCCGAGGCCTGACCTGCGAACTCATGGATGAAGTCCGGCGGTGCGACTCGAAGTTCTGGGATGCAGCGGTGGCATCGGCCGTGGGCTGCGGACCACCTCGCTGGCGGTCGATGACGACATGCTCATCGATTGCGGAACGGGTATCGGAGACCTGTCCGTCGAGCGGCTGAAACGGATCTCCCGGGTCTTTCTCACCCATGCCCATCTGGATCACATCGCAGGCCTGCCCCTCCTTGCGGACACCATCTTCGATACCCTCAATCGCCGGCCGCTCGCGGTGCACTGCGAGGATCAGACCCACGAGACCCTCCGTAGGCACATCTTCAACTGGCAGATCTGGCCGGATTTTTTCGTGTTGCCGCGGGGCCGGGAGCCTGCGCTGCATCACGTGCCCTTCCACCCCGGCGACGTCTGGGAGGACGATACCCGTCAAGTGCGTGCCATCCGCATGGAGCACACGGTGCCGGCAATGGGGTATTACGTCTCCAACGGCCGTTCGGCGGTGGCCTTCACGGGGGACACCACTCAGACCCGTACTTTCTGGGACGTCCTCAACGCCCAGCCCCGCCTGGACCTCCTGATCATCGAATGCGCCTTCGGCAACGAGGACATCGACGTGTGCCGGGCGGCCAAGCATTATTGCCCCGCCATGCTGGCCGAGGACCTCGAACGTCTCGAACACGACCCGCTGGTCTGCATCACGCATCTCAAGCCCGGTTGCGAGCGCGAAATCTTCGCCCAGATCGAGGCGGCGGTGACCGGCCGGCGCCTGCTGCGCCTGCGGGGTGGTGAACGTTTCGATCTGTAACCGCCCCTGACGGTCGTCTGCGGCCTTCCTGCAGGTCCAGTAGCCGGACCGGTTATACTCATGGCTTCCGGGTATGCATCCATGCCGCGGGAGAGCCGGTTTCTTCCTTTCGGTTCAGAAAGTGCCAACAACCCAATGAAATAACACCATGTTCGAGAACCTCACCGAGCGTCTGTCCGGGACGATCCGCAGGCTGCGCGGGCAGGCGCGGCTGACCGAAGACAACATCCGCGATGCGCTGCGCGAGGTGCGCATGGCGCTGCTGGAGGCCGACGTGGCCCTGCCCGTGGTGAAGGAGGTCATCGAGTCCGTGCGCGCCCGTGCCCTGGGCGAGGAGGTGCTCAAGAGCCTCACGCCGGGCCAGGTGCTGGTGAAGATCGTCCATGACGAGCTCATTCGCATCATGGGCGAGCAGGCCGAGCCCCTGAACCTGCGGGCCCAGCCGCCGGCGGTGATCCTGCTCGCCGGGCTGCAGGGCGCGGGCAAGACCACCACGGCCGCCAAGCTGGCCAAGTGGCTTCGCGAACGGGAGCGGAAGAAGGTCATGCTGGCCAGCGTGGACGTGTACCGCCCCGCCGCCATCCAGCAACTCGAACGCCTGGCCGGCGAAGTGGGGGCGGCGTTCTTCCCCGCCGAACCGGGCGGGGATCCCGAGAAGATCGCCCGTGGGGCGGTACGGGAGGCGCGCCGCGGGCTGTTCGACGTGCTCATCCTGGACACCGCCGGTCGGCTCCACGTGGACGCCGGGATGATGGACGAAGTGCGCCGGCTGCATGCGGCCGTGCGACCTGTGGAGACGCTGTTCGTGGTGGACAGCATGACCGGCCAGGACGCCGCCACCTCGGCGCGCGCCTTCGGCGAGGCCCTGCCGCTGACCGGTGTGGTGCTGACCAAGGCCGACGGCGATGCGCGAGGCGGCGCGGCGCTGTCGGTGCGCATGGTCACCGGCCGGCCCATCAAGTTCCTCGGCGTGGGCGAGAAGATGGACGGGCTGGAGCTGTTCCATCCCGAGCGCGTCGTCTCGCGCATCCTGGGCATGGGCGACGTGCTGAGCCTGGTGGAGGAGGTCCACCGCAAGGTCGATCAGACCGAGGCCGAACGGCTCACCCGCAAGCTCAAGAAGGGCAAGGGCTTCGACATGGAGGACCTGCGCTCCCAGATGGAGCAGATGCTCAACATGGGCGGCATGGCGGGCCTGCTGGACAAGCTGCCGGGGATGAGCAACCTGCCCAAGGCGGTCCGGGACCAGGTCGACGACCGCCAGATTCGGCGGACCATCGCCATCATCAATTCCATGACCCCCAGGGAACGTCGCTATCCCGCCATCATCAAGGGCTCGCGCAAGCGACGTATCGCGGCCGGGTCCGGAACCCAGATCCAGGACGTGAACCGCCTTCTCAAACAGCACGCGCAAATGCAGAAAATGGCGAAAAAGATGTCCAAGAAAGGGGCGATGGCCAAGATGCTGCGCGGCATGCAGGGGGGGCTGCCCCCCGGGATGCCTTTCTAGCCCCGATATTGCACCAAGCGCCGCGCAAGCGGGCGTATAATGGCGGGTACGGGTGGCGGGCGCCGTGCAGGCATCGGCGTCCCGGCTTGGCGAGGTGGCTCATGCGCTGTCTGGAATGCGGTGCGCGGCTCGAGCGCATCGACAACGAGCATCTCCTGCAATGCAGTGGCCTCACGGTGCAGGAGTATGCGCTGCGGCATCATTTGCCGCTGGATCTGATTCTCCATCCCGACCAGTTGGACGTGGTACCGGATCCGGCGGCCTGGCCCTCGGGGCCGGGCCGGCCGGTCTCCGAACCCGCCCGCGCGGTGCTGAGCGGCCTGGGGTTGGCCGGCCGGTTGGGCCGTGAAGGTGATTTCACCGTGGTTCACGGCGAGGTGCGGCGGTTGGACCTGCTGCTCTGGACCCAGGCGCGGTTGGAGGCCTGCGGCCTGCGTTTCATGCAGACCTACCACTATCGCCCGGACGGACACCGGGTGGAGGCGCGCAATACGCTGCGGGTCCCGGCGCGTCTGTGCGATCCGTTCCCGCTGCGCCTGCCCGACGATCCGGAGCGGTTCCTGGACGCGGTAGCGGTCTTCCTGGCCTTTGCCGGCGAGTGGCATGCCGATTATTTGTTTCTGCCGACCCGGGACGGGACCCTGGGCCGTGCGCTGGCCCACCGGCTGGCGGAGACCTTCGGCATCCGGTTGGAGGACCTGGGCCCGGGCTGGCTCGCCGAGGGTGTGCTGCTGCGCACGCAAAGTCCGGATCACACCTGGCGGCTGCTCAATCTGCTGGACCGGCGCCTCGAGGAACTGCCCGGAGTGCTCGAGCAGTTCGCCCCGGAGGGGCCGGAGGCGACCATCACCAAGGTCTTCGAATTCGATTCGGCCCATTTCATCACGGACCATCCCGGCCGTTGCGTGAACTTGCACGGCGGCCGCTATGCCTTGCATGTGCGCGTCACCGACCGCATCCAACCCGCCACGGGTTTCGTGATGGACTATGGCGAGCTGAAGGCCCTGGTCAAGCGGCGCGTCATCGACCGGCTCGACCACCAGAATCTGAACTACGTGACATCGGGGCTGGCTTGGCGCTCCAGTACCGAGCTGCTCGCCACCTGGATCTGGGAGCAGCTCATCGACTATCTGCCGGGTCTGTCCGAACTGGTGATCCACGAAACGGCGAGCTCCTACTGCCGGTACGTGGGACCGGACCTGGAGACGTTCCGGCGCGAGGGTCCCTCGACGCTGCTCGGCCACTTCGCCGATCCGGAGCTCGGCCGCTCTCCCTGGCGCGCCCGTTTGCGCGAGCAGGGTCCGGCGCTCAAGGTGGTCGGCGAGGGTTGAGCGCCGCGCCGCACGGCGGGTCGCCGCGGATCCTTCCGCTGCCGTATCTCCCCGATCCCCTACCGGCGCTCGCCGCGGTGGCGGATCTTCCCTGGCCCATGCTCCTGGACGGGGCGGGCGGGCGCTACGACGTGGTCGTGGCCGACCCCGTATGTACGGTGGTGACCCGGGGGGCGGTGACCGAGGTGGCCAGGCGTGGTGGCGCGGTCCATCACACGGAGGCCCACCCGCTGGAGGGACTGCGCGCGGCGCTGGGTCCGCTGCGGCCCGCGCCGGTTCCCTACGCGGGCGGGGCGCTCGGTTATCTGAGCTACGAACTGGGGCACCGTTTCGAGGCCACGGGTGTTGCTTCCGGCGCGGGGGCGGGGTGGCCCGAGATGGCCTTCGGCATCTATGCATGGGCCCTGGTCACCGACCATCACCGGCGCCGGAGCTATCTCGCGTTGCGGCCGGGCATGGGATCCGACGGATGGGCGCGGCTCGTCGAACGGCTGCGCGATGGAGACCGGGCATGGCCGCGACCGGCACCCGCAGCCGCCTTCAGCGCCACCGGCGTGTTGCGCACGAGCCTGGACCGCAGGGCATACGCGCGGGCCTTCGACCGGGTGGCCGCCTACATTCGCGAGGGCGACTGTTACCAGGTCAACCTCACGTTGGGTTTCGAGGTGCCGGTCGAGGGGGATCCGCTGTCGGCCTACGCCTGGCTGCGCCGGCGCAGCCCCGCCCCCTGGGGGGCGTTTCTCGGCCTGCCCTGGGGGACGGTCTTGAGCAACTCTCCCGAGGGTTTTCTCACGCTCGAGGGGGGGCATGTGATCACCCGTCCCATCAAGGGCACGCGACCGCGCCGGGGTCATCCCGCGGCCGATCGGGCGCAGATCGAGGCACTGCGCGCCAGCGCCAAGGATCGCGCCGAGAACGTGATGATCGTGGACCTGCTGCGCAATGACCTGGGCCGGGTGTGTCGGCCGGGCAGCGTGCGGGTGCCGCACCTGTGCCGGGTGCAGACCTATGCCAACGTGCACCACTTGGTGAGCTCGGTGACCGGCACGCTGGCGCCGGGGCGCGATGCGCTCGATCTGCTACGGGCCTGTTTCCCGGGCGGCTCCATCACCGGGGCCCCCAAGCGCCGGGCCATGCAGATCATCGCCGAGCTGGAGCCTTGGCCGCGCGGGGTCTACTGCGGGGCCATCGGCTGGCTGGGATTCGACGGGGACATGTCGCTGAACATCGCCATCCGCACGGCCGTACACCAGCCTGCTGGGGGCGGTGCGATCCTGCGCTTCGGCGCGGGCGGGGGCATCGTGGCCGATTCCCAGTGCGATCGGGAGTATGCCGAGTGTTACGACAAGGCCAGCATACTGCTGCGTCTGGCCGGGCGGCCTCATCCTGCCGCGAGCGATCCCGCATGAGGCGGTCCCGTCCCTCGCCGTCCGCGCGGCGCCCCATGAGTTTGGCACGCAGGTGATCCGGGTTTTCGGCCGCGACGCTGGGCAAACAGCCGGCGAGACTCGGCCTGGGCCCGGATCAGGCAGTCCTCCATGGGCAGGTCCAGCAAGCCGCCTCCTCCTCGCCCTTGCGGGGGGACGCCGGGTCCTGTGGTCTGGAGGTATCCGCCGAGCCGCTCCGTGGCCTCCAAGAGCGGGGTCGATATCCCCGCCCGTCCGGCTCGGTGGGCCATGGCCAAGCCGCTGATGCCACCACCGACGACGATGTGCTCCGCCGTCTCGCTCACGGAGCGGGTTGCACCCCGGACGGCAGAACGCGGTCCACGCGCACCTGTAACCGCACGCCTCCGCCGTAGCGGTTCACGGCGGGATGGTAGACCAGGTGGAGATGGGCCATGTCATCGCGCCAGCCGTGCTCGGCGGCGTGGAACAGGATGCCTGGGACGGGACGTCGTCCCGTTTCCGGCCGGAGCAGCAGCCGCAGGTGCCGCCCACCACCCACCGGGCGGGCATCCAGGACTTCGAACCGACCGTCGAAGGTCGGGGGCGGAAAGGCCTGTCCCCAGGGGCCG
>JALSSO010000033.1 GCA_026984215.1 Gammaproteobacteria bacterium | reverse complement strand
CGGGCGTGGTCACCGCGGTGATCCTGCTCCTGCTCAAGTTCACCATCGGACTGCGGGTCAGCGAGGAAGAGGAGACCGAGGGCCTCGACCTCTCGCAGCACGACGAGCGGGCCTACAACCTTTAAAAGCAAAGGACTCTCCCCGATTCCACAGGGAGGTGTGGGGCGCCACCAGGCGCCCCTCTTTTTTTCGAACGTCCCGAGCATGGCACCCGGGGCCGTGCCGGGGACATCAGCAGACCGTTGCGACCCTCCAATGCCGCGGCACTTGAACAGGATGCACTTCCCGCCCGCGTCCTCTCCGAGAAAACGTACCGGATGGGCCTGGTAGGCCGGACCGTGGGCATATTCCGCAAGGCTGGGTGGATGCGGGGCGCTGGTCCACGGCAAAGGGCCTGCCCCTCAAGCCTGCAAACACATGGCGACCAAAGTTCAAGCGGACGCACCCAGCGTGAGATCCACGGCGACGACGATGCCGAGAATCAGGAAGAAATAGATCAGCATGGCCGTCTCGCCGCGGCTCCACAAGGGGATCTCTCGGAACAGCCCGCTGCCGCTGAGGGTATAGGGTGCCACTTCGGCCGGCGGGCGGCTGGGAAGAAACCAGCCGGCGATCCCGGTTACGGCCACCGCGGCGATCCAACCCAGGAAGTTCCACCACATCCAGAACACGCTCGGATACGCCACCCACAGACAGAGATTGAGCGCCACGCCCGCCACCACACCCGCAAAAACGGCCGCCGTGCCCGCCCGACGCGACAGCACGCCCACGGTGAAGGCCGCGAGGATCGGGCCGTAGACCGCCGAGCCCACCTTGTTGATGGCCTCGATGACCGTGTCGGCCAACCCCCCCACCCCATAGGCGAACATCGTGATCAGCGCTCCCCAGCCCAACGTCGTCAAGCGCCCATACCAGAGGCTGGCGCGCTGTGACAGCATCCATCGCCGCTCGACGAAGTCACGCATGGTCACGGCCGATAGCGAATTGAGCGCCGAGTCCAGGCTCGACATGGAAGCCGCCAGCAACGCCGCCACCAGCAGCCCCCGCACCCCGTCCGGAAGGTACTGTAGGACGAACACCGGCACGAGGTAGTCCATCAGATCGACGGGCACCCGCTCCTGGAAGTCCGCCTGTGTCACGTAGAAGGCACCCAATGCGATCCCGAGAGTCAGATACAGGCTGGCCAGGGGGAAACGCACGTAGCCGTTGAAAAACAGCGAACGACGCGTGTCCTGGATGTCCCTGGCCGAAAGCTCCCGCTGGGCTTGGCTTTGATCGGTCCCGTAGTAGGAAACGTAGAGGAAAAAGGCGCCCACCAGAAATCCCCACAGCGGCGTCTGCGAGCCGTCGCCCAGGCCCAGCGAGAGATCCAGGGTATTGAGGCGCTCGGCCGGAATCAGATCCAGCATGGCCCGGATGCCGCCCAGATCCTTGGCCGCGAATCCAATGCAGACGAAGATACCTACGAACAAGATCACGGCCTGAACCACGTCCGAGTAGACCACCGCCTTCATCCCGCCGACGACGTCATAGACCGCGGTGAACACTCCCATGAGCAGGATGGTGGCCCAGAGGGGCCACTGCATGGCCACGGCCAACACGATGGCACTGGCATAGAGCCCCACGGCCGTACCGAAGGCACGGCTCAGGAGGAAGATCGCGCTGATCAGCGTGCGCATGGCCGGCCCAAAGCGCAGCTCGAGGTACTCATACACGCTGATGAGCTCCAGCTTGCGGAACAGCGGCAGCAGGAGGATGCTGGTGGCGATCATCGCCAGCGGCACGGCCAGTTCGTATTGGATCCAGGTGAGCCCTCCCTCGGGCTTCAACGCCACGAAAGCCGGGATGGAGATGAAGCTGACCGCCGAGGTCTGCGTGGCCATGGTGGAGACGCCCACCGCCCACCAAGGCAGGTTCCGGCCGCCCACGTAATAGTCGTCCTGCCCGGTCTGACCCCGCCCCACCCATGCACTCATGACGACGAGCGACAGCAGGTAAACGGTGATGACCGACCAGTCCAGAAATGCCATGGGCACCCCTCCCGCCGGACGAGGTGGGCAGTATAGCCCGGAGTGCGCGCGCGGCCTCAGTCGCCCGGACGGGCAGACACCGGCGGCACGACCACCAGGCGCCGCTCAGGTTCGCGGCCGCGACTTTCCGCGAGGAGACGGTGGCGGGTAACGATGCGGTGCTGGAGCCGTCGCACAGCCGGCGGGCGGGGCGGCAGTTCGACCGCCACCCCTTCCGTCATGACACGGGCCACGGCCGCTTCGGCCTCGCGGGCGGCCGCCTCGGCCTCCCCGTCCGCCACACCGGCGGCGCGATGGAAGACCTGCTGCAACACGCGGCGCAGTTGTGCCGCCGTGTTGCGCCGCAGCACGTGCACGGGCAGCCCCGTCTCCTCGATCAGTTCCAGCAGACGCGGCTCCCCGGACCGCGCGCGCAGAACCACCACCAGATGAGCCCGCTCCGGGCGTTCGGTGACCACGGCATCCAGGCGCAGTTCGCGGATCACCCGCTCGACCAGGTCGCGCTTGACGCCCCATGGAAGAATCCTCGCGGCCCCACCGGGTAGCCGACGGACAGGCCGCGGGGGCACGGGCTTCGCGCCGAGGGCGGTTTCTCGCGTATCCGGGTCACCGGCGCCACATTCGAGCCCACCCGCTTCCCGTCCAGCCAGGATCGCGTCCACCGCCACGGCCGTGTCCGGATGCACCATGAGATGTTCATGGTCGCGAAGCTCCACCACCGATTCGAAGGTGGGCGGCCTCTTGCGTTCCACGATGCTCTTGCGCGTGCCACGCAACCGAGCCTCTTCATCTCCCAGAGTCACCGTCTGCACGCCGCCCACCAGGTCCGCCAGGGTGGGATTGCGCACCAGATTCTCCAGAGTATTGCCGTGGGCGGTCCCGACCAGCTGCACCCCACGTTCAGCGATGGTACGCGCCGCCAACACCTCGGCGCTGGTGCCGATCTCATCGATCACGATCACCTCGGGCATGTGGTTCTCCACCGCCTCGATCATCACCGTGTGCTGGCGATCCGGACCAGGCACCTGCATGCGCCGGGCCAAACCGATGGCCGGGTGGGGTACGTCGCCATCGCCGGCGATCTCGTTGGAAGTGTCGATCACGATCACCCGACGCCCGTATTCGTCGGCCAGCACACGGGCGATCTCGCGCAATTTCGTGGTCTTGCCCACCCCCGGCGGCCCCAGCAGCAAGAGACTGCGTCCCTGCTCGACGAACTCGCGCAGCGCGGCGATGCCGCCCCGCACCGTACGACCCACGCGCAGAGTGAGCCCCACGATCTCACCGCCACGATTGCGGATGGCCGAGATGCGATGCAGGGTCCCCTCGATCCCGGCCCGGTTGTCGGGCCCGAACACCCCCACCGCTTGCACCACCTCGGCCAGATCGTCGCGGGTCACGGGCGCCTCGGCCAGCATCAATGCCCGGCCCGGCAGGCGGGCCTGCGGCGGACGCCCCAGGTCCATGACGATTTCCAGCAGTGCCTCGCCCGGCAGCTGCGCCACCGCCGAACGCAGGGGGGCCGGCAGCACCGCCAGCAGCGCGGCCAGATCGTCGTAATGGGAACGTTCGGTCATGGGTGAACCCGGCTCGCGCCGGGCGGGACACGGGGAATCGGGTCGAATCGAAAGGATACTGCAAGTCGGACCGGCGGGCTCGGCACCGGTTCCCCGCCCGGGCCGATCAATGTTTGGACCGAACCGGATCGCGCACCTCGGGCACTGGATCATAGCCGCCGGGCGCGAACGGGTGGCACCGCCCGAGCCGCTTGACCGCCAGCCACGATCCCTTCAACACACCGAAACGCTGCACCGCCTCCAGCGCGTACTCCGAGCAGCTTGGCGTGAAGCGGCAATGCTGTCCGAGGAACGGGCTCAGGAGGTAACGATAAGCGCGAATGATCAACAGCAGCAGGGCTTTCATCGTCCATCGTCATGCGTGCGTGGCGACACGATCCGCATTCTATGGGATTACCGATACCCATCTTTCAGCATCATGGGCGACCATCGAGCGACTAGGATCCCGAACTCCAGGGGATTGTCGCCGGTTCACCCGCGCCTCCACTTGGTCCCTTCAGGCGTGTCCAGCAGCTGTATACCGGCGCCCTGGAGTCGGTCGCGGATGGCGTCGGCGCGGCCGAAGTCGCGTGCCTTGCGGGCGGCGGCGCGTTCGGCGACCAGGGCCTCGATCTCGGTATCGCTGAGGCCCGCTGCACCCGCCGGGCGCCAGCGGAACCAGTCCGTCGGCGACTGCCGCAACAGGCCCAGCAATTCACCCGCCGCAAGGAGCTCGCCTTTGCGGCGGGCCGCTTCCTCCGGCTCCGTGGCGCGGTTCAGTGCCGAGGCCAGCTCGTGCAGGGCGGACAGGGCCTGCGGGGTATTGAGGTCGTCCTCCAGGGCGGCGAGAACCGCGGCCGGGGGCGGGGATGCGGCGGCGCCCACGTCCACGGCATCGTCCAGGGCCCGATAGAGGCGGTCGAGGCTCGCTTTGGCCTGGGAGGCCAGCTCCGCAGACCAGTCGAGCGGTTTGCGGTAATGGCCCGAGAGCAGTGCATAGCGAATGGCCTCTCCGGGGAAGTGCTCGAGGATCTCCCGCACGGTGAAGAAATTGCCCAGCGATTTGGACATCTTCTCGCCACGGACGGTGATGTAGCCGTTGTGCACCCAGTAGCGCACGAAGTCCTGATCCGGGTGTTCGCAGCGGGCCTGGGCACGCTCGTTCTCGTGATGGGGAAACACTAAGTCCTGCCCGCCGCCGTGGATGTCGATGGTGGGCCCGAGATGGCGATGGATCATGGCGGCGCATTCGGTGTGCCAGCCCGGCCGGCCACGCCCCCAGGGGCTGTCCCAACCGGGCTCGCCGGCCGCGGCGGGCTTCCACAACACGAAGTCGGCCGGGTGACGCTTGTAGGATTCCACCTCGACACGGGCCCCGGCGATCATGTCCTCCAAGGCGCGGTGGCTGAGGCGGCCGTAGTCGGGCAACGCCGGCACGTGATAGAGCACGTGCCCGTCGGCCTCGTAGGCGCAACCCCGGGCGACCAGGGCCTCGATCATGGCGATCATGGCGCCGATGTTGTCCGTGGCCCGTGGCTCCAGACTGGGCGGCAGGGCACCGAGCGCTGCCGTGTCTTCGTGGAACGCGCGGCCGTAGCGCGCGGTGATCTCCTCGATGGCCACCCCCTCGGCCTGGGCGGCGTGGATGATTTTGTCGTCCACGTCGGTGAGGTTGCGCGCGTACACGACCACGGGATACCGGCGCCTCAGCAGCCGGTAGAGCACGTCGAACACCACCACCGGCCGTGCGTTGCCGATGTGGATGACGTTGTACACCGTGGGCCCGCAGACGTACATGGTCACGCGCCGCGGATCCAGTGGAGCGAAGGGCTCCTTGCGGCCGGTGAGCGTGTTGTGCAGAACCAGGGTCATTTTCCGTACAACACCTCCGGATCGATGAGGGGCGCCTCGGCCACCTCCACGCGATCGTCACGCAATACGTTGTAGAAGCAACTGCGACGGCCCGTATGGCAGGCCGGCCCCTGCTGATCCACCCGCAACAGGAGGGTATCGCCGTCACAGTCCAGACGCAGCTCTTTCAGCATCTGCACCTGGCCCGAGCTTTCGCCCTTGCGCCAGAGCTTGCCGCGCGAGCGTGACCAGTAACACACCCGCCCCGTGCGCAGCGTCTCCTCCAGCGCTTCACGGTTCATCCAGGCCATCATCAGCACCTCGCCCGTGTCGTACTGCTGGGCGATGGCCGGGAGTAGGCCCTGTTCATTGAAGGGCAGGGTCTCGAGCACCTCGCGCCAGGGCAGGCTCGCGCCCCGTGGGGCGCGCTCGTTCTGCTTGATCCGGTTGTCCGTCACGCGCGGCTTGCCTCGCAGGGATGGAAACCGTCATTGTAACGTGCCGTCATTCACCATCGACCGTACCCCATGCGCTCACTGCTCATCGTCAACGCCCGTCTGGTCGACGAAGGCCGGGAATTCGAGGCCGATCTCTACGTGCACAACGGCCGCATCGAGGCGATCGGCCCGGATCTGGCGCACCGCCGCGCCGATCGCGTCATCGACGCCGCGGGATTGCATCTGCTGCCGGGCATGATCGACGATCAAGTCCACTTCCGCGAACCGGGCCTGGTCCACAAGGCCGACATCGCGAGCGAATCACGAGCGGCGGTGGCCGGGGGCGTCACCAGCTTCATGGACATGCCCAACACCCGTCCACCGGCCACCGACCTCGAGGCCTTGGAGGCCAAGTACGCGCGCGCCGAGCGGGTCTCGGTGGCGAACTATTCCTTCTATCTGGGGGCCACCAACGACAATCTGGACGCCGTCGCCGGCATCGACCCCGCCGAGCACTGCGGCGTCAAGGTGTTCATGGGCGCCTCTACCGGCAATATGCTGGTGGACGACGAGGACAGCCTGCGGGGTATCTTCGCGCATTGTCCCACGCTGATCGCCACCCACTGCGAGGACACACCGCTCATCCTGGACAACGAGCGTCGCTTCCGGGCCCGCTACGGCGAGGACGTGCCCATGACCTGCCATCCCCTGATCCGCAGTCACGAGGCCTGCTATCGCTCCTCGCGCCGGGCGGTGGAACTGGCCCGGGAACACGGCACGCGCCTACACGTCCTGCACCTGACCACGGAGCGGGAGTTGGAGCTGTTCGAGGCCGGCCCCGTGGCCGGCAAACGCATCACCGCCGAGGCCTGCGTGCACCACCTCCTGCTGGACGACCGCGACTACGAAACGCTGGGCACCCGGATGAAGTGCAACCCCGCCGTCAAGACCCGCTGCGACCGCGACGCGCTGCGTCAGGCGCTGACCCAGGGCAAGCTGGATGTGATCGGCACGGATCACGCCCCGCACACCCTGGAGGAGAAGAACCAACCCTATTTCAAGGCCCCGGCGGGCCTGCCGTTGGTCCAGCACGCGCTGCCCGCGGCCCTGGAGCTCTTTCACGATGGCGTGCTCCGCCTCCCCGAGGTGGTCAGCAAGACCAGCCACGATGTGGCTCGCTGTTTCCGCCTGCGCGAACGCGGATTCCTGCGTGAGGGCTACTGGGCGGATCTGGTGCTGGTGGATTTGCGGGCAGGCTTGGAGGTCCGGCGGGAGGATCTGCTGTACAAATGCGGCTGGTCACCCTTCGAGGGTTGCCGCTTCCGCTCACGCATCCACACCACGGTGGTCTCCGGCCGCATTGCATGGCATCGGGGTCGCATCGTGGAAGGCGCCCGCGGCTTGCGCCTGGCCTTCGCGCGACAGCGGTGAATCGTTCGGCGACCGGGAGAATCACCCCGGCAGATACTTGACGGCAGCGACGATCAACAGGCCCACGCCTGTGGTCAGGCTGAAAGACCAGCGCATGAAGCGGTCGAAACGCTGATCCATCTGGATGAATCGCCGCTCCAGGGCTTCCAGGCGCTTGTCCACCTGCTCGAAACGCTTGTCCACCTGCTCGAAACGCTTGTCGATGTATTCGAGCAGGTCGGAAAAGCGGCGATCCATGGCGCGAAATCCCTGCTCCATGAGCTCACGCTGATGCTTGAGCTCCTCTTCGAGGCGGACCAAACGCTCACGCAGCTCGATGTCGTAGCGCACCAGGGATTCCGGAGTACGCGCGTCGAGCTCCTCGCGCACGATGTCGCGGATGCGCTGAATGTCGTCCTCGGCAAGCGCCATCGTCTCGGAAACGGTCCAGCGGTATGCTTCTGCTCAGTCTAACGCACCCCGTCAGCCCGCAACAAAACCCGCCTCCAGTGACCGACGCCCCCCCGCAAATCCTTCTCGAGCCGATCCGGTCCTACCACCACCGGACCAAACATCACCTGCATCGCTACGCCGCAGGTCCGGGCTATCTCGACTGGGCCACCCAGCCCGACCCGTTCCGGCGCTACGAAGGGGCACCTCAGGTGCCCCTCCCCTTGCCCGCGGAGCCCGAACCGAGCGAGCCGCCGGCTTGGGACGCCCTGTTCACCCACCCGCCCGCACCCTGCCCCTTGGATCTGGCCTGGGTTTCACGCTTCCTCTATGACAGCGTGGCACTGTCGGCCTGGAAGGCTGCCGGCAGCAGCCGCTGGTCCCTGCGGGTGAATCCCTCCAGTGGGGATTTGCACCCCACCGAGACCTACTTGGTGCTTCCCCCCTTGGCCGGCCTCTCGGAGCGGCCCGCAGTGTGGCACTACGAAGTGTACGGTCACGCCCTGGAACGGCGCCTGATCCTGCCCCCCGCGGTTTGGGAGGCACTCGAACCGGCCCGGCCCGCGGATGGATTCTGGGTGGGTCTGACCTCCATCGCGTGGCGAGAGGCGTGGAAGTATGGGGAGCGGGCCTGGCGCTACTGCCAGCTCGACGCGGGACATGCCTGGGCGGCGCTGGCGCTGTCGGCACGGGTGGCCGGCTGGCGCACGGCCCGGGTCCATGGACTAGGCGAGGCCGGGCTGGCCCGGCTGCTGGGCGTCCACCGCCAGCAAGGCCCCGAGGCCGAACGACCCGAGCTGTTGCTGGCGGTGTCCCCGCAGCTCGGTGAGGCGCCCCGCCTGCCGCTGGCGGACAGCGTGGTGACGCTCCTGGAACAAGCGCCCTGGGAAGGGGAACCCAATCGCCTGAGCGCCGCCCACCGGGCCTGGCCGGTCCTCGACACGGTGGCCGAGGCCGCGGCAGACCCGGGCACCCTGCAGGTCGAGGCCTTGGAAGCATGCCTGGGTCCGTCACGCCGTTGGCCCTGGCCGACACGCCCGGTGGGCGCGCGCCATCTGATCCGCCGACGGCGCAGCGCCGTGGCCATGGACGGGCGCTCGCACCTCGCCCGCCAGGACTTCCTGCGCATCCTCGCGCGGCTCGTGCCCGCTCATGACCCGCTCCTTGCGGAGGCGCCGGGCTGGCCCCCACAGGTGGCCCTGCTTCTGTTCGTCCACCGCATATCCGGCCTCGCGCCGGGCCTCTACGCCCTGCCTCGCAGTGAGAAGCTGGAGGCGGCCCTGCCGGCCGCCTTGCGCTCGGACTACGCCTGGGCGCCCGTGGACACACCCGCCGAGGGGGCGCACCTCTTCCGGCTGGAGACAGGCGACGCCCGAGAAGTGGCCCGCATCCTCGCCTGTCACCAGGACATCGCCGCCGATGGGGCCTTCGCGGTGGCCATGCTGGCCGATTTCCAGAGCCTGGAGGATCACGGACCCGCGTGGTACCCCCGGCTGTACCAGGAATGCGGCATTCTGGGCCAGCTGCTCTACCTCGAGGCCGAGGCCGCGGGCCTGCGCGGCACGGGCATCGGCTGCTTCTTCGACGACGCTTTGCATCAACTCGTCGGACTGGCGCCCCACGGCCGCTGGCAAGACCTGTACCATTTCACCGTGGGCGGGGCCGTAGAGGATCCCCGGATTCGGACACTGCCGGCCTACGCCCATCGTCTGGAAGACCTCCCCTGAGACGGCCGAACAAGCCATGTGGACTCCACCGTCGGTGACGCGCCCCGGGCATGACACACGGCGCCACGGCCGCGTGACCCCTGGCCTGCTGGCTGTTTCCTGGAGTCTGCTTTTGGCATGGCTCCTTCCCCTGGGGGCGGCGGCCCCCACCCAGATCCCGGAGCCCCTCCAGCCCTGGGTCTCCTGGGTCCTCCACGACCACACCCAGTGGCGCTGTCCTCACGCCCACGATGCGGCCAAGCAGCGTTTTTGCGCCTGGCC
Source organism: Gammaproteobacteria bacterium (assembly GCA_026984215.1). GTDB lineage: Bacteria > Pseudomonadota > Gammaproteobacteria > JAJDOJ01 > JAJDOJ01 > JALVEU01. The sequence continues at coordinate 4,012 of JALSSO010000033.1, read as the reverse complement.
CGGGCCGCTGCGCCTGAAGGTGGAGGCCACCGGCGGCCGTTTCGTTCAGGAGTGGACCGTATACGCCCCGAGCGCCGTGCCCCTGCCCGGCTCACCGCGCCACTGGCCCCAGGCGGTCACGCTGGACGAGGCACCCGCCATCGTCGTCTCGCGTGGCGAGCGCCCCGTGGTCTGGCTGGAGCCGGGCCACCACCGACTCGCCGGACGTTTCGATTGGAACCCATCGCCGGCCAGCCTCGCCGTGCCCGGTGAGGTGGGTCTGGTGCATCTCGAGATCAAGGGCGAGCCGCGCCCCCTCGCGTACCGCGACGCGCAGGGCCTGCTTTGGCTCAGGACCCCACCACCCGGCGCCCCCCGCGACGAACACGCACGGATCGACCTGCGCGTATTCCGCCTGCTGGACGACCAAGTCCCCCAACGCCTGGTGACGCGGCTGGAGCTGTCGGTCTCGGGACCGGCGCGCGAGGTGGTCCTACCCCCACCCCTGCCCGCCGGATTCACGGCCTACCGGCTGGACGCCCCCTTGCCGGCCCGGCTGGAACGCGACGGGGGGCTGCGGATGCAGCTGCGCCCGGGGCGCTGGGTGGTGGAGCTGGCCGCCCGTGGCGACCAACGCCACGACCGCATGGAGGTCTCCGCACGGCCCGCGCCCTGGCCCGGGCGCGAGGTCTGGTCGTTCCGGGCGCGCCCCGAGCTCCGCGTGGTGGAGATCGCCGGGGGCATCCGCGTGGATCCGGCCCGCGCCGGCGTCCCGCAGGCGTGGCGCGACGTGCCGGCCTTCGTGCTGAAACCGGGCGAGCACTTGGCCCTGCGGACCGTGCAGCGGGGGGCGCGCAATCAGGGGCCCGGGCGGCTGCGCATCGAACGGGCGTGGTGGCTGGACTTCACCGGCCAGGGACTCACATTCCGCGACCGCATCCAGGGTACCTTGGGTGACGACCCCCGCCTCGTGGCGGGCCCCATGCTCGATCTGGGCGCCGTTCGGGTGGACGGGAGCCCCCGGCTACTGACCCGGCTACCAGGCGAGCCCGGACCGGGGGTCGAGCTGCGCCGGGGCACGCTGAACGTGGTGGCCGTGGGTCGGGTGCAACGCCAAGGTTCGGAACTTCCGGCCAACGGATGGATGCGCCCGGCCGAGACCGTCCAGGCCACGCTGCACCTACCTCCCGGATGGCGGCTGCTGGGGGTCGCTGGTGCCCGGGCGCCGGCGGCCTGGCTGGAGCGCTGGACGCTGCTCGACTTGTTCCTGGTGATGCTCGTGACCGTCTCGGCCGGCCGCCTGTCGGGCTGGCCCTGGGCGGTGGTGGCGGCGCTGGCGGTGGGACTCACCTGGCACGAACCCGGGGCCCCGCGCTACCTCTGGCTCAACCTGCTGCTGGCCACCGCCCTGGCGCGCTGGGCGCAGGGAGCGCGTTTCACGCGCTGGGTACGGGCCTATCGGTGGGGGTCGGGCGCGGTGCTCGTCCTGGCCGCCCTGCCCTTCTTCGTCCACCAGATGCGCGCGGCCCTGTACCCACAACTGGAATACCCCCAGGCGATGACCATGGCATCGGCCACCGCACCGCCTGCTGTGGCTCCGGAGCGACCCTTGGCCCCAGAGGGAAAAACCAAGGCACGCGCCGGCACGCCGGCCCTGGAAAACGCCCCGCCCAAGACCCTACCGGCCCCCACGACCGAGGTGCTCGAGGAGGCCGATCCCCACGGCCTGATCCAGACCGGGCCCGGCGTGCCGCGCTGGCGCTGGGTGAGTCACTCTCTACAGCTGGCCGGCCCCGTGGCCCCGGACCAGGTCATCCGCCCATGGCTGCTGCCGCCGGCAGCGACCCGCACCCTGCGCATCGGCCTGGTGGCGCTGGTGGTGGTGCTCCTGTGGCGCCTGTCGGGCGCGCCGCGCCCCTGGCGGACCTTGGGGGGAGGACCCGCGCTCGGTGTCCTGGCCGCCGTGCTGGCCGTGGGCGGCGCCCCGGACCTGCGCGCACAGGACTTCCCCGGCGCGGAACTGCTCGAGCAACTGGGTCGGCGTCTGACCGAACCCCCGCGCTGCCTGCCGCGTTGCGCCGAGATCGCCCAGGCCCGCGCACAGGCCGACCCGGGGGCGCTGTCCTTGGACCTGGAGATCCACGCCGCCGCTGCGGTGGCCGTGCCGCTACCCGGCGGACGCGGGGCCTGGCATCCGAGCCGGGTGCGGGTGGACGAGGCGCCGGCCGCCGTGTTGCGGGCCGGGCCGGACGAGGACTTGTGGGTGGCGCTGGAGGCCGGGGTGCACCGGGTCGTTCTGGAAGGCCCTCTGCCCCGACGCGACCGGGTGCAACTGCGCTGGCCGCTGGTGCCGCGCCGTCTGGAGGTGGCGGCCGATGGCTGGTCGGTGAGTGGCGTGGACGCGGCGGGGCAGGCAGAGCCCACATTGGCCTTGCTGCGTGAGGCGCCTCAAGGCACGGAACCCCGCTCCGGCCTGGAGCCCGCGCCGCTGCCCGGCTTCGCGCGGCTGGAGCGCACCCTGCGCCTGGGACTGCAATGGAGCGTGGATTACCGGCTGCAACGGCTGAGCGCGGCCGACTCCCCGCTCACGCTGCGCATCCCCTTGCTGCCGGGCGAGGCAGTGATCACACCGGACCTCGCAGTGCAGGATGGCGCGGTGGTGGTCCGGCTCGCCCCGGGACAGCCGGCGATGGCATGGCGGACCCGCATGCAACCCCGTCCAGAACTGGTCCTGCGCGCCCCCCCGTCGCTGCCCGGCGGAGGGCCGGGCTGGTTCGAGATCTGGCGGCTCGAGGCCGCGCCGCTGTGGCATGTCACGGCCACCGGCCTGGGGCCGATCCACCGCCTGGATCCCGCCGGGCGCTGGCGCCCGCAATGGCGCCCATGGCCGGGCGAGACGGTGCGCGTGCAGGTGACACGCACCCCCGGCGCACCCGGCCCGACCCTGACGGTGGACCGAGCCGAGATCCGGCTCCAGGCGGGCGAACGCCGCGCCACGGGCCGGCTGGAGCTGGCGCTGCGCACCAGCCGGGGCGGGACCCATACGGTGGGACTGCCACCCGCCACGCGCTTCGAGCGCGCCGAACTGGACGGGCGGAGCCTTCCGGTGGCGGCCCACGACGGGCGGGTGACGGTGCGGGTGGAGCCCGGTGCCCATACGCTCGTGGTGCACTGGTCCGATCCGGCCCCGCCCGGCCTGCTGCTGCGAACCCCCTCCCCCGACCTGGGAGCTCCGGCGGTCAATCTGGGCCTGCACGTGGCGCTGGGTCCGGAGCGCTGGGTTCTGGCGGTGGGCGGCCCGCGGCTCGGACCCGCCGTGCTGGCCTGGGGCGTGCTGGCGGTGCTCCTGGCCCTGGCCTGGGTGCTGGCACGCCTGCCCGGCGCGCCCCTGCGGACCTGGCAATGGGCGCTGCTCCTGGCGGGTCTGACCCAGGCACCCCCGGTGCTGGGGCTCGTGGTGGTGGGCTGGTTGCTGGCCATGGGCGCGCGGGCCCGCTGGGACGGCCCCGCGAACCCGACCTACTACAACCTGCTCCAGGGATTCACGGCGAGTCTCACCGTACTCATGATGCTCGCCCTGCTGCTTGCCGTGCAACAAGGCCTGCTGGGCCGGCCGGACATGCAGGTGATGGGCAACGGCTCGACGGCCACGGACCTACACTGGTACCAAGACCGCACGGGTCCTGAACCCCCCGGCGCCTGGATCCTGTGGGCACCACTGTGGACCTATCGCGCCCTGATGCTCGCCTGGGCGCTGTGGCTGGCCTTCGCCGTGGTAGGCTGGTTGCGCTGGGCCTGGCGGACCGCCACGCGCCGGGGGCTGTGGATGAAAGAAGCCTAGGAGGGTGTTGAAAAACGCCGCAGGCAGCCCGGCTGCAAGCCGCACGCAGGGCAGCGACCGGGACAGATCCACCCGGCTGGCGAGGCAGCGGGCAGTGCTGCAGTCTTACATGGCCTGCTGGAAACCATCTCACGGAGCAATATTGGGACACTCGGCATGGATGGCTTCGATGCCCGCCGTGACCTCCGGCGG
>JALSSO010000032.1 GCA_026984215.1 Gammaproteobacteria bacterium | reverse complement strand
GATCCACCCGGCTGGCGAGGCAGCGGGCAGTGCTGCAGTCTTACATGGCCTGCTGGAAACCATCTCACGGAGCAATATTGGGACACTCGGCATGGATGGCTTCGATGCCCGCCGTGACCTCCGGCGGCAGGTCCAGGTCGATGCTGGCCAGATCCTCGCGCAGCTGGTCCAGGTTGGTGGCCCCGATGATGTTGGCGGTGACGAACGGCCTGTCGTTGACGTAGGCCAGTGCCATCTGCGCCGGGGACAATGCGTAGCGCCGCGCCAGCTCCACGTACCGGGCCACCGCCCGCTCGACCCGAGGGCCGCTGTAGCGGTCGAAGCGGCTGAACCGGGTGAGCCGCGCACCGGCGGGACGCGCCCCGCCCAGGTACTTGCCCGTGAGCACGCCGAAGGCCAGGGGTGAATAGGCGAGCAGCCCCACCGCCTCGCGATGGGCGAACTCGGCCAGCCCCACCTCGAAACTGCGGTTGAGCAGGTTGTAGGGGTTTTGGATGCTGACGATGCGTGGCCAGCCGTTCCGCTCGGCGAGCATGAGATACTGCATTACGCCCCAGGGGGTCTCGTTGGAGACGCCGATGGCGCGTACCTTGCCCGAGGCGACCAACCCCGCCAGTGCCTCCAGGGTCTCCTCGATGGGAATGCCGTCGGCCTGCGGCCGGTGAACGTAGCCCAGCTCGCCGAAAAAGTTGGTCTTCCGCTCCGGCCAGTGGACCTGGTAGAGATCGACGTAATCCGTCTGCAGCCGTCTGAGCGAGTCCTCCAGCGCCCTGTGGACGTGCTCGGCGCTCAATCTCGGGCCGCCTCGCAGATAGGGCAACCAGTCGGCGGGACCGGCCACTTTGGTGGCCAGCACCACCCGGTCGCGCAGGCCGGTCTTGCGCAGCCAGGTGCCGATGTAGGACTCGGTGCGTCCCTGGGTGTCGGCCCTGGGGGGGACGGGATACATCTCGGCCGTGTCCAGGAAGTTGACGCCGCGTTCGAAGGCCAGGTCGAGCTGGGCATGGGCCTCGGCCTCGGTGTTCTGCTCACCGAAGGTCATGGTACCGAGGCAGATCCGGCTCACCCGGATGTCCGTGCGGCCCAGGGTGGTGTATCGCATGGGCAGTCGTCTCCTTCGCCGGAATTGCGTCCAAAGGCGGTGTTGTGCTCGATGGCGCCGGCCCCAGCCCGGGCTAGGTGAACACGGCGAGCACGCCCGTGTAGCCGTACAGGCGGTTGGCGTAGATCTCCCCGTTGCAGAAGAAGCCCACCAGCGGCACATCGGGACCGAGGGCTGCGGCCACGGTGCGCGCCTCCTCGCCGTTCGGGCCGAACTGATGGCGGCCGCGGCCGAGACAGGAAAAGTACAGGGCACCGCGTGGCGCGCCCGGCAAGCGATCGCGGATCCGCTCCAGCATCCGGTCCAGGTCCTCGCGCGCCGTGTTGCCGTCGCGACGGCAGAACATCATGCGCTGGCCGGGGCGCACGTGGTCCCCCACGGCGATGCGGCCGGCCTCCGGATCGATGCCGAGCAGGTTGCGCACCAGGTAGTCACCGGTGTCGGAGCCCGGCACGGGGAATCCGGCGAAGATGTAACCGGCGGCGCGGCGCAGGTCCTTGGCCAGCACCTCGCCCACCGCCTCGCGCAGCACCTCCAGCGCCGGCCGCCCGTCCAGCTCGGCCACGATGTTGCGGTCGCAGGAGGTGATCCGATGCGTCTCACCCATGGGCGTGCAGCCCTGGGTGTGGTCCACGGTGACGGCCACCAGCGCGGGATCCAGGAACACCCCGGACACGCCGCCCCGACCCACCGGGCCGGCGATCTGGAGTCCGGCCCGCTCACCGGAACCCAGCCCGCCGACCAGAAAGGCGCCGGGCACTTCGGTCTCGATGCGTTGCAGCAGGCTGGGCGTGAGGGGATCGGTGGGATCGGCATGGACCAGCCCCACGTTGAGCGGATGCGCCTCCAACCAGCCCCATTGCGTGCCGAGGAATCCGTCCAGCGCCGGGCCGCCGGGCGGGAGCAGCCGGAATCCCTCGGCCGGAACGTCCGTGAGCATCGCCGCCACGGCGGGCTCCTCGTAGAACTCACGGTCTCCAGCGACGATGCCGGCACCCACGGTACCCACCCAATGGGCCACGCCCGTGGCCGAGCGCAGCAGACGCACCAAGGGTTCGAGCCGATCGGCCAACGCGTCGGTGACGTAGATGAACCCGAGCGTGGCGTCCTCCAAGCCGGGTTCCAGTTCGGCCACAAGCGCCGGGGCGAGCTCACGGGGTTCCCTGCCCCGGGCGCGGGCGAAGGCGTGAGGCCGCATGGGGGCCGGCTCAGGCTTCCTTCTTGTTGCGCATCATGTCGTGGATGATGGGCGTGAGGATGATCTCCATGGCAAAGCCCATCTTGCCGCCCGGGACCACGATGGTGTTGCGCCGGGACATGAACGAGCCCTGCAGCATATTGAGCAGATAGGGGAAATCCACGCCGAACTGGGCCGGATCCTTGAACCGGATCACCACGAAGCTCTCGTCGGGGGTTGGAATGTCGCGCGCGATGAAGGGATTGGAGGTGTCCACCGTGGGCACGCGCTGGAAATTGATGTCCGTGAGTGAGAACTGGGGGGTGATGTATTTGACGTAGTCCGGCATGCGGCGCAGGATCGTATCGACGATGTCCTCGGCGGAATAGCCCCGTTCGGCACAGTCGCGATGAATCTTCTGGATCCATTCCAGGTTGACGATGGGCACCACGCCGATCTTCAGGTCCACCCAGCGCGCCACGTCGATGCCGTCGGTCTTCACGCAACCGTGCAGGCCCTCGTAGAACAGCAGGTCGGTGCCCGGCGGAATGTCCTCCCAGGGTGTGAACTCGCCCGGCTGCAGCCCGTAGGGTTCGGCCTCCTCCTCGCTGTGCAGATACAGGCGCTTCTTGCCCGTACCGCTCTCCGCGTACGTGCGGAAAAGCGCTTCGAGTTTGTCGAAGAGGTTGGCCTCGGCGCCGAAATGGCTCAAGGTGCGCCCCTCGGCCTCGGCCCGGGCGATGGCCTCGCGCATGTCTTTGCGGTTGTAACGGTGGAAGCTGTCGCCCTCGATGACCACCGGGTTGATCTTCTCCCGGTAGAAGATGTGCTCGAAGGCCCGCTTGACCGTGGTGGTGCCGGCGCCGGACGAACCGGTCACCGCGATGATCGGATGCTTCTTGGACATGGAAGACTCCCTATTGCGTCAAGGATTCCGTCGGGCGAAACCTTGGCATGGTAGTGGATTCTCCCGCTTTTGAAAAACCGCCGTGGTGGTGCCGCGGGGCGACGGACGCCGCGCAACGGGCCAAGTAGAGGGTGCGGGGCTCGCGCCTGCGGCCACCGGACTCCCGCTTGACCGCACGCGGGCACCGCCATGGGGATGTACCCTATCTTGTGGTCCGAAAGACCGACGGACAATCGCGTAATTGCCCCATGCCTCGTCCGAAGGGGAACCCGATGAAGGTACAGGAGATCACCCGCGACGTCCTGCGCGAGAAGTACCTGAAGCAAGGCGAGCGGGAGCCGGCGGATGTCTTCTCGCGGGTGGCCCGCGCCCTGGCCACCCGCGAGGAAGACGCCGAACGCTGGCAGGCGCGGTTCACCACGGCCCTCGAGGCCGGCTTCATCCCGGCCGGAAGGATCCTGTCGGCCGCGGGGACCGACATCCAGGCCACCCTCATCAACTGCTTCGTCGAGCCGGTGGGCGACGCCATGATCGGCACCGACGAGGACGGCAAACCGGGCATCATGGTGGCGTTGCAGGAGGCCGCCGAGACCATGCGCCGCGGCGGCGGCGTGGGCTACGATTTCTCACACATTCGTCCCAAGGGCGCGCTGGTGCACGGCACCCGTTCGGCCGCCTCGGGGCCGGTCTCCTACATGCGCGTGTTCGACGCCATGTGCCGCACCGTGGAATCGGCCGGCGCCCGCCGCGGCGCCCAGATGGGCGTGCTGCGCTGCGATCACCCCGACATCGAGGCATTCATCGCCGCCAAGGCGCGGCCCTTTCAGCAGAAGGATCTCACTCAGTTCAACATCTCGGTGGCCGTCACCGAGCCGTTCATGCAGGCCGTGGAGCGGGACGCCGAATGGCCCCTGGTCCATCGTGCCGAACCCGGTCCGGAACAGAAGGCCGCCGGCGCCCGCCGTCGCGGCGACGGCCTTTGGGTCTACCGCACGGTGCGCGCCCGCGACCTCTGGACCCGGATCATGACCTCCACTTATGACTACGCCGACCCCGGCGTGCTGTTCATCGACCGGATCAACACCGAGAACAACCTCGGCTACTGCGAGGTGATCGAGGCGACCAACCCCTGCGGAGAACAGCCACTGCCCGACTACGGATGCTGCTGTCTGGGTTCCATGAACCTGACCCGGTTCGTGGAGTATCCGTTCACGGACGAGGCGCGTTTTGCCTTCGACCGGTTCGACGCCGTGATCCCGGACGCCGTGCGCATGCTGGACGACGTGCTCGACCTCACCTACTGGCCGCTGGCGGCGCAACGGCGCGAGGCACAGGAGAAGCGGCGCATCGGACTGGGCATCACCGGCCTGGGCGATGCCCTGCTCATGCTCGGGCTGCGCTACGATGGCGAGGACGGGCGCCGCTTTGCCGCACGGGTCACGGAGCGGCTGCGTGACGCCGCCTACGCCGCCTCCGTGGAGCTGGCCCGCGAGAAGGGGGCCTTTCCCCGGTTCGACGCCGACAAATACCTCGCCTCGCCCTTCGTCCGGCGGTTGCCCGAGCCGCTGCGCGGGGCCATCGCCGCGCACGGCATCCGCAACAGCCATTTGCTGTCCATCGCCCCCACCGGGACCATTTCCATCGCCTTCGGAGACAACTGCTCTTCGGGCATCGAACCGGTGTTCGCCTGGTACTACCAGCGCCGCGTGCGCCAGCCCGACGGCACCGAGCGCAGTTACCGTGTCTACGATCACGCCTACCGCTTGTGGAAGGACCGCGAGGGCATCACCGACGACGAGGAGGCGGTGGCGCGGCTTCCAACGCATTGGGTGGCCGCCCACCAGATCGACGCGCTGGATCACCTGCAGATGGTGGCCGCGGTGACGCCGTACGTGGACAGCGCCGTGTCCAAGACCGTCAACGTGGCCGAGTCCTACCCCTTCGAACGGTTCCGCGATCTGTACCTGGAGGCCTGGCGCCGCGGGCTCAAGGGAATCACCACGTATCGCCCCAACCCGAAGGTCAACGCCGTGCTCTCGGTGCCCGAATCGCGCCGCGAGCCCGAGGACCTGGACGAATCGGATCCCGACCGGCGCATCCGGCTCAAGGAGCTGCCCCAACCTCCGCTGGCCAGCCTCCGGTGGCGGCGGCGCCCCCGCCCGAAAGCGGGTAATCCGGCCTGGACGTTCTTCATCGAACACCCCCACGGATACCAGTTCGCCGTCTGCATCGGGCACATGGACAACGGCGAACCCTACCCCTTCGAGGTCTGGATCAATGGAGTGGAACAGCCGCGCGGGCTCGGGGCGCTGGCCAAGTCGCTGTCCATGGACATGCGCTCGCGCGACCGGGAGTGGCTGCGGGTGAAGCTCGAAAGCCTCATGCGCCTGGTGGCCGACGACGCATTCACCTTCGAGCTGGGCGACCGGTTGATCCACGCCCCCAGCCTGGTGGCCGGTTTCGCCCAGGTGGTGCATCACCGCTGCGCGCAGCTCGGCACCTTCGACCGACGGGGAGAAACGCCGGTGCTGGATGCGCTCATGTCCCCCAAGGAGCCCAAGACCGGGGTGGACGGCACCCTCTCCTGGACCGTGGACGTCCTCAACCCCGCCACCGGCGACGACTTCGTCATGGGCCTCAAGGAACTGGTGGTGCCCGACGGGACGCGCCGGCCCTACTCGGTGTGGTTGTCCGGCGTCTATCCACGGTCGCTGGACGGGCTGTGCAAGGCCCTGTCCTTCGACCTGCGCGTGGTGGACGTGGCCTGGGCCGGCGGCAAACTGCGCCAGCTCCTGGACTTTCCAGAGCCGCGCGGTGACTTCCTGGCCCGGGACCCCGGCACCCGAAAGCAGGTGAACTGGCCGTCCACCGTGGCCTACATGGCCCGACTCATCATCCATCGGCACGCCATGCTCGGGCTGTTGGACGAGGCCGGCCACCCGCTGCACACCATGGGTGCCGTGGCCTGGGAGGAGCCGGAGGAATCCCGCCCCGGTGCGCTGCCGGGCCGGATTCCCGGCAAGCGCTGTCCCGAATGCGGAAGCCTCTCCGTGGTGCGCCGGGACGGCTGCGAGTTCTGCACCGTGTGCGGATACCTGGGCGGATGCGGGTAGCGCCGGCGAACGGGCACCGCCCCGTTCCGGGCCGCGTAGCCCGAACCCGTCCCGCACCCGGCGGTGCCACCGGCTCGCCGGTGAGTCCCGAACCGGTTCACGCGCGCCGATAATCCAGCTCCCAGACCCCGTGCCCCCGCAGCCGCCCGCGCCGTTCGAAGCGGGTGGTCGGACGCCGCAGTACCGACTGCTGCGGATCGGCCACGAATGCCGCCTCCGCAGCCAGTATCTCGCGCATGTGGCGGGCATAGTCCTCCCAGTCGGTGGCCAGGTGCAGCCTCCCGCCCGGGCGCAGGACGCGCGCCAGCGCGGCCACGAAGGCGGGCTGGATCAGGCGACGCTTGTGATGGCGCTTCTTGGGCCAGGGATCCGGAAACAGGATCAGGATCTCGTCCAGGGCGCCCGTCGGCATCAACGGCAGGAGCTCCGCCGCGTCTCCCTGCACCAGACGTACATTGCCGACCCCCTCCCGCTCCAGCGCCTGCAGCAGCCGCCCGATACCGGGCCGATAGACCTCCATGCCGAGAAACCGACGCTCGGGGTGACGGCGGGCGAGCGCGGCCAACACCTCCCCGTTGCCGAAGCCGATCTCCAGGGTGACCGGGCCGGCGCTGTCGAAAGCCCGGTCCAGATCCCGCAGCCCCTCCGGTTCCAATCCGTAACGCGGCCACAACCGCGCCAAGGCGCGGGCCTGGGCGGGCGTGAGCCGCCCTTCCCTACGCACGAAGCTGCGCACGGTGCGCCGCGCCGGCGTGCCGGCGGGGATGCGTGTCATCGAAGCCCAGTCAGAGAAACAACCCTTCCACGGGGGACGAGGCCGACGCGTAACGCCGGCGCGGCATGCGTCCGGCCAGGAACGCCTCGCGGCCAGCCTCCACTGCCTTCTTCATGGCCGAGGCCATGAGCACCGGGTTCCTGGCCGCGGCGATGGCGGTGTTCATGAGCACCCCATCGCAGCCGAGCTCCATGGCCACCGCGGCATCCGAGGCCGTCCCCACCCCCGCGTCCACCAGGATGGGTACCCGGGCGTTCTCGACGATTTCCAGGATGTTGTACGGATTGCGGATCCCCAGACCGGAACCGATGGGCGCGGCCAGAGGCATGACGGCGACACAGCCCATGCGTTCCAGCTCCCGGGCGATGATGGGATCGTCGTTGGTATACACCATGATCTCGAAGCCTTCGGCGAGCAGCCGCTCGGCGGCCTTGAGGGTCTGCACGACGTCCGGAAACAGCGTCTTCTCGTCGCCGAGGACCTCGAGTTTGACCAGATTGTGGCCGTCCAGCAGCTCCCGGGCCAGCAGGCAGGTGCGCACCGCGTCGTCGGCCGTATAGCAGCCGGCCGTGTTGGGCAGGATGGTGTACCGGTCCGGCGGGATGACCTCGAGCAAGTTGGGTTCGTCCGGATTCTGGCCGATGTTGGTGCGGCGGATGGCCACGGTGACGATCTCGGCCCCGCTGGCTTCGATGGCCGCGCGGGTTTCGGCCAGATCCTTGTACTTGCCGGTCCCGACCAGCAGGCGGGAGCGGTAACGGCGACCGGCGATCTCCAACAGATCTCCGGCCTGACCGGCCGGCACGGCTTCCAATGATGCGGCTTGCGACATGACGACTTCCCGAAACGTTTCTCCAAGAATAACGTGCACGGCGAGGCGGCTTCGGGCGCCCCTGCCCCCCGCCTGTCATCCCCCGCCGATGGCGTGGACGATCTCGACCCGGTCTCCGGGGCGCAGGCGGTGTTCCGGATAGCGGCTGCGGGGCACGATCTCCCGGTTGATTTCCATGGCGAGGCGGCGGCCCTCGAGTCCGAGCACACGGATCAGTTCCTGGGCGGTCGCCTCATCGGCGATCTCGCGGGGCTCTCCATTGACGAGGATTTTCATGACGGCCGTGGTCCCGTGGGGTGACTGCTTGAGTGGGGATGCCCGAAGGCAGTATTCTACCCGACCAGCGACCGGATGCGCCGGGCGCGAGTGGTTCGGTCCGGCGCGGCCCGGCCGTCCGCCCCGTCGTGCGGCCGTAGTTCAATGGTAGAACCCGACCCTCCCAAGGTCGTGATGCCGGTTCGATTCCGGTCGGCCGCTCCATTTCCAACGCATGGAATCCACATGGCCTTCTACGACGTCTTCAACGGAGACGCGGACGGGATCTGCGCACTCCACCAACTGCGTCTGGCCGTACCCCGCGAGGCCACCCTGGTCACCGGCGTCAAACGGGACATCGCCCTGCTCGACCGAGTCCCCGCCGGGGCGGGCGACGAGGTCACGGTGCTCGACATCTCCCTGGACAAGAACCGCGTGGCGCTGGGACGCATCCTGGCCGCCGGGGCGCGGGTCGCGTACTTCGACCACCACTACCCGGGCGAGATTCCCGACCATCCCAACCTGGAGGCCACCATCGACACGCGATCGGAGACCTGCACCGCCCTGCTGGTGGACGCGGCCCTGAAGGGGCGTTTCCGGCCCTGGGCGGTGGTGGCGGCCTTCGGGGACAACTTCCACGCCGCCGCCGAGCGCGCCGCCGCCCCCCTGGGATTGAGCAGGACCCGGCTCGACCGGTTGCGGGAGCTGGGCGAGCTCATCAACTACAACGGCTATGGGGCGCGGGTCGAGGACCTGCATTTCCCGCCCGATGCACTGTACCGGCGGATCCGCCCCTACGAGGACCCCTTTGCGTTCATGGACCAGGACCCCGCCTTCGCGGCCCTCAAGCAGGGTTACGAGGAAGACCTCGCCCATACCCACGCCCTGCGCCCGGCCATGGAAGGCGATCATTACGCCATCTACCTCCTGCCCGCCGAGCCCTGGGCGCGGCGCGTGAGCGGCGTGTTCGCCAACCGGCTGGCACGGGCGCGCCCCGAGCGCGCCCATGCCTTGCTCACCGCGCTGCCAGAGGGCGGCTACGTGGTCAGCGTGCGCGCGCCGCTGGAGCGGCGCACCGGCGCCGACGCCCTGTGCCGCGAGTTCTCCACCGGCGGCGGCCGGCCGGCCGCCGCGGGCATCAATCACCTGCCCGAGGCGGACGTGGAGCGTTTCGCGGCGCGCATGGCCGAAGCGTTCGCTTGAGCCGGGCCCATGCAACGCATCGTCATCGTCGGGGCAGGGGTGGCGGGTCTCATGACCGGCCTGTTCCTGCGCAACCACGGCGCAGAGGTCGCCATCCTGGACCGGGGCCCGCCGGGCCGTGAGGCCTCGTGGGCGGGCGGAGGGATCCTCTCGCCGCTTTATCCGTGGCGCTACCCGGAGGCGGTGACCCGGCTGGCGACGCTCAGCCAGCGCGAGTATCCGCTGTTCTGCGGGCGCCTGCGCGAGGAGACGGGCATCGACCCGCAGTGGGTGCAGAGCGGCCTGCTGATGCTGGACGGAGACCGGGAAGCGGCGCTCGCCTGGCAGGATCGCGAGATGAACCCCGTCTTCGCGCTGGGTCCGGTGGCCATCCACGAGTGCGAGCCCGGCCTGGGGGCCGGGTTCGAGGGCGGCCTGTGGATGCCGGCCGTGGCTCAGGTGCGCAATCCGCGGCTGATGAAGGCCCTGCTCGCGGCCCTGGAACGGCGCGGGGTGACCGTGCGCGGCGGGTGCGAGGTGGTCGGGATCGAGGAACGGGCAGGGCGGGTGAGCGGCGTGCGGCTGGCCACGGGGGGACGCGTGGACGCCGATGCGGTGGTGATCACGGCCGGTGCCTGGTCCGGGCGGCTGCTGGAGCCGCTGATGCCTGCCGTGGACGTGCGCCCGGTGCGCGGTCAGATGATTCTGTTCCGCGCCGAGCCGGGTGTGCTTCAGCGAATCGTCCTGTACCAGGACCACTATGTGATCCCACGCCGCGACGGGCGTGTCCTGTGCGGCAGCACGGTGGAGGAGGCGGGCTTCGAAAAGGCGACCACCGGCGAGGCCCGCGCGCTGCTGCACGAGGCGGCCACCGGCCTCGTGCCCCGGTTGGCCGACTATCCCGTGGAGGCCCATTGGGCGGGTCTGCGCCCCGGGACGCCCGCCGGCATTCCCTACCTGGGCGAGCATCCCGCTCTGGAAGGCCTCTATCTCAACTGCGGCCACTTTCGCAACGGCGTGGTGCTGGGGCTGGCCTCGGCGCGGCTGGTGGCCGACCGGATCCTTGGCCTACCCACCGAGATCCCGCTGGCGCCCTATGGCGTGGACGCCCCCCGTTGAAGCCGCCCGATTCCCCCGTAAAACCGGCAGCTTGGGGTGGTAAATAGACGCATTCCAGACCTGGGGTATAATGGGCTCCATGAAAGAACCCCAGGCGAGCCGCGAGATGACACGCGCGGAGGTGATCGGCCTGCTGCGCCGTCACGGCATCACGCCCACGCAGCAGCGGGTGGAGATCGGCCGTGTGCTGTTCGCGCGCACCCAGCACGTCTCCGCCGAGGACGTGCTGGCGCGGGTGGGCGACCAAGGCTCTCCCGTGTCCAAGGCCACCGTCTACAACACCCTGGGGCTGTTCGCCGACAAGGGCCTGCTGCGTGAGGTGGTGGTGGACCCGACCCGGCGGTTCTACGACACCAATCTCGAGCCCCACCATCATATCTACTACACCGACACCGGGGAGCTGCAGGACATCGTCATCGACGGACTGCGGCTCGGCCACGTGCCCCAGCTGCCCGAGGACGCCGAGGTCGAGGGTGTGGACGTGATCATCCGCGCCCGCCGCCAACCCAACCGCTGAGGGCGGTCCCAATCCACCGCTGCGGCGGCGCGCCCCGGCCGCGCGCCTCATCCAGGCCGTAGCGCGGTGATACAATGCCGGCCTTCGTCAAGAGGTGTACGGCATGGAATTGCACGGGACCACGGTGATCTGTGTGCGCCGGGCGGGGCAGGTGGCCCTGGGCGCCGACGGACAGGTCACGCTGGGCAACACCGTCGTCAAGGGCAACGCCCGCAAGGTCCGGCGGCTCTACAAGGACCGCGTCCTGGCCGGCTTCGCCGGCGGCACGGCCGATGCGTTCACGCTGTTCGAGCGCTTCGAGGGCAAACTGGACAAGCACAGCGGGCATCTGACCCGGGCGGCGGTGGAACTGGCCAAGGACTGGCGCACCGACCGCATGTTGCGCCGTCTGGAGGCCCTGTTGATCGTCGCCGACGCCGAGACCACGCTCATGCTCTCCGGTACCGGCGACGTCCTGGAGCCCGAGGGGGATCTCATGGCCATCGGCTCCGGCGGCCCCTACGCCCAGGCGGCGGCCCGGGCGCTGCTCGCGCACACCGAGCTCGGCGCCCGTGAGATCGTCGAGGCGGCGCTCGCCATCGCCGGCGACATCTGCATCT
This sequence comes from Gammaproteobacteria bacterium, assembly GCA_026984215.1. Taxonomy (GTDB): domain Bacteria; phylum Pseudomonadota; class Gammaproteobacteria; order JAJDOJ01; family JAJDOJ01; genus JALVEU01. The sequence continues at coordinate 50,390 of JALSSO010000032.1, read as the reverse complement.
ACACCAACCGCAACCTCACCGTGGAGACGCTGTAAGTCCCCCCATGTCCCAGATGACCCCGCGCGAGATCGTCCAGGAGCTGGACAAGCACATCGTCGGCCAGGACGCCGCCAAGCGCGCCGTGGCCATCGCCCTGCGCAACCGCTGGCGACGTCAGCAACTTCCCGAGGCGCTGCGTGCGGAGGTCACCCCCAAGAACATCCTCATGATCGGCCCGACGGGCGTGGGCAAGACCGAGATCGCCCGGCGCCTGGCCCGACTGGCTCACGCACCATTCATCAAGGTGGAGGCCACCAAGTTCACCGAGGTGGGCTACGTGGGCCGCGACGTGGAGTCCATCATCCGGGATCTGGTGGAGGCGTCCATCCAGATGACCCGGGACGAGGAGGTGGAGAAGGTGCGCCACCGTGCCGAGGAGGCCGCCGAGGAGCGGATCCTGGACGCCTTGCTGCCGCGCCCGCGGGGAATGGGCTTCGAGCGCGCCGAGCCCGAGGACAGCGGCACCCGCCAGAAATTCCGCAAGATGCTGCGCGAGGGCAAACTCGACGAGCGCGAGGTGGAGATCGAGTTCTCCGCCGCGCCGCTGGGCGTCGACATCATGACCCCCCCCGGCATGGAGGAGATGGCCTCCCAGCTCCAGGGCCTGTTCCAGAACCTCGGGGCCGGACGCACCAAGCGGCGCAAGCTGGCCGTGCGCGAGGCCTTCAAGCTTCTGGTCGACGAGGAGGCCCACAAGATGATCAACGAAGAGGATCTCAAGGCCCGCGCCATCGACAACGTGGAGCAGAACGGCATCGTGTTCATCGACGAGATCGACAAGGTGGTCCGGCGCGGCGAGTACAGCGGCGCCGACGTCTCGCGCGAAGGGGTCCAGCGCGATCTGCTGCCCCTGGTGGAGGGTTGCACGGTGACCACCAAGTACGGAATGGTGCGCACCGACCACATCCTGTTCATCGCCTCGGGGGCCTTCCATCTGTCCAAGCCCTCGGACCTGATCCCGGAGCTGCAGGGCCGGCTGCCCATCCGGGTGGAGCTCGACGCCCTGAACGCGGCGGATTTCGTGCGCATCCTCACCGAACCCGACGCCTCGCTCACCGAACAATACGCGGCGCTCATGGACACCGAGGGGGTGCGGCTGGAATTCACCGCCGAGGGGGTGGAGCGCATCGCCCAGGTGGCCTTCGAGGTCAACGAACGCACGGAGAACATCGGCGCACGGCGGCTGCACACGGTGATGGAACGGCTGCTGGAGGAGATCTCCTTCGCGGCCCCCGACCGCGCGGGCCAGACCGTGGTGGTGGATGCGGACTACGTGGACGCGCACTTGGGCGAGCTCGCCCAGGACGAGGACCTGAGCCGCTACATCCTGTGAGTCCAACCGCCATGGGTGACGAGGGCATTGGGCCACGCTGGCGAGGTTGTCGTACCCTTGCCCGCCCGCCGGCGGTGACCGGCGTTTCCGGGATTGCGACGAGGAGGTGACCCGAACATGGCCAAACACGTCCCCACGGACATCGTCCTGCATCAGAAGACCCGCGTGCTGGAGATCGCCTTCGACGACGGCTCCAAGTTCGAACTGCCCGCCGAATACCTGCGTGTGTACTCACCCTCGGCCGAGGTGCAGGGGCATGGACCCGGCCAGGAGATCCTGCAGGTGGGCAAGGAGGACGTGGCCATCACGTCCATCGAGCCGGTGGGCAACTACGCCATCAAGATCGTCTTCGACGACGGACACGACTCGGGGCTGTATTCCTGGGACACCCTGTACGACTTGGGCGCCCACTACGCCGAGAAATGGGAGCGCTACCTGCAGCGCCTGAAGGAGGCGGGCTACGAGCGCAAGGTGCCACAGGCCTGATGCCGGTGAGCGACCGCCCGGACAACGAGCGCGAGGGGCCCGAAACCACCCATTTCGGGTTCGAACGGGTGCCGGCGCCGGAGAAGGCCCGCCGCGTGGCGCAGGTCTTCCACTCGGTGGCGCGGCGCTACGACCTCATGAACGACCTCATGTCCTTCGGCGTCCACCGGTTGTGGAAACGCTTCACGGTGGAACTGGCCCGCGTCCGCCCCGGACACCGTGTGCTGGACCTGGCCGGGGGCACCGGCGACCTGGCGCGTGCCTTCGCCCGCCGCGTGGGACGCCACGGCCGAGTGGTGCTGAGCGACATCAACGCCTCCATGCTCGAGGTGGGCCGCCAGCGGCTCACCGACCAGGGCATCCTGGGCAATCTGGACTACGTGCAGGCCAATGCCGAACGGCTCCCATTCCGCAGCGACCACTTCCACGTGGTCAGCATCGGTTTCGGACTGCGCAACGTGACCCACAAGGAAGCGGCGTTGCGCGAGATGCACCGGGTACTGCGTCCGGGCGGACAGGCGCTGGTGCTGGAGTTCTCCCAGCCCAACCGCTGGATCGCGCCGGCCTACGATGTCTATTCCTTCGAGATCCTCCCGCGCCTCGGCCGTTGGGTGGCCCGCGACGAGGCCAGCTACCGCTACCTGGCCGAATCCATCCGGGTGCATCCGGACCAGGAGACGCTGCGGGAGATGATGTGCGCGGCGGGGTTCGCGCGCTGCACCTATCACAACCTGACCGGGGGGGTGGTGGCCGTGCACCGGGGGTACAAGGTCTGATGCTGAGCCGCGGTCTGGCGCTCGCCCTGGAACGGGCCTTCGAGCTGGCCCTGCGTCTGGATCCCGAGGCGAGGGAAGGCCTGAAGGGGTTGGCCGGGCGCCAGATCGAGGTGATCGTGGAGGGGACCGGGCTGCGTTTCTGCCTGGCGCCCCTGGCGCGCCGTATGCGGGTGCGGCCGGACTGCATCGGCGAGCCCGACGTGCGTCTGCGCGCCGGACCCGCCACCTGGGCCCGCTTGTCGGTGGCGGACAAGGCCGAGGATTTGTCCCCGGCGCTGGTGATCGAGGGCGACCTCGACACCGGCCGCAGGCTCCACGCCTGGCTGCGGACGCTGGATCTCGACTGGGAGGAATGGCTGGCCCGTGCGGTGGGCGACATTCCCGCCCATCAGGCGGGCAATCTGGCGCGTGCCGCCGCCGACTGGCTGCAGGCGGCGGGCAGCTCGCTGGAGGCCAGTCTCGGCGAGTATCTGCGCGAGGAATCGGGCCTGTTCCCGCCCCGTGACGAGGTGGAACGGTTCGTGGACGAGGTCGATGGCCTGCGCGAGGCCGTCGACCGGCTGGAGGCGCGGATCCGCCGTCTGGAGAAGCCGTGAAACCGGGCTGGCTGTTGACGCCGGGCGAGGTCCTGCGCCTGGCCTACATCAATCTGGTGCTGATCCGGCACGGGCTGGACGAGGTCATCCTGACCCTGCACCTGCTGCGTCCGGTGCGCTTCGTCTATTACCTGTTTCCCTGGAACTGGTTCGGGCGCCGAGACGTGCCGCGCGCGGTGCGCATCCGCTGCGCGCTGGAGGACCTGGGACCGGTGTTCGTCAAGTTCGGCCAGATGCTCTCCACGCGCCGGGACCTGCTGCCCGACGACATCGCCGACGAGCTGGCCAAGCTGCAGGACCGCGTGCCGCCGTTCCCCGGCGAGCAGGCCCGGGCGATCGTGGAGCAGGCCCTGGGCCGGCCCGTGGCCGAGCTGTTCGCCGAGTTCCAGGTCGAACCCATGGCCTCGGCCTCCATCGCCCAGGTGCACGCCGCGCGCCTGCACTCGGGCGAGGCGGTGGTCGTCAAGGTCCTGCGGCCCGGGGTCGAGGCGGTCATCCGGCGAGACGTGTCACTCATGTACCGGGTGGCGGCGCTGGCCGAGCGCTACTGGCCGGACGGGCGGCGGCTGCGCCCGCGCGAGGTGGTGGCCGAGTACGAGAAGACCATCCTGGACGAACTGGACCTGATGCGCGAGGCCGCCAACGCCTCGCAACTGCGGCGCAACTTCGAGGGTTCCCCGGATCTCTACATCCCACGGGTGTACTGGCCCTACACCCGGCAGAACGTCATGGTGATGGAACGCATCCGCGGCATTCCCATCGCCGAGCTCGACGCCCTGCGGGCCCACGGGGTGAACTTCAAGCGCCTGTCGGAGAAGGGCGTGGAGATCTTTTTCACCCAGGTGTTCCGACACAACTTCTTCCACGCCGACATGCACCCCGGCAACATCTTCATCGCCTACGAGCACCCCGAGGACCCGCAGTACATGGCCGTGGACTTCGGTATCGTGGGCACCCTCTCGCCGGAGGACCGCAGATATCTGGCGGAGAACCTGGTGGCTTTCTTCCACCGCGACTACAAACGGGTGGCCGAGCTGCACCTGGAATCGGGCTGGGTGCCCGAGGGCACGCGGGTGGACGAGTTCGAATCGGCCATCCGCACCGTGAGCGAGCCCATCTTCCAGCGCCCGATCAAGGAGATCTCCCTGGGGCAGCTGCTCCTGCGCCTGTTCCAGACCGCCCGGCGCTTCAACATGGAGATCCAGCCCCAGCTCGTGCTGCTGCAAAAGACCCTGCTGGCCGTGGAGGGGCTGGGGCGCCAGCTCGACCCGGAGCTGGACCTCTGGGCCACGGCCAAGCCCTTCCTGGACCGCTGGATGAGCGAGCAGATCGGCATGCGCGCCTTCGTGCAGGGCATGCAGCGCCAGTTCCCGCGCCTGGCCGAGCGTATCCCCGAGACTCCGGAGCTGGCCTTCGGTGTGCTGCGCAAGCTCGAGCGCGGTGAACTGCGGGTCCAGGGCGAGCGCGCGGCCTTGGAGGCCCTGCGCCGGGAGATCCGGGCCGCCAACCGGCGCACCATATGGGCCATTCTGGCCACGGGCCTGGCCATCGCCGCCGCGCTGTTGTGGGGCGGGTGAAGGGCCGGGTATGCTGAACGGCCGCGCCGGAGCCGACGCCATGCCGAGCCCATGAACGCCGCGCCCATCCTCGAGCCCCTGAACGAGGCCCAACGCCAGGCCGTCACCGCGCCGGCCCACGAGCCGGCCCTGGTGCTGGCCGGTGCCGGCAGCGGCAAGACCCGTGTGCTGGTGCATCGCATCGCGTGGCTGTGCGCGGTGGAGGGCGTCTCGCCCTTCGGCATCCTTGCGGTGACCTTCACCAACAAGGCCGCCGCCGAGATGCGCGGCCGCACCGAGGCCCTGCTGGGCCTGCCCCCCGGCGGCATGTGGGTGGGCACCTTCCACGGCATCGCCCACCGCCTCCTGCGCATCCACTGGCAGGAGGCGGGCCTGCCCGAAACCTTCCAGATCCTGGACAGCGACGACCAGTTGCGGCTGATCCGCCGCACCCTGCGGGCCCTGGAACTCGACGAGAAACAGTGGGTACCGCGGCAGGTCCAGTGGTTCATCAACGCCCGCAAGGACGAGGGCCTGCGCCCCGCGGACATTCAGGACACCGGCGATTACGCCCAGCAACAGTTGGTGCGCATCTACGCGGCCTATGAGCAGGCCTGCCGGCAGGGGGGGTTGGTGGACTTCGCCGAGCTGCTGCTGCGCACGCTGGAGCTGCTGCGCGATCGACCGGGACTGCTGGACCGCTACCGCCGGCGTTTCCGGCACGTGCTGGTGGACGAGTTCCAGGACACCAACACCCTGCAATACGCCTGGCTGAAGCTCCTGTCCGGAGGCGAGGTGCCGGTGTTCGCGGTGGGCGACGACGATCAGTCCATCTACGGCTGGCGCGGGGCCCGGGTGGAGCATATTCAGGCCTTCACGCGCGACTTCCCCGACTGTCGGGTCTACCGACTGGAGCAAAACTACCGCTCCACGGCCACCATCCTCCAGGCGGCCAACCACCTCATCCAATTCAACCAGGGCCGCATGGGCAAGTCCCTGTGGACCCAGGGCGAGGACGGCCCGCCGATCCAGTGCTACCGCGCCTACAACGAGCGCGACGAGGCGCGTTTCGTGGTCGAGCGCATCCGGCAATTGCTCGCCGAGGGGGGACTGCGGCGGGCCGACATCGCGGTGCTGTACCGTTCCAATGCCCAGTCGCGCCTGTTCGAGGAACGGCTGATGGCCGAGGGGGTTCCCTACCGCGTCTACGGTGGGCTTCGCTTCTTCGAACGCCTGGAGGTCAAAGACGCCCTGGCCTACCTGCGCCTGAGCGTGAACCGCCACGACGACGCCTCCTTCGAACGGGTGGTGAACCAGCCCACGCGGGGGATCGGTGAACGCACCCTGCAGGTGGTTCGCGAGGTGGCCCGCGAACGCGGGCTGAGCCTGTGGGCGGCGGCCGGGCTGCTGCTGGACGAGGGCCGGCTCGCGGCCCGCGCCGGCAACGCGTTGCGCCGGTTTCTGGACCTGATCCAAGCCATGGCCACGGCGCGCGAGGGCCTGGCCCTGTTCGAGCAGGTCGCCCGGGTGATCGAAATGAGCGGACTGGAGGCCCATTACGCCAAGGAAGGCGAGGCCGGCCGCACGCGCATCGAAAACCTGGAAGAGCTGGTCAACGCCGCCCGCGGCTTCAATTTCGACCCCCAGATCCACGGCGAGATGAGCGACGTGGACGCCTTTCTGGCCCATGCGGCCCTGGAGTCGGGCGAGGGCCAGGGGGGGCGTTGGGACGATTGCGTGCAGCTCATGACGCTGCATGCCGCCAAGGGACTGGAGTTTCCGGTCGTGTTCATCACGGGGCTGGAGGAAGGCCTGTTTCCCAATGCCCGCTCCCTGGAGGAACCGGGAAGGCTGGAAGAAGAGCGACGGCTGTGTTACGTGGGCCTGACCCGCGCGCGGCACCGCCTGATCCTGAGCCACGCCGAGAGCCGGAGGATCTACGGACGCGACCACATCACCGAGCCTTCTCGTTTTCTGGCGGAGCTGCCCCAGGAACTGATCCAGGACTTGCGTCCGGCCGTTCAGCTCCGACCCGTGAGGCATGCGGCCTCACGCCGCGGGGCGGGGCCGATGCATGAGTCCGGCGGCGAGTTCCGCGTCGGCGAGCGGGTCCGGCACCGGGGTTTCGGGGAGGGGGTGATCGTGGACTGCGAGGGGCAGGGCGCCAGCGCCCGCGTGCAGGTGCGCTTCGAGCAGGCCGGGGCCAAGTGGCTGGTGCTGCAATACGCGGGCCTGGAACGGGTGGGATGAGCCGGTCCCGGGCCGCGGCGGCGTCCCGACGCCCCTGCGCTGGCGATTTCGCAAACCGAGGAGTGAAGATGAAACGACGCGATTTTCTCAAGACGGCGGCCGTCGGCTCGGTGGTGGCTGGCGGGGCCCTGGCGGGATGTAACCGGCAGGCGGACGATGCCGGAGCGGCACCGGCGATCCAGACGCAGAAGACCTTCCGTTGGAAGATGGTCACCACCTGGCCCAAGAACTTTCCCGGCCTGGGCACGGGAGCGGAATTCCTGGCCAAGGCGATCACCGAGATGTCCGGCGGACGGCTGGAGGTGAAGGTCTATGGCGCCGGGGAGCTGGTGCCCGCCTTCGAGATCTTCGATGCGGTCTCCCGGGGCGCCGCCCAGATGGGACACGGTTCGGCCTATTACTGGAAGGGTAAGAATCCCGCGCTGCAGTTCTTCTCCACCATGCCTTTCGGCATGACCGCCGACGAGATGAACGGCTGGCTGTATCACGGCGGCGGCATGGCGCTTTGGGAGGAGGCCTACGCCGAGTACGGACTGGTGCCCATGGCGGCGGGCAACACGGGCGTGCAGATGGCCGGCTGGTTCAATCGCGAGATCCGCTCCCTGGACGACCTGCGCGGGCTCAAGATGCGCATCCCGGGCCTGGGGGGCGAGGTCCTCAAGCGGGCCGGCGGCACGCCGGTGAACCTGCCCGGCGGCGAGCTGTTCACGGCGCTGCAGACCGGCACCATCGACGCCACCGAATGGGTGGGGCCCTACAACGACCTGGCCTTCGGTCTCTACAAGGCCGCCAAGTATTACTACTATCCCGGCTGGCACGAACCCGGCACCACCCTGGAGTGTTTCGTCAACAAGGCCGCCTTCGATGCCTTGCCCAGGGACCTGCGCCAGATCGTGCGCATGGCCGCCCGTGCGGCCAATCTGGACATGCTGTCCGAGTACATGGCCCGCAACAACGATGCCCTGGAGACGCTGGTCGACGAACATCACGTCCAGGTCCGGCGACTACCGGACGACGTCATCGGCGAGCTGCGCAGGCTCTCGGCCGAGGTGGTGGCCGAAGAAGCGGCCAAGAGCCCCCAGGCCACGAAGATCTATCAGGCCTATCGTGGATTCCTGGACAAGGTGGTCCGCTGGGACGACATTTCCGAGCGCACCTATCTCAACGTGCGCGAAGGGTAGCATTTTCCGGATGGTCGGCAGTTCGGGCATGAGAAACCGTGCGCCGCTCGATAGCCACGGATGGCCGCCAAAACTAGACTTGAAGTTATCTTCACGCGAGGTATTCAGAGGCCTGGTGGCGTCCCCATGAGCCAACGACAATCGACCGCACGTCGCATGGGCGCACGTCGGCCCGAAGTGATCCAGGGAGGGCGGGGTAAGGATACCATGCCACCGCTTCACGAAACCCACCAGCTGGTGTACATCGTCGACGATCAGTCGACGAGCCGGCGGATCCTGGAGCGCATGGTTCAGCGTATCGATCCGTCGCTGGTCATTCGCACCTTCTCAGACCCCTTCCAGGCCTTGGAGGAAGCGGGCCGGCGGACCCCCGACCTGGTGCTCACCGACTACAAGATGCCGGAACTCGACGGGATCGCCTTCATCGAGCGTCTGCGCGTGTTGCGGGGCTGCGCAGACGTCCCGGTGATCGTGATCACGGTGGTCGACGATCCCAGTGTGAAATACCGGGCCCTGGAGGCCGGCGCCACGGAGTTCCTGGTGCGCCCCGTGGATCAGTACGAATGCCTGGTGCGATGTCGGAACCTGCTGACCCTGCAGCGCCAGCAACGTGTCATCCGCAATCATGCGGCGTGGCTGGAGGAACAAGTCCAGTCCGCCACCCGGCAGATTCAGGAACGGGAGCGGGAGACCTTGCTGCGACTGGCCAAGGCCGGGGAATATCGGGACGAGGAGACGGGAAACCACGTCCTGCGCATGGCCCGGTACAGCCGACTCATCGCCGAGCAACTGGGGCTCGCGCCCAAACAATGCGAGGAGATCGAGTTGGCGGCCCCCATGCACGATATCGGCAAGATCGGAATCCCCGACCAGATCCTGCTCAAGCCCGGCAAGCTGGATCCCCACGAATGGGAGATCATGAAACGCCATACCGTGATCGGACATGAAATCCTGCGCGACAGCCCTTCGCAATATCTCCGGCTGGGGGCGGAGATCGCCCTCCACCATCATGAACGAGTCGATGGAACCGGGTATCCACACGGCCTGAAGGGCGAAGACATTCCCCTGGCGGCGCGCATCGTGGCCGTGGGAGACGTGTTCGACGCGCTGACCTCGGTCCGGCCTTATAAACCCAAGTGGTCGTTCGAGGATGCCATCGCGCATCTGAAAGGGGTGGCCGGAAGCCACCTGGACCGCGACTGCGTCCGGGCCTTCCTGGCCCGCGCCGCCGATGTGCGGGAAATCGGTCACGATCTGGCCGATCCCGACGTCCCGGAGCCGCCCCAGGCGGAGTCCACGACCAAGAGCGAGTGAATCATCTATGTGGAAACGACCCGATTCCGGATGGTGGCACGGCCTGACCTCCCGGCTCGTCGAGCGCCTGAGTCGTCGCAACGACAGCGAGCATCAGCAGATTGCGCTGCGGTTGCTGGTGGGCATTGTGCTCATCGGATATTTCAACCACCGCACTGTGGCCGCCCACCTGACGCCAGACGCACTCGATTCGATCATGCTCGTGATCAGCGGCTATCTACTCTCGACGCTGGCGATCTCGCTGCACCTCTTCTGGCATCCGGCCCACTCCCCCACGCGTATCATCCTTGGCAATCTCATCGTCATCGTGTCGGCCACCCTGGTGCTGACCCTGGGCGGCGATGTAGCCGCGCCGTTGATCGCCGCATACCTGTGGGTCTCCCTGGGCAGCGGGTTTCGCTACGGCATTTCGTATCTCATTTTCGCCTCGGTGGCGAGTGCTTGCGGGTTCCTGCTTGTCTGGTACCTGAATCCGTTCTGGAGCGCCCACCCCGTGCTGAGCGCGAGCATGCTCCTCCTGCTCACCGTCCCAACACTGCACGTCGGCTTGCTGCTCCACGAACTTCGACAGGCGATGCAACGGGCCGAGAAAGCCAGCCACGCCAAGAGCCGGTTCCTCGCCAACATGAGCCATGAACTCCGGACCCCCCTGAACGGCGTGATCGGCATGACGAACCTGCTGCGGGAAACCCGTCTCGACCCGAGCCAGCGCGAAATGCTTCACACCATTCAGGTCTCTGCCCGGGCATTGCAGGAACAGATCGACGCCGTCCTGGATATCTCCAGAATCGAGGCTGGGCGAATGGCCCTGAAGGACGAGCCGTTCGACTTGCACGAGTTGTTGCGGGAGGTCGAGATCCTGTTCCGTCCTCAGGCGCAGCGCAAGGGCCTCGAGTTCGTGATGCACGTGTATCCCGAAGTGCCCTACGCACTCGTCGGCGATCCCGCCAGGTTGCGGCAGATCCTGGTCAATCTGATCGGCAACGCCATCAAGTTCACGGCCGAAGGTCGGGTGGATCTGCGAGTGGAGCGATCGGGAATCCTGGACAGTGGCCGCTGCCGCGTCCGATTCACGGTACAGGACAGCGGGATCGGCATGTCCCCGGAGGCGGCCTCACGAATCTTCGAACCCTTCACCCAGGCCGACGACAGCATCAGCCAGCGTTTCGGCGGTACCGGATTGGGCACCACCATCGCCAAAGAGCTGGTCGAGCAGATGGGGGGCACGATCGGCGTGGAGAGCGAGCTCGGCCGAGGGACGCGCTTCAGCTTCGAGCTTCCGTTGCGCCTGCGCCCTGCTTCAGAGGACGCCACCTCCGTTGCGCAGCTGGCGCGCCAGAGGGTGTGCGTACTGGCCGGGGATGAGACCGCCCGCGTCGTGACGAAGATCCTGGCCAAATGGGGCATCGATACGATTCACGCTGCCGAGCCGGCCGCCGCCATGCGCCTGTTCGCCCGAGACGCTGATCGTGATTCCCCGGCCCGCTGCCGGGTCGTCCTCGTCGATGGAAGGGGACTGCCCATGGAGCCGGCTGCGCTCGCCCGCGCGCTGCGCGGACAGACGGCACCAAGCGAGTGCGCATTGATCTTCTTGGAGGACCTGCCCGGGGCAGCGGAACAGCGCGAGGCACTGCTCGAGGCCGGATACGCTTCCATTCTGCACCGGCCACTGGACGAGCGTCTGCTGTTCAATGCCATCCACGCGGTGCAGGAGGCTCCCGTGGTCAGCGGGGAGAACGTGGTCAGCCTCGCCGAACGCTATCGGGAGCAGAACCGCCCCGCGCCACTGCGGATCCTGGTGGCGGAGGACAATGTCACCAATCAGAAAGTCATCCGGGGCATCCTCGAACGCGGAGGCCATCGAGTCACGCTGGTCCCCGATGGAACACAGGCATTGGACATCCTCACCGAAGAACCCTGGCAGTTCGATGTGGCGATCCTCGATCTGAACATGCCGGGGCTCGGCGGTCTGGACGTCGTCAAAGCGCTGCGCTTCATCCATTCCGAAGATCCCATTCCATTCATCATCCTCTCCGCCGACGCCACGGTGGAGTCTCGCGAAACCTGCCGGCGGGCAGGCCTGCACCACTACCTGACCAAACCCATCGACGCCGGAAAGCTGTTGGAAACGGTGGCGCAAAGCGCCGCGGCCAGTTCGCCGCGTACCGCCGAATCCCAGGGGTTGGCGAGGCAGCCCACAGGTAAACCGGCCAAAGCAGCCGAAGCGCTCGACGTGGGCAAACTCGATCAGCTTGCAGCCATGGCGGGAGACGGCCAGTTCATGCGCGATTTGGTGGACGGCTTTCTGAACGATGCAGCCCACACACTGGAGACCCTGCGCAAAGATCTCGCCAGCGGCGACTATGCTCAGATGCGCAATACGGTGCACGCGCTAAAAGGCAGTGCAGCGGAGCTGGGAGCCGTGGGCCTGGTACAGGCCTGCAAGCACCTGGAGGCCTTGAAGCCGTTCGATATGGGCACGGAGCGCCCGCAAACGATCTTCAAGGGCCTCCTATCTGCTTTCGAGCAGTGCGAGGCATTGCTCAAACAATATCTTCAGAAGCAGGATCGTTCCACGGGACACTGAGGAGAAGCCAGGCCGCAGCCCCGCCGGGTCTCGAACGGACCCGGCGGGCGCCACCACGCCTCGTTACCGCGCTGCAACTTCGCGTTTGCGTACAGAACCCGTCTGACGGCGGTTCAAGCGCTCCACCATACGCAGGTCCTTCTCGCTCAACGCAAAGGCCGCATCGAGCCAGATCTCGACCATGTCATCCAGGGCTTGACGCGTGACCGCGTGCAGCCTCCCCTGCATGCGTCTCAATGCCCGGGTCGCACTGGCGCAACGCCGGTTACGCCGGATGTACTCATAGACGGCCATTTCTCCTTCCCCCGGCTCGGCGATTACCTGCACCAATCCCAGGTCGTGGAGCTCTTCGACGGAATAGTTATCGCCGCTCAGAATCATTCGTTCCGCCATCGCCGGACCAACCTTGCTGGCTAGAATCGGCAGCGCCCCAAGCCCCGGAGGCAGGTTGAACAGAATCTCCGGCATTCCCATGCGAACCCCACGCTCGGCAATCACCACGTCATGGGAGAAAGCAATCTGGCACGCTCCGCCCAGCGCGTCGCCCTGCACAAGCGCAATGGTGGTGATTTCCCGACCGAACCTCGAGAGATTGTGGTCCAGCGCATCGTTGCACAGCTTGGCGTATTCCCGCAGGCCCTCCCGGTCACCCATGCGAACCAAGTGTACGAACAACTCCAGATCGCCCCCATAGTTGTAGACGCCCGGAGTGGCCGAAGCGACGACATGGTACTGGATATCCTGAGATGCATAACCGCCTCGATGCTTGCGCAGCCGCTCGAACCAACTGTTCATCTCCATCAGGAGATCCGGGGTGAGGCACGGACGTCCGGCCGGCGCCATATAGCACCAGACCAGCTCGTGTTTGGCTTCGTAGTGGAGCTTGAGCTGGGAGTACAGGTTGGGTTCATCCGTAACGAGCGAGAGTGTTGTTTTCATGTGTGTGTCCATGGCGCGGCACCTCTGGAATCGTTGGCACTTGATGACTGAGACGGCGCGGTACGGCTACCCCGGCGCCTTGCAACTCAAGCTAGACCTTCAATACCGCCCCGGCAAGCCGGGGGCGCCCGCCGCGCCTGAGCCCTCGATTCGTGTTCCCGAGATCCGACGACCCTGGAACACGCCAGCCGGCCGATTTCCGAAGTACGTAAAAATACCAATGAAGACATGGGGTTATACCCCACAATGGCATTCAGCAGCTGATCTGGAAACGGCTGTCAAAAACGGCGTCCGGACACAACCGCCCAGGGCGATTCTTCGCGTAGGCAAAAGCCGGTTTCCGACCAACGGCACAAAAACGCCGACTGAACGGCGGCCGTGGGCAAGCCGCCGCGGGTCCCGTACCACGGTCACTCAGTCGGTATAGAGAAACCCAGGCAGCCAAGTGGCCAGCGACGGCCAGACGCCCAGTAGGGCGAGCATGCCGAGCTGGATCGCGATGAACGGAACCACACCCCGGTAAATGGCCTGCGTGGGCACCTCCGCCGGCGCCACCCCGCGCAGATAGAACAGCGCGAAACCGAAAGGCGGCGTGAGGAAGGAGGTCTGCAGGTTCAGGGCGATCATGACTCCCAGCCAGACCGGGTCCAGCCCCATCTGCAGAAGGATGGGGCCCACGATGGGCACCACCACGAAAGTGATCTCGATGAAGTCCAGCACGAAGCCCAACAGAAACATGAGCAGCATCACACTCAGCATGGCGCCGAAAGCACCCCCCGGTAGCTGCGTGAGCAGTTCGTGGACGACGTCGTCCCCCCCGTAGCCGCGAAATACCAGCGAAAACACCGAGGCGCCGATGAGAATCAGGAACACCATGGCGCTCACCCGGACGGTGCTGCGCATGACCTCCTGGAGTCGCGCCAGGTCCAGCTCGCGTTTGATTACGGCCAATGCCAGCGCCCCCACCGCCCCCACCGACGCCGCCTCGGTGGGCGTGGCCAACCCCCCGATGATGGAGCCGAGCACGGCGAGGATCAGCACGAGCGGCGGCAGCAGTGAACGGGCCAGCCGCCGTCCGAGTCCGGCCTCGCCCGACCCTTTCGGGGCAGGGGGCATGTGCTCGGGCCGCCAGCCGGCATAAACGACCAGAAAGACCAGATAGGCCAACACCAGAAGCAAGCCGGGAACCAGGGCACCGGCGAACAGGTCGCCCACGGAGACCGTGCGCGGCGAGAACACGCCTTGGGCGAGCTGGGCCTGCTGGTAGGCGGTGGAGACCACGTCACCCAGGAGCACCAAGATGATGGACGGAGGGATGATCTGGCCCAGCGTGCCCGAGGCGCAGATGGTGCCCGAGGCGATGGCCGGGTCATAACCCCGCCGGAGCATGGTAGGCAGGGAGAGCAGCCCCATGGTGACCACGGTGGCCCCGACGATGCCCGTGCTGGCGGCCATGAGCATGCCCACCACCGTGACGGCCACCGCCAACCCGCCACGCAGGCGGCCGAACAGGGCCGCCATGGTATCCAAAAGCTCCTCGGCGATGCGCGTGCGCTCCAGCATCACCCCCATGAAGACGAACAGGGGCACGGCCATGAGCGTCTCGTTGGTCATGATGCCGAACAGGCGGCTGGGCAGGGCCTCCAGGAAGGCCGGATCGAAGCCGCCCAAGGCCATGCCGCCCAAGGCAAAGAGCAGGGCGACACCACCCAGGGTGAAGGCCACCGGGTAGCCGGCCATGAGTACCGCCACCACGCACAGGAACAGGGCCAGCGCGATCATGCCCGGACTTCCTCCCCGGTTCCGACGAGGATGGCCAGGCTGCGCAACACTGTCGCTGCCCCCTGCACCGCCAATGTGATAGCCAACGCCGGGATCAATGTCTTGAGGAGGTACACCCATGGGAGGCCGCCGGCCTCGCGCGAGCCCTCGTGCATCACCCAAGAGGTCGCGACGTATCCCCAGGAAAACCAGGCGATGGCCGCGCACAGGGGCCACAGGAAGACCACCGTGCCCACCAGATCGACCCAGGCGCGCGCGCGCGGCGGCCAGCTCCGGTAGAAGATGTCCACGCGCACGTGTTCGTCGGCCTGCAAGGTATAGGCCGCTCCCAGCATGAAAGCCATGGCATGCATATAGACCACCGACTCCTGCATGGCGATCCAACCCAATCCGAACCCGTAGCGCAGCACGACGATGGCGAAGGTCACCAGCACCATGGCCAGGGTGAGCCAGGCCACCGCGTGGCCCACGCCGCGGCTCAGCCGGTCGATATGATCGGCCCAACGGCGCAGGCGTTGTGGTAGGGCGGCTGCGGACATGATGCGGCGGGGATGGCCCGAAAAGCGACATAGAGTAGCAGCAGCGGGCCGCCCACGGGAGCCCGCTGCGGTATCATCGGCGGCACGCGAAAGGCACCGCAAACTCGACTCCACCGAGGTCCTCATCCATGCCACAAGCCGAACGGCCGCCCCATGGCGATACGCCCAAGCCGTTGGTACTGGTGGATGGGTCGTCGTATCTGTATCGCGCCTTCCATGCGCTGCCGGCGCTGACCAACTCCCGCGGTGAACCCACCGGGGCGGTCTACGGGGTGGTCAACATGCTGCGCAAGCTACGCGACACCTACCGACCCGAATACATGGCGGTGGTCTTCGACGCCAAGGGCAAGACCTTCCGCGACGCACTCTACGCGGACTACAAGGCCAACCGCCCGCCCATGCCCGCGGAGCTGGAAGCCCAGGTGGAGGTGCTGCAAGAGCTCATCCGGGCCATGGGATACCCCGTGGTCGAAATCCCCGGGGTGGAGGCCGACGACGTGATCGGCACGTTGGCGCGCGCGGCGCGTGAACGGGGCATGGAGGTGGTCGTGTCCACCGGCGACAAAGACATGGCCCAACTCGTGACCGGGGGCGTCACCCTGGTGAACACCATGGACGACACCATGCTGGACCGCGCGGCGGTCCAAGACAAGTTCGGCGTACCGCCCGAACGCATCGTGGACTTCCTGGCGCTGACCGGGGACAAGATCGACAACGTCCCCGGCGTGCCTGGCGTCGGGCCCAAGACGGCGGCCAGATGGATCGAACGCTACGGTTCCCTCGACGGGGTGCTGGAACACGCCGACGAGATCCGCGGCAAGGCGGGTGAACGTCTGCGCGAGGTGGCGGAGCAGCTGCCCTTGTCGCGCGAGCTGGTGCGCATCCGGACCGATCTGGACCTGCCGATGGACCTGGAAGACCTGCGTTTGCGCGAGCCCGACCGGGGGCGTCTGCGCGAGCTGCTGCAACGGTTGGAGTTCCGCAGCTGGCTGCGCGAGCTCGATCGGGAAGGCGACGACCCCCCCGAAGCCCGACGCCGCAGCGAGGCGGGCGAGTACGAACTGGTGCTCAGCCGCGAGGCACTCGAGGCCTGGCGGCGCCGGCTGGATGACGCCCCCCTGGCCGCCTTCGACACCGAGACCACCAGCCTGCAATACATGGACGCGCGCGTGGTGGGTGTGTCTTTCTCGGTGGAGCCGGGCAGGGCCGCCTACGTGCCCTTCGGCCACGACGACCCCGAGGCGCCGCGGCAGCTCCCGGAGGCCGAGGTGTGGTCGGTGCTGAAGGACTGGATCGAGGACCCGGACCGGCCCAAACTCGGACACAATCTCAAGTACGACCGCAACGTGCTGGCCAACCACGGCATCGAACTGGCCGGGATCCGCCACGACACCATGCTCGAATCCTACGTGCTCAACTCCACGGCCAGTCGCCACGATCTGGACACCCTGAGCCTCAAGTATCTGGGGCATACCCCGGTGAGCTACCAGGACGTGGCGGGCAAGGGTGGCGCCCAGGTCTCCTTCGACCGGGTCCCCCTGGAACAGGCCGGCCCGTACGCGGCCGAGGACGCCGATCTGGCCTTGCGCCTGCACCACCGGCTGTGGCCTGAGCTCGAGACCGCCGAGGGACTGCGCCGGGTGTATCGGGACATCGAGGTGCCGCTGGTGCCGGTGCTCTCGCGCATGGAACGCGCCGGGGTGCTCATCGACACCGAAGCCCTGCGCCGCCAGAGCGAGGAACTGGCGGCGCGACTGCACGAGCTCGAGGAGCAGGCCTGGCAGCTTGCCGGGCGCGTGTTCAATCTGGGCAGCCCCAAACAGCTCCAGGAGATCCTGTTCGGCGAGTTGGGCCTGCCCGTACTGCGCAGGACGCCCAAGGGACAGCCTTCCACCGCCGAGGACGTCCTCCAGGAACTGGCGGTGGACTACGAACTGCCGCGCGTGATCCTGGAGCACCGCTCATTGTCCAAGCTGCGCGGCACCTATACCGCCAAGCTGCCGGAACTGGTCAATCCGCGCACCGGCCGCGTGCACACCTCCTACCACCAGGCGGTGGCCGCCACCGGTCGGCTCTCCTCCTCGGACCCGAACCTGCAGAACATCCCCATCCGCACCGCCGAAGGGCGCAAGATCCGCCAGGCGTTCATCGCCCCGGCGGGCTGTCTCATCCTGGCCGCCGACTATTCGCAGATCGAGCTGCGCATCATGGCCCATCTGTCTGGAGACGAAGGACTCCTGCGTGCGTTCCGGGAGGGGGAGGACATCCACCGGGCCACCGCCGCCGAGGTCTTCGGCGTGGCCCCGGAGACGGTCACCGCAGAACAACGGCGCGCCGCCAAGGCCATCAATTTCGGGCTCATCTACGGCATGTCGGCCTTCGGCCTCGCGCGCCAGCTCGGCATCGACCGCGAGTCCGCGCAGGGCTACGTGGAACGCTACTTCGCCCGTTATCCCGGCGTGAAAACCTACATGGAACGCACCCGGGAGCAGGCGCGCGCGCAGGGCTATGTGGAGACCTTGTTCGGCAGGCGGCTGTACGTGCCCGACATCCGCTCGCGCAACGCCCAGCGCCGTCAATATGCCGAACGCACGGCCATCAATGCCCCCATGCAAGGCAGTGCGGCGGACATCATCAAGCGGGCCATGATCCGTGTGGACGCCTGGCTGCGGGAAGAACGGATCCCGGCCCGCATGATCATGCAGGTCCATGACGAGCTGGTGCTCGAGGTCGAGCGTGAGGCGGTGGAATCGGTCGGCGCTCGCCTGCGTGCCCTGATGCAGGCTGCGGCCGACCTCCGGGTTCCGTTGGTGGTGGAGGCGGGTTGGGGAACCAACTGGGACGAGGCCCATTGAAGATGGGGCCCGAGATGGTCCCGACAACCGTGCCGTCCGTCCCGAACGAGGATGCGAAAGTCGTATCGGTGACGTAAAATGATTCGAGCCGACGCCGGATCTGCGCGGATCCTTGGGATCCGCGGCACGGCGCGCGGAATGAACTTCATGCGTTCGTACGGGTCTACAAAAATACAAGCACACCGCAAACGGTGTGCTTTCCCCCGCTTCCCTCCCTGAGCGGGAAATGGGTCCGGTCTCCCCCAACCGGGCCCATCGTGCCCCGGCTTCGATCTCCCCCTATCGAGTCGGGGATTTTTTTGCCCTCCCACCGGATCCAGCGCCATCGCCCAGCCAGCCGGCCAACCGCCGTCGCAGGGATTCCACACCCGTCCCGGCGGTAGCGGAGAAGAGCTGCACGCCGATGCCGGTGCCTTGCACCGCGGCCTCGACCCGGCGCAGCGTCTCGACTCGGGCCCCCCGTTTGAGCTTGTCGGCCTTGGTCAGTACGCAGTGGACGGGGACGCTCCGGGCCGCCGCCCAGTCCAGCAAGAGACGGTCACTGTCTTTCAGAGGGTGACGCACATCCATGATCAGCACCAGGCCGCGCAGGCTGCGGCGCCCTTCCAGATACCGACGGATCAGCTGCTCCCAGCGCCGCCGTTGGGCCAAAGGCACCTTCGCGAAGCCGTAACCGGGCAGGTCGGCCAGCCGCAAAGCGGCATCGTCGTCGAGGGTGAAGAAATTGATCTGTTGCGTGCGTCCGGGTTGCTTGCTGGTGCGCGCCAGTCCGCGCCGATCGCAGAGGCGGTTCAGCGCGCTGGACTTACCCGCATTGGAGCGGCCGGCGAAGGCCACCTCCGCGCCCGTGTCGGCGGGGATCTGGGCCGGCGACATGGCGCCCAGCAGGAAGCGGGCCCGATTGAACAGGGACCGGAGATCCGGGTCGGGGCTGCGGGTCGAAGCTTGGCCGTCCATCGGGGTTTGTGGTATATGTGCGTGCCCATTTTCGCGTGTGGTGGCCCGTTTGCAACCATCCGGCCGGCAACGACGTACCTGCGGGACACCGCGGATTCAGGAGGTAGCGGATGAAGATTGCTCACAAGCTGTGTGGTCTGGCCTTGGCTGCGTGGACGGCGGGCGCCGCCGCGGGCGGCGATCCGGCGGCCGGCAAGGCGAAAGCGGCGGCCTGCGCGGGCTGTCATGGTGCCGACGGCAACAGCACCGTGGCCCAGTTCCCCAAGCTGGCCGGACAGAATGAAAAGTATCTGCTCCGGCAGCTGAAGGCCTTCAAGAGCGGCAAGCGTCAGAACCCCATCATGAGCGCTCAGGTGGCCAACCTCTCCGAACAGGACATGGCGGACCTGGCGGCCTATTTCTCCGCCCAGACCGAGACGCCCGCGGCGGCCAATCCCGAGTACGCCATCCGCGGAGAGGAGATCTACCGCGGCGGCATCACGGCCTCCGACGTCCCTTCCTGCATGGGCTGCCATGGCCCGGACGGCGCCGGCAACCCGGCGGCGGGCTTCCCCGCACTGGCGGGACAACATGCCCAATACATCGAAACGCAACTCATGTTGTATCGAGATGGTAAGCGCAAATCCGATCCCGCGGCCATGATGCGCAACATCGCGGAACGACTGACCGTGGACGACATCAAGGCGGTCTCGGGCTTCGTTCCCGGGCTGCATTTGAATGAAAAGGCGGTGAAATGACGTCGGGCGGCTGGCTGCTGCGGGTCGTCGCCGCAACGACGCTGCTGTGGGCCGCCGCGGCGGGGTCGGCGACACCGGCCGACGACGATTTTTTCGCCGGGGTCGACTACGAAGTCCTGCCGCAACCGGTCCCCACCGACGCGCCCAAGGGTAAGGTCGAGGTGGTGGAGGTGTTCTGGTATGGCTGTCCACACTGCTACCGGTTCGAGCCCCACCTGGAGAAGTGGCTGGCCCACGCCCCGAAAACGGTCCACTTCGTGCGGATCCCCGCGACCCTGAATCCGGGCTGGACCATCCACGCCCGACTCTACTACGCCCTGCAACTGATGGGCGAGATCGACCGCCTGCATCCACTGATCTTCAAGGCGATCCACGAACAGGGACGCAGCCTGCGCAATCAGCGGGCCATCGAACGCTTCCTGGAAGCCAACGGCGTGGACCTCGAGGCCTTCCGAGCCGCCTTCGACTCCCTGGAAGTCCAGACGCGGCTGCGGGAGGATCGTGATCGGGTCCGTCGTTATGGCATCCATGGCGTTCCAGCCGTGGTGGTGGCGGGCAAGTACAAAACCAGCGGCTCGCTGGCGGGCTCCTACGAGCGAATGATCCAGATCATCGACTACCTGATCGCGCAGGAAAGCTCGGGAGGGACGAAGTCAGGGGCCGACTGAACGCCTGCCGCCGGCGGTATGTGCCTTTTCTTATCGGGCCTCGGTTCCATCCCCACCACGGCCGGTCTCGTCGGGCGGGCACCTCCGGGGCGGATGAGGTGGCGTATCATCGTGCGCCCATGAGCCCCCCACAGACGCACATCGGGCTGGAGCGCGGTGCGAACCCGGACAACCGGATCCGGCTGCTGTCCTACAATATCCAGGTTGCGATCCCGTATTCGCGCTACCGCCACTACCTGACGCAGAGTTGGCGCCATGTGCTGCCCTTTCGGGGTCGCGCCAGCAATCTCGAACGGATCTCCCAGTTCGTTCGCCCGTTCGACATCGTCGGGCTCCAGGAGCTCGACGTAGGCAGCCTGCGCAGCAACTACATCAACCAAGCCCACTACCTGGCGCTGCGGGCAGGCTTTCCGTACTGGTTCACCCGGGTGAACCGGGATCTCGGGCATATCGCCCGTCACGGCCTGGCCCTGTTGTCCCGGCTCGCGCCCCGCCAAGTGTTGAGCCACCGGCTGCCTGGGCGCATCCCCGGACGCGGCGCACTCGCCGCCGAATTCGGCGCCGGCCCCGAACCGCTTCTGGTGATGGTGATCCACCTGGCGCTGGGCCGTAAGGCCCGCCGCCGCCAGCTCGACTATCTCGCCGCCGAGATCCGGCGGCGCGAACACGTGGTGGTCATGGGCGACTTCAACTGCCGGCTGGAAGACGAGGAGTTCCACCACCTGTTGGAATCCACGCACCTCTGCGCCCCGGAGTCCGAGCACCGTACCTTTCCGAGTTGGCGGCCCCGCTTCGGGCTCGATCACATCCTGGTGACTCCCGGGCTCGAGGTCGAACGGACCCAGGTGTTTCCCGTGGGCCACTCCGACCATCTGCCCATCGCCGTGGAGGTCAAGGTACCGCCCGCGGTGGGCTTGTCGGTCGATACCGTCCGAGCGGGCGATCGCGAGCCGTTGGCGGTGTGAAGGGGCATCACCCGCAGGCGCAGCGCTGTACGGCGTGCGTGCGTAGGGTGCCGCGCAGCGCCTCGACCGAGGCGATGCCCTGTTCCTCCAGGTAATCGAGGATACCCCGATTGATCTTCGGGCAGATCAGCGGGTCGTAGAACAGGGCGGTCCCGACCCCGACGGCGCTGGCCCCGGCGACGATGAACTCCAGCGCATCCCGTGCCGAGGCGATGCCTCCCTGGCCGATGATGGGAATCCCCAGCGGGCCGGCCACCTGGTGGACCTGATGGACCTTGAGCAGGGCTACCGGCTTGATGGCGGGTCCGGACAGCCCGCCTTGGTCGTTTCCGAGCACCGGGGTGCGGGTCCGCAGATCCACCGACATCCCCATGAGCGTGTTGATGACCGCCAGCGCGTCGGTGCCCGCCTCGATACAGCGCCGCGCGTTGCCGGCGATGTCGGTCTGGTTGGGCGAGAGCTTGGTGATGAGGGGTTTGTTCGTGGCGCGGCGGCAGACCTCCACGACCCGTGCCGACATGTCCGGGTCGTTGCCGAAGGCCACGCCGCCTTCCTTCACATTGGGACAGGAGATGTTGATCTCGATGGCCGCCACCGGCGTGTCGTCGAAACGGCGGGTCACGGCCTCGTATTCCTCCAGCGTGGAGCCGGAGACATTGGCGATCCAGTGCACTTCCTCCGGGTCCAGCCCCGGGAGGATCTCCTCCACCACCCGATCCACGCCCGGATTCTGCAGTCCGATGGCGTTGAGCAGCCCCGACGGGGTCTCGCACAGGCGGTGCGGCGCGTTGCCCAGACGCGGCTCCAGGGTGGTGCCCTTCAGGCAGACCGCGCCCACCTCGGCATGGCTGAATCCCTTTACCCGGGTATACTCGCGCCCGAACCCCACACATCCCGACAGGAGCACGATCGGCGAACGCAACCGCAGGCCGCACAGATCGATCGCCAGACGAGGATCCAGGCCGGACATGCTGCACATTGTACTGTATCGTCCCGAGATCCCGCCCAATACCGGCAACATCATCCGCCTGTGCGCGAACACCGGCGCGCGGCTCCATCTGGTGCGGCCTCTGGGGTTTTCGCTGGACGACGCGCGCCTGCGCCGGGCCGGCCTGGATTACCGCGAGTGCGCCCAGATCCAGGTCCATGGGTCGCTGCGGGAAGCCCTGACCGCGGCCGGCGACGGTCGCGCCTATGCCTTCACCACGCACGCCACCCTGGCCCATACCACACCCCGCTACGAGGAGAACGACGTGCTGGTCTTCGGACCCGAAACGCGGGGGCTGCCAGCGCACGTGCTGGCCCGATTCCCCGGGGAGCGGCGCTTGCGCATCCCCATGGTGCCCGTCAGCCGCAGCCTCAACCTGTCCAACGCCGTGGCGGTGGCCCTCTACGAGGCCTGGCGTCAACTCGGATTTCCCGGCGCGGCCCGAGCGGGACCCTGAAAAAACGGCTGTCCGTCAGTCCTCCGTCTTGAGACTGCGCGCCAGCAGCTCGGTCACCGCATCACGCGGGTCCAACCCCTCGTAGAGGATCCGGTAGACCTGCCGGGCAATGGGCATTTCCACGCCGCCCGCCTGCTCGATCACCCGCATGAGGACCCGCGCCGTCTCCCGCCCTTCGATGGCCTGACCGATGTCGCGCGCCGCCCGTGCGGCCTCGACCCCCTGCCCGAGGGCCAGACCGAAGCGCCGGTTGCGCGACTGATCATCGGTGCAGGTCAGTACCAGATCACCGAGCCCCGCAAGACCCATGAGCGTCTCGCGCCGCGCTCCCAGCACGTCTCCCAGGCGGACGATCTCGTGCAGCCCCCGCGTGATGAGGGCGGCCCGAGCATTGGCGCCGAACCCCAGTCCGTCCGCAATGCCCGCGCCGATGGCCAGGACGTTCTTCACCGCCCCTCCCAGCTCCACGCCGATCACGTCGTCGCTGAGATAGGTGCGGAAGGTCTCGGCGTGAAACCAGGCGGCGAGTTCCGCGGCGAGTTGAAGGTCCGCCGCCGCCACCGTGACGGCCGTAGGCAGGCCGCGAGCCACTTCTCCGGCGAACGAGGGGCCGGAAAGCACCCCCCCAGGGGGTCCCTGCGCGAAGCGCTCGGCATAGACCTCGTGCAGCCAGCGGCCGGTCTCGGTCTCGATGCCCTTGGTGGCCCACAAGACTCGCGTGCCGGCTGGCGGTGCACTTTCCGCCAACCGGTCGAGTACCCCGCGAAATCCGACCGTGGGTACCGCGATCACGACCAGCGCGGCGCCGGAGACGGCCTCGCCCATGTGCGGACTCGGAACGATGCCGTCGGGCAGGGGGAGCCCGGGCAGGTAGCGCGGATTCTCGCCCCGCGCGGCGATCTCCTCCATGAGCCGCGTATCCCGGTCCCACAACCGTACCGTGAACCCGTTGCGTGCCAGCCGCATACTCAGGGCGGTGCCCCAAGACCCGGCACCCAGGACCGCGCAGGGGGAGGGGGGCCCGGACACGGCTTCAGTGCTCCGTGCCGGACTCCTCGCTCTGAGCCGCCTGTTGCTGCAGGTGTTGTGCGTAGAGCGCGTCGAAGTTCACCGGCGCAAGCAGAAAACCGGGGAAACCGCCCTTGATGATCAGATCGGCGACCGCCTCACGGACGAAGGGATAAAGGAAGTTGGGGCAATAACTACCCAACATGTGACTGAGTTGCTGCGGCTCGAATCCCTGGAGGGTGAAGATGCCCGCCTGTTTGACCTCCACCAGATAGGCGGTGGCCTGCCCACTCTTGGTGGTCACGGTGACCCCGAGCACCACTTCGTGGACCCCTTCGGCCAGCTGCGAGGCCTCGGTGGAGATCTGCACGCTGGTCTCCGGCTTCCACTCCTCGCGGAAGAGGTCCGGCGCGTTGGGCGACTCGAAAGACACGTCCTTCAGATACAATTTCTGGACTTGGAAGACCTGCTGCGGCGCCTGCTGTCCGGCCGCATCGTTTTCCTGGTTCTCCGCCATCGGTTTCCCCCTGTTCCACATTTCAAAAGAAAGTCCGTGTCCTCGTTCAGCGTCGACGGCCGGTCTCCGGTACGGTCTCGTCACGCAACAAGGCGTCGAGTTCTCCCCGGCATTCCAGCGCCGCCAGATCATCGTAACCGCCGACGTGAACGTCGCCGATGAAGATCTGCGGAACGGTGTGCCGTCGGCTGCGGCGTTCCATCTCTCTGCGCCGAACCGGATCCCGATCCACTCGGATCTCTTCGTAGGCGATCCCCTTGTGCTTCAGCAGAAGGCGGGCACGGATACAGTAGGGACAGAAGCCGGTGCTGTACATGACGACGCGCGCCTGGCGCCGGCCAGTCATTTCCGGGACTTGGGCAGGTTCTCGTTCTCCCATGCCAGCATGCCGCCCTTCAGATTGTAGACCCGCTCGAAGCCCGCCTTGCGCAGAATGGAAACGGCCGCCCCGGAACGGCTCCCCGAGCGGCACACGAGCACCACAGGACGGTCCCGGTAGCGCTCCAGCTCTTTCAACCGCTGCTTCAGGACGCTCAAGGGGACGTGCTTCGCGTTCGGGATCCGGCCCCCGGCCACCTCGGCATCCTCGCGCACGTCGATCACCACCGCGTCCTCGTCGTTGATCAGGCGCACCGCCTGTGGAATCCCGATGTCCACCGCACCCTGGCGCAGACGCCGCAACTCCACCCATGCGATGGCGCCCAACAGCGCCCCCAGAGCCACGAAGTGCAGCGGGTGGTTGCCGACGAATTCGATCAGACGTCCCATGGATGACCGGCGTGCCGAAAAAGGGCGTAGAAAGATAGCAGGATCACCTGCCGCGGCAAAGGAGTCCCGTATCGCGCCGGATACGTCTGAGGGCCTGCGGGACGGCGCCGCACCGACGCCGTGCTCACTGGCTGGCGCAGAAGACCTCGTGCATCATGTTGATGAGCTTGAGCGTGCGGGCGTCCCCGACCCGATAGTAGACGCGGTTGGCGTCCTTGCGGGTGGCGAGGATGCCCTTTTCCCTCAGGATGGCCAGATGCTGGGAAATGTTGCTCTGGGAGGTACCCACGCGTTCCACGATCTCCTGGACACTGATCTCCTGGTCACCGAGGGTGCAAAGGATCTTGAGCCTCAGGGGATGGGACATGGCCTTGAGCGAGCGGGACGCGCGTTCGATGTCTTCGTCCTGGGTCATGAGATCCGGGACCACCCCCGTAGCCGCGGACGCCCGCGTCGCCTTGTTGTCCGTGGTGCTGCCCATGATGAAGATCGCTCTCCATGAATATTAGGAAGCTATTATACGTCAGCTCCCTCGCTTTTCATCCCGCCGGGTGCCGTCGCCACTCGCGCCGGCGGGCGGCGGTCCTGTTGACCCTGTCTCTGTGCGTGTCCGGGGCGGTCGCCGCACCCGCCCAACCCGCGGCCCTGCGCGCACAGCTGCGGGAGATCCAGTCCCGCATCCGGGCCGAGGAGGCGGTACTGCGCCAGAGCGAGGGAGAAGCCGGCCGGCTGCGCAAGCGCCTGCACGAGACCGATCTGAAAATCCAGGAACTGGCACGCCGGGCCGAGACCCTCCATGCGCGATCCGAAAAGGCCGCGCAGGAAGCGCGCGAACTGGCCGCGCGGAGAAAATCGCTGGAGGGGCGGGTGCGCAAATCGCGCCGGACGCTGGTCGCTTCGCTCGCGGCCGCAAAGCGCCTCGACGACGGTGGGGCGGCCCGCGTCCTGCTCAGCCTCGACGACCTGCAGGCCACGGGCCGAGTCGCACACTACCTGCGCTACGTCCGCAGTGCGCTGCTCGAGACGTTGCACCGGGCGGCGACCGATGTGGAACGGGCGGCGGAACTCGAGGCCGCCGCCGAGGCCAAACAAGAGGAACTCGAGAGCCAGCGCGCGGCCCTGCAGGATACGCGGGCACGGCTGGCGGAAACCTATGCCCGACGGCGGAACCAGCTCACCGCGCTCGAGAAGACCATCGCCGCCTCGAAGGAGGAGCTCGGTGGCCTGAAGACTCGCGAGAAGATGCTTCGTGAGCTCCTCGACGAACTCGAGTCCGCGGTGGAGAACCTGCCCACACCGGAGGTGGTGCACCTGGCCAAGCTGAGGGGCCGGCTTCCCTGGCCCGCCCAGGGCCGCGTGCAAAATCTTTTCGGCCGCCCGCGCGCCGGGTTGCACGTGCGCTGGCAGGGTGCGGTGATTCTCGCCCCCCTGGGCAGTCCCGTGCGGGCGGTGGCCCGGGGGCGGGTGGTGTACGCGGACTGGTTCCGGGGTTACGGCCTGCTCGTGATCGTGGACCATGGTGAAGGCTACATGAGCCTGTACGGGTATAATCAAGCGATCTTCAAGAGTCTGGGCGAGTGGGTCGAAGCCGGCGAGCGGATCGCATCGGTGGGCCTGAGCGGTCTGCGCAACGAACCGGGTGTCTACTTCGAACTGCGGCACAACGGCGTCGCACTCGATCCCGGCCGCTGGTGTACCAGACGGGCCAAACATGCGCGGGGATCCGACCCGTTCCGGACCCGGGGAGCCCTGCCCATGTCGCGTGTCGGGTAGACGGAACGTCCCGTGTGCGGCTCCGCGGAGGAAGTGTTGGGGGGAACTGGAAGGGGGAGTTGAGATCGTCCGCTGCGCCGCCGGGCTGTGGATGAGCCGGCGCACAGCGCGCAAGTCCGCAAGGCTCTAAATTCAGTACAGTGGAACGTCACACAGAGACTCACAGACCATGAAAGAGACGATACGAAACGGGCGGCGGATTCTCCCCCGGGTGGGCGCCGGACTGCTGATCGGCATGGTGCTCGGCGTCATGATCTCCATCGGCCCCGGGGTGTTCGCCGAACGGCCCCAACACTACAGCGTCCCGCTGGACGCGCTGCGCACGTTCAGCGAGGTCTACGTGCGGGTCAAGAAAGACTATGTGGAGCCGGTGGACGACGACAAGCTCATCGAATATGCGATCCGCGGCATGCTCGCGGGACTCGATCCCCACTCGGCCTACCTGGACGCCGACGAGTTCAAGGAGCTGCAGATCGGCACCACCGGGGAGTTCGGAGGGCTCGGCATCGAGGTCGGCATGGAGAACGGTTTCGTCAAGGTGATCGCACCCATCGACGACACACCGGCCCAGCGGGCCGGCATACAGGCCGGTGACCTGATCATCCGCATCGACGACAAGCCCGTGAAGGGCATGACCCTGAACGAGGCCGTCAAGCTCATGCGCGGCAAGAAAGGAACCAAGATCACGCTCACCATCGTGCGCGAGGGGGCAGACAAGCCGCTGCAGATCACCATCGTGCGCGACGTGATCCGGGTGCGCAGTGTCAAGAGCCGGATGCTCGAACCCGGTTTCGGGTACGTGCGCATCACGAGCTTCCAGTCCAAGACCACGCGCAGCCTCATCGACGCCGTCAAAAAGCTCGAGAAAGAGAACAAAGGGCCTCTCAAGGGCCTGGTCCTGGATCTGCGCAACAACCCGGGCGGCGTGCTCAATGCCGCCGTCGGGGTGGCCGACGCCTTCCTGGACAAGGGCCTCATCGTCTATACCGAGGGGCGCGTGGCCGACGCCAAGCTCCGTTATTCGGCGACCGAGGGCGATGTCCTGCACGGCGCGCCGATGGTGGTGCTGATCAACGGCGGATCGGCCTCGGCCTCCGAGATCGTGGCCGGCGCCTTGCAGGACCATCATCGCGCCATCATCATGGGACGCAAGTCCTTCGGCAAGGGCTCGGTGCAGACGATCCTTCCATTGGATCACGACACGGCCATCAAGCTCACCACCGCACGCTACTACACCCCCTCGGGGCGCTCCATCCAGGCCGAAGGCATCGAACCCGACATCGAAGTACAGAATCTGCGTGTAGCCAAGGCCGAGACTTCCGGGGTCAAGCCGTTGACCGAAGCGGATCTGGCCCGGCATCTGGAAAACGGCAAGGAGAAGGGCGGAGCCAAACCGAGGCGGCGTCAAAAGGACGACGAGCCGGAGGAGCCCCTGGCCAGCCGTGACTATCCCTTGAGCGAGGCCCTGAACGTGCTCAAGGCCGTCTCCCTTCTGCGGGGGAGCAACTCCCGGCAGTTGGCCAGCTCGACCTGACCGGGACGCCGCGTCTCACAGGGAAACCGGAGAAGGACGACAGACATGAGCAAGCGCGTGCTCGTTCCCCTGGCCGAGGGCTTCGAGGAGCTCGAGGCGGTCACGGTGATCGACCTGTTGCGCCGCGCCGGCATCGAGGTCGTCACGGCGGGCCTCCAGCCCGGCCCCGTGCGCGGCTCCCGGGGCACGGTGATCGTGCCGGACAGCTCTCTGGATCAAGTCTTGGACGCCTCCTTTGACATGATCGTGCTGCCGGGTGGACTGCCCGGCGCGGACCATCTGAACGAAGACCCGCGTATCCATGGGCTGCTTCGACGGATGGCCGCCGAAGGCGGCTATACCGCCGCCATTTGCGCGGCCCCCAAGGTGCTGGCTTCGGCGGGGCTACTGGAGGGTCGGCAGGCAACCAGCTATCCCGGGGTGCTGGAGGCCATGGATCTACCGTCGGTAAAGCTCAGCCCCCAGCCTGTGGTGGTGGACGACCGGGTGGTCACCTCCCGCGGACCCGGCACGGCCATGGATTTCGCGCTGGAGCTGATCGAGCGATTGCTGGGACGCGAGGCCCGCGACCAGGTGGAACGCCCGCTCCAGCGCCCACGCCCGTGCTGAAACGCCCCAGGGGCGAGGAGGGCCTCCAGCGCGTCACTCGACGGTCACGGACTTGGCGAGATTGCGCGGCTGATCCACGTCCGTGCCCTTGAGCACGGCCGTGTGATAGGCCAGCAACTGCAACGGCACGGTGAAGACGATGGGCGCGATGACGTCCTCGGTGGGGGCGACGTTCAGCACCCGCACCCCGTCACCGGAGCGGATACCGCTGTCCTGGTCCGCGAACACATAGAGTTCCCCGCCCCGGGAGCGGACCTCCTCCAGGTTGGATTCCAGTTTCCTGAGCAGTTCGTCGTTGGGCGCCACGGCGACCACGGGCATGTCGCCGTCCACCAGGGCGAGGGGTCCGTGCTTGAGCTCCCCGGCGGCGTAGGCCTCCGCATGAATGTAGGAGATCTCCTTGAGCTTCAGGGCGCCTTCCATGGCGACGGGATAGTGCATACCGCGACCCAGAAACAGGGCGTGCTCGCGCACGGCCAATTGCTCGGCCCAGCGTCGGATGGGCTCGTCCAGGCGCAGCGCCGCCTCCACCCGCGCCGGTAGATTACGCAGCAGGGCCGCCAAGGCGGCCTCCTCCCGCGCGTCGATGCGCCCGAGACGGCGGGCGAGGGTGACCACCACCAGGAGCAGCGCCACGAGCTGGGTGGTGAAGGCCTTGGTGGAGGCCACGCCGATCTCGGGACCCGCATGGGTCATGAGGACCCCGTCCGACTCCCTGACCAGCGAGCTCTCCGGGACGTTGCAGATGCACAGACTGTGCAGGAAGGCCCCTTCGTCGCGCGCCTTGCGCAGGGCGGCCAGCGTATCGGCCGTCTCCCCGGACTGCGAAACGGTGATCAGCAGGTTGCCTTCCAACGGGGCATGGCGGCGGTAGCGGTACTCGCTGGCCACCTCCACGTGGCAGGGGACACCGGCGATGGCCTCCATCCAGTAACGCGCGACCAGTCCCGCATGGAAGCTGGTGCCACAGGCCACGATCTCCACGTTGCGCACCGCTTCCAGCCAGGCCTCGGCATCCGGACCCAGGATCTGGGGCGGCACGCGCCGTCCGACGAGCCGGCCTTCCAGGGTCTCCGCGATGGCCGCCGGCTGCTCGAAGATCTCTTTGCCCATGAAGTGGCGGTAAGGCCCGCGTTCGGCGGCCCGCACGCCCAGCGCCGCCTCCCGGACCGGCCGATCGACCGCCTTGCCGGTGTCGTCCCAGATGCTCGGGCCGTCGGTGCGCAAGCGCACCAGGTCGCCATCCTCGAGATAGACCACACGCTGGGTGACCGGAAGGAGCGCGTTCAGGTCCGAGGCCAGGAAACACTCACCCACACCGATGCCGACCACCAGCGGGCTGCCCCGGCGCGCGCCCACCACCTCGTGCGGTGTCGACGCATCCACCACACCCAGGGCGAAGGTTCCCTCGATCCGAGCCACCACATTGCGCACCGCCTCCACCAGGGAATCCGCGCGGTTGCGCTCCACCGCGATCCATTGGGCGACCACTTCCGAGTCGGTGTCCGAGGAACAGACGATCCCCAGGTCGTGGAGCTCGGCCCGCAGCGCCTGATGGTTTTCGATGATTCCATTGTGCACCACCGCGATCGTGTCGCCCCCGAGGTGCGGATGGGCGTTGCGCTCGCTCGGCACGCCATGGGTGGCCCAACGGGTGTGCGCGATGCCGGTGCGGCTGGATATCGGATGGGCGGCGAGCGCCGCCTCCAGCTGCGCCACCTTCCCCACCGCGCGCACCCGGTGCAGGCGGCCACCATCCACCACGGCAAGACCGGCGGAGTCGTAACCCCGGTACTCGAGCCGCCGTAGGCCCTCCAGCAAAATGGGGACCACGTTGCGCTCGGCCACCGCACCGACGATGCCACACACGATCCGCTACCCGTTCATTCCGGTCCGAGGTCGCTTCGATGAAGCGGTCTGCATGGGCGAGTCACGAACGCGGCTTGCGCGGCCGTTGCCAACCGGGCACCGTAGTCTGCCGGGCCCGTGCCAGCGTTAGCGTACCGGCCGGCGCATCCCGTGTGACGACCGATCCGGCACCGATGGTGGCGCCCCGGCCCACCTCCACGGGAGCGACCAGTGCCGTGTTGGATCCGATGAAGGCGTCGTCACCCACGCGGGTGCGATGCTTTTGGGCCCCATCATAGTTGCAGGTGATGGTGCCGGCACCGACATTCACGCCCGCGCCCATCTCCGTGTCGCCCACGTAGCTCAGGTGGTTGACCTTGGACCCACGGCCGATCCGGCTGTTCTTGATCTCCACGAAATTGCCGACGTGCACCGTCCCGGCCAGATCGGTACCGGGGCGGATGCGCGCAAACGGGCCCACGCGGCACCCGGGACCGATGCGAGCCTGTTCCACCACGCTGTAGGGGAGGATTTCGGCATCCTCCTCCACCGTGACGTCGCGCAGCACACAACCGGGACCGATCCGGACCCGGTCACCCAAGCGCACCTCTCCCTCCAAGACCACACCCACGTCGATCTCCACGTCGCAGCCGGCCTGCACCCGCCCCCGCACGTCCAGCCGTGCCGGATCGCGCAGGGTCACTCCGGCCTGCATGAGGTCCCGCGCCATACGTCCCTGCAACACCCGCTCACAGCGGGCCAACTGGACGCGGTCGTTGATGCCCATGACTTCTTCGGGGTCCCGGGCCGGGACGGCCGTCACCGGCCGTCCCGCGGCGCGCGCCAGCGCGATGCAATCGGTGAGATAGTACTCGGATTGAGCGTTGTCGGGGCGCAACGCCGCGACCCATCCGCGCAGCTCGGCCGCCCTCGCCACCAGGATCCCGGTGTTGACCTCGTCGACGGCCCGATCGGACTCGGTGGCATCGCGTTCCTCCACGATCCGTTCCACCGAACCGTCCGCGCCGCGCAGGATCCGGCCGTATCCGGTCGGGTCCTCCAGCCGCGCGGTGAGCAGTGCGATGCCCCCTTCCGGCCACGCAGCCACCAGTTCCGCCAGCGTTTCCCTGCGCAGCAGCGGCACGTCCCCGTAGAGCACCAGGACCAACGCCGCGTCCTCGATGGCGGGCAGGGCCTGGGCCACGGCGTGGCCTGTGCCAAGCTGTTCCCGCTGGAGGTGCCAACGGCGGGATGGCCCCGCCAGGGCCTGCGCAACCCGCTCCCCACCGAAGCCGTAGACCACGTGCACGGTCTCGGAGCCGAGCGACTCGGCCGTCTCCAGGACGTGGGCGAGCATGGGGCGGCCGGCCAGGCTGTGGAGCACTTTCGGGACGCGGCTGCGCATCCGCGTCCCCTGACCCGCGGCTAGGACGACAGGGGCCAGCAGAGAGGGGGAGGGGGACATGACTCGCAACGACGACTCGGGCTCGGGTGCTACTTCAGGCCACGCTTGCGAATCTTCTCCAGTAGGCGGAGTTGCGCGGCCGCCTCGGCGAGATCGGCCAGGGCCTTGGCCTCGTCGAATTCCGACTTGCGGTTTTTCAGTGCCTCTTCGGCGCGACGCTTGGCCTCCAGCGCCTGGGCCTCGTCCAGGTCCCGGGCGCGCACGGCCGTGTCGGCGAGCACCGTCACCACATGCGGTTGCACCTCCAACAAGCCCCCCGAGACGAAGAAATATTGATCCTCCTGACCTTCGACCTGCACGCGTACCTCGCCAGGCTTGAGGCGGGCGATCAGGGGCGAATGACGGGGCAGGATACCGACTTCGCCCATCTCCGCGGGAGCGAAGACCATGTTGGCCGTGCCCGAGAAGATCTCCTCCTCGGCGCTGACGATATCCACATGCAGGGTCATGGCCATGGTGACACCTCGGCGCAATAGCGGTTACAGGGTCTCGGCCTTCTCCACCGCCTCTTCGATCCCGCCGACCATATAGAACGCCTGCTCGGGCAGGTGATCGTATTCACCCTCGACGATGGCCTTGAACCCGCGCACGGTCTCCTTCAGGGGCACGTACTTGCCCGCCTGGCCGGTAAAGGTCTCCGCAACGAAGAAGGGCTGGGACAGGAAACGCTGGATCTTGCGGGCGCGCGCGACCACCAGCTTGTCCTCCTCGGACAGCTCGTCCATACCCAGGATGGCGATGATGTCGCGAAGCTCCTTGTAACGCTGCAGGGTGCTCTGGACCGCGCGGGCCGTGTCGTAGTGTTCCTGCCCGATGACCAGGGGATCGAGCTGACGGCTGGTGGAATCGAGGGGATCCACCGCCGGATAGATGCCCAGCTCGGCAATCTGGCGCGAGAGCACGAGGGTCGCATCCAGATGGGCGAAGGTGGTGGCCGGCGAGGGATCGGTGAGGTCGTCGGCCGGCACGTACACCGCCTGGAAGGAGGTGATGGAACCCTTGTTGGTGGAAGTGATGCGTTCCTGCAGCACGCCCATCTCCTCGGCCAGCGTGGGCTGGTAGCCCACCGCCGAGGGCATGCGGCCGAGCAGGGCCGAGACCTCGGTTCCGGCCAGCGTATAACGGTAGATGTTGTCGATGAACATGAGCACATCACGCCCTTCGTCGCGGAAGTACTCTGCAATGGTCAGCCCCGTGAGCGCCACGCGCAGGCGGTTGCCCGGCGGCTCGTTCATCTGTCCGTAGACGAGGGCCACCTTGTCCAGCACGTTGGCCTCGGTCATCTCGTTGTAGAAGTCGTTGCCCTCGCGGGTGCGCTCTCCGACCCCGGCGAACACCGAATAGCCGGAGTGTTCGATGGCGATGTTGCGGATCAGCTCCATCAAGGTCACCGTCTTGCCCACCCCGGCGCCGCCGAACAGCCCCACCTTGCCACCCTTGGCGATGGGCATGATCAGGTCGATGACCTTGATGCCGGTCTCCAGGATTTCAACCGCGCCGGCCTGCTCGGCATAACTCGGCGCATCCCGGTGGATGGGCCAGCGTTGCTCGGATTGGACCTCGCCGCGCTCGTCCACCGGCTCGCCGAGCACGTTCATGATGCGGCCCAGGGTGGCGGTGCCCACTGGAACGGTGATCGGCGCGCCGGTGTTCTCCACGGGCACCCCCCTCTTCAGACCGTCGGTGCTGCCCATGGCGATGGTGCGCACGACACCGTCGCCGAGCTGCTGTTGGACTTCGAGCACCAGCCCCGTATCCGCCACCTTGAGGGCATGATAGACGCTCGGCAGGGCGTCGCGGGGAAACTCCACGTCCACCACTGCGCCGATGATTTGCACGATCTGGCCAGTACTCATGCTGCCTTCCTCTCGAATCGTTTTCTATGGACTGCCGGGCGCTGCGCGGGTCACACCGCCTGCGCGCCGCTGACGATTTCCGATATCTCCTGGGTGATCGCCGCCTGACGGGCCTTGTTGTAGGCGAGCTGCAGGTCGTCGATGAGCGTGGAGGCGTTGTCGGAGGCCGCCTTCATGGCCACCATGCGGGCGGCCATCTCGCAGGCCACGTTCTCCACCACCCCTTGATAGACCTGAGCCTCGACGTAACGCATCAGCAGGCCGTCCAGGACGTCCCGCGCGTCCGGCTCGTAGATGTAGTCCCAGTGGTGACGCAGCGCATCGTCCTCGGCCGGGACCACCGGGAGGAGCTGGGTCACCGTGGGCGTCTGCGTCATCGTATTGACGAACCGATTCTCCACCAGGTAGAGGCGGTCGATCCGGCCCTCGTCGTAGGCGTCCAGCATCACCTTCACGGTGCCGATCAGGTCCGCGATGTGCGGCTGGTCCCCCAAGTGGTCCGCGTGCGAGACCACCTCACCTCCGACGCGGCGGAAAAAACCCATCGCCTTGGCGCCGATCAGGCAGAACCGCACCTCGGCGCCGCGTTCCCGCCACTGTTGAACGGCGGCGACGGCCTTTTTGAACAGGTTGATGTTCAACCCGCCGCACAGCCCACGGTCGGTGGAGATCACGATGAACCCGACCGCCCTGACCGCCTCGCGCTCCACCAGATATGGATGGCGGTATTCGGGGTGCGCCAGGGCCAGATGGCCGATCACGCCGCGGATCTTCTCCGCATAGGGCCGCGAGGCCAACATGCGCTCCTGCGCCTTGCGCATCTTGGAGGCGGCGACCATCTCCATGGCCTTGGTGATCTTCTGTGTGCTCTGGATACTCCGGATCTTGGTGCGGATCTCTTTCTCGCCGGCCATGTCTGTCGTATCACCTCGGTTGGATTGCCAGGGCCCGCCGGGCGTGGAAGCTCACCAGGTGTGGTTGGCCTTGAAATCGTCCAGAGCCCCGCGGAACGCCTGTTCGATCTCCTCGTTCCAGTCGCCGCTCTCGTTGATCTGCGCCATGAGCTCGGCGTGCTCGCTGTTCATGTAGCTGTGCAACGCCGCCTCGAAATCCACCACCTTCTTGACGTCCACGTCGTCCAGATAGCCCTCGTTGGCGGCGAACAGGGAGATCGCCATTTCCGCCACGCTGAGCGGATGATACTGGGGCTGCTTCATGAGCTCGGTGACCCGCTCGCCGCGTTCGAGCTGCTTGCGGGTCTGCTCGTCCAGATCGGAGGCGAACTGGGAGAACGCGGCCAGTTCCCGGTATTGCGCCAGCGCCAGGCGCACGCCGCCGCCGAGCTTCTTGATGATCTTGGTCTGCGCCGCGCCGCCCACGCGCGAGACCGACAGACCCGCGTTGATGGCCGGGCGGATGCCCGCGTTGAACAGATCCGATTCCAGGAAGATCTGCCCGTCCGTGATGGAGATCACGTTCGTGGGCACGAAGGCGGACACGTCACCGGCCTGGGTCTCGATGATGGGCAGGGCGGTGAGCGAACCGGTGCGACCCTTGACCTTGCCGTCCGTCATGCGTTCCACATACTCCGCATTGACTCGAGCCGCGCGCTCCAGGAGCCGGGAGTGGAGGTAGAACACGTCGCCGGGATAGGCCTCACGTCCCGGCGGGCGCCGGAGCAACAAGGACACCTGGCGGTAGGCCCAGGCCTGTTTGGTGAGATCGTCGTAGATGATGAGCGCGTCTTCGCCCCGGTCGCGGAAATATTCGCCCATGGCACAGCCGGCATACGGGGCGATGTACTGCAGCGCCGCAGACTCGGCGGCCGTGGCCGCCACCACGATGGTGTGCTCCATGGCGCCGTGCTCTTCCAGCTTGCGCACCACGTTGGCCACCGACGAGGCCTTCTGTCCGATGGCCACGTAGATGCAGGTGATGTCCTTGCCCTTCTGGTTGATGATGGTGTCGATGGCCACCGCCGTCTTGCCGGTCTGGCGGTCGCCGATGATGAGCTCGCGCTGACCCCGGCCGATGGGCGTCATGGCGTCGATGGCCTTGAGCCCCGTCTGGACCGGCTGCGAGACCGACTGGCGTTCGATGACACCCGGGGCGATCTTCTCGATGGGCTCGTAGCCCTCGGCCTCGATCGGCCCGCGCCCGTCGATGGGGTCTCCCAGAGGATTCACGACCCGGCCCAGCAGGGCCTTGCCCACGGGCACCTGGAGGATCCGGCCCGTACAACGCGCGGTGTCTCCCTCGCTGATGTGCTGATAATCGCCCAGCACCACGGCGCCGACCGAATCCCGATCCAGATTCAGCGCCAGACCGTAAGTATCGCCGGGGAACTCGATCATCTCACCGGCCATCACGTCGGCCAGGCCATGGATACGCACGATGCCGTCGCTGACCGCCACCACCGTACCCTCCGTGCGGGCCTCGGCGGTCACCTCGAAGTTCTCGATCCGCTGCTTGATCAGTTCGCTGATTTCGGTGGGATTGAGTTGCATGTTTCGGTTTCCTCTTGAACGCCGGCGCGCGCCTCAGCGGGTCAGGGCACTGGCAAGCTGTTTCAGGCGGCCCCGCACCGAGCCATCGATGACGAGATCGCCCGCCCGGACGACGGCGCCGCCGACGAGGCTGCCATCCACCCGTGTGGTGACGCGGACCTCCCGACCGAGCCTTGCCCGCAAGGCCGCCGTGATTCGCTCCACGTCCGCCTTGCGCGGCCGCCTCGCGGAGATGATCTCCGCCTCCACCACGCCTTCGTCGTCGGCGCGAAGTTGCTCGAACAGCCGCCCGATCTCCGGCACGATGCCGAGCCGGCGGTATTCGGCCAGCAGGCGCAAAAAGTTTGCCCCGCCCGGGGCCACGTGATCGGCGGCCAGCTGCTCCAGCAGCGCCGCGCGGCGTTGCGCGGTCAGCGACGGGCTGTCCAGCAGGGCACGGACCTGGGGATCCCGCACCACGGCCGCCAGAAACGCGAGCATGTCCGACCACGCATCGAGGAGATCGTGCTCCTTGGCGTAGCGATACGCGGCACGGGCGTAGGGTCGCGCTGCGGTGATGGTCTCGGCCATGGATCAGAGTTCCGTGGCGAGCTGCTGCAGCAGCTTGGAATGGGCCTCGGCGTCGATCTCCTTGGCCAGGATCTTCTGTGCCCCCTCCACGGCCAGCCGCCCCACCTGCTGACGCAGCTCCTCACGGGCACGGTGTAGTTCCTGCTCGATCTCCGCCATGGCGCCGGCCTTGATCCGCTCGGCCTCCTCGCGGGCCGACTCCTTGGCCTCTTCCACCACCTCGTTGGCACGCTTCTGTGCCAGGGCGATGATCTCGGCGGCCTGCTGCTTGGCCTCCTGGATCCGTTCCTTGGCCTTCTGCTCGGCCAGCTCCTTCTCGTGGCGGCCGCGTTCGGCGGCGGCGAGTCCGTCGGCGATGCGGCGCCTGCGATCCTCCAGGACCTTGAGCATCGGCTCCCAGAGGACACCCTTGATGAACCACACCAGGACGGCGAAGGTCAGAATCTGGCCGATGAGCGTGGCGGTTACGTTCATACCTGAATCCTGCGGTCAGAAAGCGAACGATTGCCCGGGATCAGCCTCCAACGGCGTTCTGGGCCGCCCCGATGAAGGGATTGGCGAAGATGAACCACATGGAGATGCCGAGCACGATCATCGGGAAGGCCTCCATCAGGCCGCCGGTGAACAGCATCTGGCCCGTGAGCTGGGGCCGCATCTCGGGCTGACGCGCGATACCCTCGATGAACTTCGAACAGATCAGCCCCCAGCCGAGCGCCGATCCCAGACCGGCGGCGGCCAGAATGATGCCCACCCCCATGGCGGTGAAGCTGTAGATCGTGGCGATTTGTTCTGGACCCATGGAAAGTTTCCTCCTGATTCGGGTGAGTTTGGTCTCAGTGATCGTCCTGCTGAGCCAATGCCAGATAGACGATGGTGAGAAGCATGAAGATGAAGGCCTGCAAGGTGATGACCAGGATATGGAAGATGGCCCACATGCTGCCCAGCGCGACTTGAACGGGAAGTACGTACCAGGCGAAGGAGAGCAGGGCGATCAGCATGAACAGCAGCTCGCCCGCGAACATGTTGCCGAACAGTCGCAGAGCCAGGCTCACGGGCTTGGCGATCTCCTCGATGGCGGTCATCAGGATGTTCACCGGCACGGCATACTTGCCGAAGGGATGGAACAGAAACATCTTCACATAGCCGCCGAGCCCTTTGGTACGGATGTTGTAGTAGATGATCAGCGCGAACACGCTCAGCGCCAAACCGAAGGTGGTGTCCAGATTCGTGGTCGGCACCACGCGCAGATAGACGTGGTGGGGATCGGCCCCGAAGAGGCGCTCGCCGATCCATTGTGCGATCCAGGGCAACAGGTCCACCGGGATCAGATCCATGGCGTTCATAAAGAACACCCAGACGAAAATCGTGATGGCCAGCGGGCCGATCAGGGCGTTGCGCCCGGGGAAGATGTCCTTGATCTGCTGGTTGACGAACTCGACGATGGCCTCGAGCAGGTTTTGCACGGGGGAGGGGTTGTCGGGGTCCAGATTGCGGCCCACCTTCCATGCAAGCCACATGAACAGACCGGCGAGCAGCACGCCGAACAGGAAGGTGTCCAGGAAGAAGGCATGGAAATCGACCATACCGGTGGGCTTGTGAGTCTGCGGGTCGCAGCCCACGCACCAGTTGGTGAGGTGGTGCTGGATATACTCGACCGGATTGGCGGTGGCCGGCAGATTCGCTTCGCTCACAGCTCACGGACTCCCTGAGAATCGTTGGCTTGCAGTGCAAGT
This sequence comes from Gammaproteobacteria bacterium, assembly GCA_026984215.1. Classification (GTDB taxonomy): domain Bacteria; phylum Pseudomonadota; class Gammaproteobacteria; order JAJDOJ01; family JAJDOJ01; genus JALVEU01. Next base: position 11,197 of record JALSSO010000032.1, on the reverse strand, counting down.
CCCGCACACGACCCATGCCCTTCAGCCGGGTCCTTCCCTGCGCGGCGCGGGCCGAAGGGCTTCCCGGGCCGTGACCGCCATGTGGGTCGCCTGCCCCAGCGCGAGCCCGATCAACAAGGGCAGCGGCCGCAGGCCGAGCCACCCCATGCCCAGACCGAGCCCCACCAGCACCAGAACGAAGCGCTGGACCGCACCGGCGTAAAGGGCATAGGCGCCTTGCTTCGGATCCCGTTTCGCCAGTTCTCCGGCCAACTCCACACGCCGGCCGAGCAGGCCCGTGTTGGCGATGGCCAGCGCGCCGCCGTACGCCGCCGCGAGGGCCGCATCGACCCCGGCGAGCCATGCCGCTACCCCGGCCGCCAGCAGGACCACCGCGGCCTGGACCGACACCACTCGCTGGTACATCTCGTTATGACCCCGCCCTGCGTTCGGTGGGCCGTATCACAGCCCGCCCGCTGTTCGCCGACTCCTCTGGACGGCGTGACCGCGAGTCCCGCCCTCGGCCTTTCGGATCGCCTCCCTGTCCCGGTGGCCGTCCCTCCGACCTCGCGCCCCCAGGCATGGCTGCGCTCTGTGATGGGCGGGCTCGCGCCGGCAAAGCGGGCCGCGGAAGTATACGCACTCGCATTTACGCATTCAACAAAGCCGAAGTTCCGCCCAGCGAGACTCAGCGGATGTGGGAAAGGACGCCCTCGAGCTCGTCCAGACTGTTGTAGTGAATGACGAGCCGGCCCCGACCTTGGCGACCGTGGCGCAGCTGGACCCGGGCGCCGAGCCGCTCGGCGAGGCGCCGCTCCAGGTCGGCCACATGGGGGTCGGACGGAGCAGCGCCGTCATCCGTGTGTCGACGATGGGCCTTCCCCGCGAGCAGGCGACGCACGTGACGCTCGGTCTCGCGCACCGACAGGCCCCGTTCGGCCACATGGGAGGCGGCGGGTCCCTGCGCCTCGCGGGGCAGCGCCAACAACGCCCGCGCATGCCCCATTTCGAGCCGTCCTTCCTCCAGCAGTCGAGCCGCCTCCGGGGCCAGCTCCAGCAGGCGCAGCAGATTGCTGACCGCCGCTCGCGAGCGGCCGACGGCATCGGCGACCTGCTGGTGCGTGAGTCCGAACTCGTCGATCAGGCGGCGCAGGGCGGAGGCCTCCTCCAGAGGATTGAGATCCTCGCGTTGGATGTTTTCGATCAGGGCCACGGCGGCCACCGCCTGATCCGGCAGTTCGCGGATCACCGCCGGGATCTCGGTGAGCCCGGCGAGCTGGGCGGCCCGCCAACGCCGTTCCCCGGCCACCAGTTCATACGCCTCGCCCACCGCCCGCAGCACCACGGGCTGGACCACGCCTTGCGCGCGGATGGAGGCCGCCAGCTCCTCCAGCGCCTCGGGCCGTAGGTTCCGCCGCGGCTGATACCGCCCGCGGCGGATCTTCTCCACCGGCACGTGCACGAGCGACTCCACTGCCCCGTCCGATATCGCGGCTTCGTCGGGTTTGCCCACGGCGCTGAGCAGAACGTCCACGCCAAGGCTACCCAGTCCCTTGCGTTTCTTGGACACCGCCTCCCCCCTTTTTCAACTCTAACCGGCCGGGCGTCGTCCGGCGGCCGCATTGCGCCGCAGGAGCTCGCCGGCCAGGGCCAGGTAGGCGGCGGCACCGCGGCAGGATTTGTCGTATTGCAGCACCGGCCGGCCGTGGCTCGGGGCCTCGGCCAGGGTCACGTTGCGCGGGATGATGGTGCGGAACACCTGATCCCCGAAGTGCCGCGTGAGTTGTTCCGAGACATCGTGTGACAGGTTGTTGCGCGGATCGTACATGGTCCGCAGGAGCCCCGCCACGCGCAGGCGGGGATTGGCGGTCTGGCGGATCCGCTGGATCGTCTTGACCAGCGCCGACAACCCCTCCAGCGCGTAGTATTCACACTGCATGGGGATGATCACGCCGTGCGCGGCCACCAGTGCGTTGACGGTGAGCGTGTTGAGGGAGGGGGGACAGTCGATGAGGATGAAATCGAAGTCGTCCTGCACGGGCTCCAGGGCCTGGCGCAGACGGAATTCGCGCGCGATCTCGGTGATGAGCTCCACCTCGGCCACGGTCAACGCGTGGTTGCCCGGCAGAACGTGATAGCCCCCATTGGGCGCTTCCACCATCGCTTCCGCGACGCCCGCCCGGTCGAGCAGCACGTCGGCGGCGGTCCGGTCCACCGCGTGCTTGTCGACACCGCTGCCCATGGTGGCATTGCCCTGCGGGTCCATGTCGATCACGAGCACGCGCTTGCGCGTGGCGGCCAGCGAAGCCGCCAGGTTCACGCTCGTGGTGGTCTTGCCCACTCCCCCCTTTTGATTGGCGATGGCGTAGATGGCGGTCATGCGCGGTCGATGGTCACGATATGGCGGTCGGCGTCCAGGCCCGGCACGTTCACCGCCACCACCCGGGCCCGACCGGCCTCGGCCGGCAGGGCCTCGAGCTCGGTCCGCGGATGGCGGCCTTTGAGCAACACCATCCGACCGCCCGGCATCAGCAAATGGGCGGCCTGCTCCCAGACCCGTCGCGCCGGCCCGAGGGCGCGGGAGACGAGCGTTTCGTATCCTCCCGACAGCGCTTCGGCGCGCCGGCAGCGTACGGTCACGTTGGACAGACTCAGCGCGATCCGTGCCTGTTCGAGAAAACGGCATTTCTTGGTCGCCGGTTCGATCAGATCGAACCGGCGACACGGTTCCGCCAACGCCAGGGGAATGCCCGGCAGGCCCGCGCCCGAGCCCACGTCGGCGATCCGGGTACCATGCAGAAAGGGCAGGGCGACCAAGCTGTCCAGGAGATGCAGCACCACCATCTGCTCCGGATCTCTCACGGCGGTCAGATTATAGACCCGATTCCAGCGCCCGAGCAGTTCGAGATAGTCCGCCAGCCGCCCGGCAAGGTCGGTGTCGGCTTCCAGCCCCAGGGCCGCGAGCCCCTCGGCGATCCGCCCGCACAAGTCCGGGCCCCGTCCCGCCGGCATCAAGCCACACGGCCCGCGCGGGCGCGTCGCTGCAGGTGTGCCGCCAGCAGCGTCACGGCCGCCGGGGTCACGCCGGGGATGCGCCGCGCCTGGCCCAGGCTGAGCGGGCGCACCGCGGCGAGCTTTTCGCGCACCTCGTTGGACAGCCCTTGCACCGCCCCGAAATCGAAATCCTCGGGGATGGGCGTCTCCTCGTAGCGTTCCAGCCGACGTACTTCGGCCTGTTGGCGTTGGATGTAGCCCGCGTAGCGCGCGGCGATTTCCACCTGCGCGGCCACGCGCCGGTCGACCCGCGCGGGGGCGGCGCCGATGCGCTGCAGGTCGGCGTAACCCACCCCTGGCCGGCGCAGGAGCTCGGCGGCCGGTACCGGCCCACCGGCGGCGGCCGGATCCAGCAGCCTCGGGTCCACGCGCGTGGCCGCCAGGCGCTGCGTCTCGCGTTCGATGGCCTCCCGATAGGCCTCGAAGCGGGCCCAGCGCGCATCGTCGATGAGCCCCAGCCGACGGGCAAGCGGCGTGAGGCGCAGATCCGCGTTGTCCTCGCGCAACTGCAGGCGGTGCTCGGCCCGGCTGGTGAACATGCGATAGGGTTCGTCGGTCCCCCGGCTGATCAGATCGTCCACGAGCACGCCCAGGTAACACGTATCCCGACGCGGCGCCCAGGGCTCGAGCCCCAGGGCGGCGGCCGCGGCATTGATTCCGGCCAGCAGACCCTGTGCGGCGGCCTCCTCGTAGCCGGTGGTGCCGTTGATCTGGCCGGCGAAATACAACCCGCGCATGGACCGCGTCTCCAGGGTTGGACGCAGTCCCCGGGGATCGAAAAAGTCGTACTCGATGGCGTAGCCCGGGCGGGTGATGTGCGCCCGCTCGAAGCCCGGGATGGACCGCACCAGGGCGTACTGCACGTCGAACGGCAGACTGGTGGAGATGCCGTTGGGGTACACCTCGCGGGTGTCCAGCCCCTCGGGTTCCACGAAGATCTGATGCGCGTCGCGCTCGGCGAAGCGCACCACCTTGTCCTCGATGGAAGGGCAGTAGCGGGGGCCCACCCCCTCGATGGCGCCGCTGAACAGCGGAGACCGGTCCAGGGCTGCGGCGATGATCTCGTGCGTGCGCGGGGTGGTGCGTGTGATGTGGCAGCGCACCTGGCGCGGATGCAGATCCGCCGAGCCCCATACGGAAAACACCGGGACCGGCTCGTCGCCGGGTTGGACCTCGAGTTTCGTGTAGTCGATGCTGCCCCCGTCGATGCGCGGCGGCGTGCCGGTCTTCAGCCGTCCGACCGAGAAGGGCAGCTCGCGCAGACGGCGGGCGAGCGCCAGGGCCGGGGGGTCGCCGGCGCGGCCCGCTGCGTGCTGCTCGCCGCCAATGTGGATGCGCCCGGCCAGGAAGGTGCCCACGGTGAGCACCACGGCACGCGCCCGGAAGACGATGCCCGCCTGGGTCACCACGCCACGGACCCGATCGCCTTGAACCACCAGGTCGTCCACCGCCTGCTGGAACAGGCTCAGACCCGGCTGCGCCTCCAGGGCCGCGCGGATGGCGCGGCGATAGAGTTGGCGGTCGGCCTGGGCGCGGGTGGCCCGGACCGCGGGACCCTTGCGACGGTTGAGCACGCGGAAGTGGATCCCGGCCCGGTCGGCCGCCAGAGCCATCGCCCCACCCATGGCGTCGATCTCGCGCACCAGCTGCCCCTTGCCGATTCCACCGATGGCCGGGTTGCAGCTCATCTGGCCCACGGTCTCCAGATTGTGCGTCAGGAGCAGGGTGCGCGCCCCGCGCCGGGCAGCGGCCAGCGCCGCCTCGGTGCCGGCGTGTCCACCGCCCACCACGATCACGTCGAAGGATTCCGGATAGTCCATGGCGCGTATTCTACCGGCAAAGGCGGCTGTCCAGGGTTCGGGCGGATTTCCGAGTCGCGCGGCCGACGGCGCGCTCACTTGCCGATGCAAAAGCTGGAAAAGATCCGTCCGAGCAACGCTTCGGTGGTCACCTCGCCGGTGATCTCTCCCAGGGCCTGCTGGGCCAGGCGCAGCTCTTCGGCGGACAGCTCCGGCCCGGCTTCCAGCGCGTGCCGCGCCCGCGCTACGGCCTGCCGGGCCCGACGCAGGGCATCCAGGTGCCGCCGACGCGCGAGGAATACGCCCTCGCCGGGCGCTTCACCCGCCGCATCCCGGATCGCCGCCTCCAAGGCGGCCACGCCGCGGCCGGTGCGGGCGCTCAGACACAGATCCCCCGGCGCGCGCCACGCCGGCGGCGGCGCGCCGAGATCGGCCTTGTTCCACACCCGGATGAGCCGCGCCCCGGCGCCCACGGGCGGCGTTTCGGGCGGGTTCGGCGCGGCGGGGTCGAGCAACCAGATCACCACGTCGGCCGCGGCAATGGCCTCGCGCGCACGGCGCACCCCCTCGCGTTCGACCGGATCGGGGCTGTCCCGCAGGCCCGCCGTGTCCACCAGGCGCACCGCCACCCCGGCGATGGACAGATCCGCGCGCAGCACGTCGCGCGTGGTGCCGGGCTGGTCGCTGGTGATGGCGACCTCCTCCCGGCTCAGCCGGTTGAGCAGGGTGGACTTGCCCACATTGGGCGCGCCACACAGCACCACGCACAATCCCTCGCGCAGTCGCACGCCCTCGCGCGCGCGCCCGGAAAGCGCGCCGAGGTCCGCCTCCAGCGCCTGCATGCGACGCGTGATCTCGGGATCGGCCAGAAAGTCGATCTCCTCGTCGGGGAAGTCCAGGGCCGCCTCGACGTACACGCGCAGTTCGGTCAACACCTCGGCGCAGGCCTCCACCTCTTGGGAGAACGCCCCCTGCAGGGAGCGCGTCGCCGCGCGCGCGGCGGCGGGGGATGCGGCGTCGATCAGATCGGCCACCGCCTCGGCCTGTGCGAGGTCCAAGCGACCGTTGAGGAAGGCCCGCTCGCTGAACTCGCCGGGGCGCGCCGTGCGGGCCCCCAGCTCCAGGACCCGCGCAAGCAGCAGGTCCAGCACCACCGGTCCCCCATGGCCGTGCAACTCCAGCACGTCCTCGCCGGTAAAAGATCGCGGCGCGGGGAAAAACAGCGCGAGACCGGAGTCGATGGGCTCACCGCGCGCATCGCGAAAGGCGCGCAGCGCCGCGCGCCGGGGCGCTATGGGGCCGCCGAGCACGGCCTCCACGATGGCCGGGACACGCGGCCCGGAAACACGCACGATGCCGATCCCACCCCGCCCCGGGGCGGTGGCCACCGCCGCGATGGTCTCGCCGTCGCCCGCCGGTGTCTCCCGGGTCAGGCCTTGGCGGCCTGCGCCTCGATGCGGCGCGTGATCCACCACTGCTGCAGGATCGAGAGCAGGTTGTTGACCAGCCAGTACAGCACCAGCCCGGCCGGGAAGAACGCGAAAAACACGGTGAACACAAAGGGCAAGATCATCATGATCTTCGCCTGGATCGGGTCCGGCGGGGCCGGATTGAGCCTCTGCTGCACGAACATGGTCACCCCCATGAGCAGGGGCAGCACGTAGTAGGGGTCCGGCGACGAGAGATCCCGGATCCAGAGTATGAAGGGGGCCTGGCGCAGCTCCACGGTCTCCAACAGCATCCAGTACAGCCCGATGAACACGGGGATCTGGACCAGGATCGGGAGGCAGCCCCCCAGGGGGTTGATCTTCTCGGTCTTGTAGAGCTCCATGAGGGCCTGGTTCAGGCGTTGTTTGTCGTCGCCATAGCGCTCCTTGAGCGCCGCCAGGCGCGGCTGCACGGCCCGCATCCGGGCCATGGAACGGTAGCTCGCCTCCGAGAGCTTGTAGAAGGCCAGCTTGATGAGCAGAGTCAGCAGAACGATCGACCACCCCCAGTTGCCGATCAGGGAATGGATCTTGTCCAGTAACCAGAACAGCGGCTTGGAGATCACCGTGAAGATCCCGTAATCGGTCACGAGTTCCAGGCCCGGGGCGATGGCCGCGAGCTCTTTCTGCAGCTTGGGCCCCACCCACAGGCGCGTGGCCAGTTCCAGTGTCCCGCCCGGCGCCACGGTCACGGGGGGGGCACTCATGCCGATGATGTACTGAGGCCCGCGCGCGGGGTCGCGCACGACACGCGTGTAGACGGTGTACTCGAGCTGGGGGTCCCCGACGAAGGCGGAGAAGAAGTAGTGGCGCAGCATGGCGACCCAGCCGCCCTCGACGGTGACCTTCAGCGGCTCCTCCTCCATGTCAGGGAAAGACACCTTCCGATAGCTACCATCGTAGTAGGCCGCTCCGGTGAAGGTGTGGATGCCGAAGTACTTGCTCGTGCCGGAGTCAGGAAGGGCCGAATGTCGGAGCTGCTGATAGGCGAAGGCCCGCCAGGGCTGGTCGCCGGGGTTCTCGATTCGATAGCGCACTTCCACCAGGAAGCTGCCGCGGTGGAAGACATACGTCTTGGTCACTTTGACCCCGTCGGGCCCGGTCCACACCAAAGGAACCTCCAGGGCCTCCCGCCCGTCGGCCAACGTGTAGGTCCGCCGCTCGGCCTGGAAGCGGGCGTGATGACTGGGCGCCGCCTCGACCGCCGCCTTGGGATCGGCGGCCACGGCCAGCAGACCCGTCTGGGCCACGTACACCCGCTCACCGTTGTCGAACAGGCGCACCGGTTTGTCCGGCTCATCCACCGAGACGGGATAGGTGGGCAGGTCGGCGTGCACGAAGTCACCACCGCGCAGGCTCAACTCCAGGTCGAGCACGTCCGTGGACACCCGGATCGTTCCGGCTTCGGCGCTCGCCGCCGGGGATTCGGTCTTCGCGGTGGGCAGCGATCCGGGGGCCTGCGGCAGATCGGGCGCGGCGGCCGCGGGCTGGGATTTCGCTGCGCCGGAGTCCGTGCCTTGCGCGGCAGGGGCGGCTTGAGAAGGAGCGGGTCTCGGACCGTAGTCCTCCTGCCAGGCCTGCCAGATCAGGTACAGAGTGAAGGCCAGGGCGATGTAGAGCAGGATGCGCTGTTGTTCCATGATCGGGCCCCGTCCAGGGGATAATGAAGGCGGCGCATGGGGCGACGGTCACCCCCGAGCCCGGCGCTGGAGCCGTTCGCCTGCCCGCCGCCACAGATCCGTCAGCGACCGGAACAGCGTGGCATTGGGGCACGATGCCGCCGCCGGGCGGCACATGACCACATAATCGGCCGGGAAGAGCCCCCCTGCCGCGTGCCGCCGAAAACTCTCGCGCACCACCCGCTTCAGGCGGTTGCGCGCCACCGCCCGGGATGCGCAGCGCTTGGAGACGGCCAACCCGAGGCGGGCGTACCCGTGTTCGGTCGGCCGTGCCACCACGGTGAACAGACCATCGCTCACCCGAATCCCGTTCGCAAATACCGCTCGGAATTCGGCCGGGCGCCTCAGCCGCCGCTCACGGGGCAGACCGGCAGGCGACACATGCGGCTCAGGGCGCGAGCCGCGCTCGACCCTTGGCCCGGCGTGCCTGCAGGACCTGCCGGCCGGAACGGGTGCGCATTCGCGCACGGAAGCCGTGCGTGCGCTTGCGGCGCAGGTTGTGTGGCTGAAAGGTGCGCTTCATGGTGTCGTGACTCTCGATTCCCGCCGATGACCGGCACCACCGCGGAAAAGGACACGCCGGGCGTGTGCCAACCTCCGGGCAGGGGCCGGGAAAGGGCGCGGAAGGTACTGGTGCGGCACCAATTTGTCAAGCGCCCAACCGTCGGGGAAAGCCGCCGAAGGCACTTGCGACGGCGGCGGATTGTGCACGATCATGGCCTTGTGCTCCGCCTTCGAACGGTCCCGCGCGGCGACGCCGCCGGCGGGACCTAGACCATCGGTTTCGGCCCGCGGAGGCGTAACGCGCGATCTCCAACCCTTCCAGCCGAGGTACAGTGCAGGACATGATTTGGAACCAATGTGTCGCCCGTCTCGAGCGGGAACTGCCGGAGAAACAGCTCAACACGTGGATCCGCCCCCTGCAACCGGTGGAGGAGGACCGGGTGCTGCGCCTGTACGCCCCCAATCCCTTCGTCATGGACTGGGTGCGGGAGCACTATCTCACGCTGATCTCGGACCTGGTCTCCGAGCTGAGCGGTGATCCGGACATCAAGGTCGAGCTGGGCATCGGCAGCAGCCGCGCCTCGGCCCGGCCTTCGGCCACCCACGCGAAAAAGCAGGTCAAGGCCAGCGACACCCCGCCCAAGGGCGGTTTCTCCAGCGGGCTGGTGCCCGGCTACACCTTCGAGAGCTTCGTCGAGGGTAAGAGCAACCAGCTGGCACACGCGGCGGCCCTGCAGGTGGCGGCCAATCCGGGACGCGCCTACAACCCCCTGCTCATCTACGGCGGCGTGGGCTTGGGCAAAACCCACCTCATGCAGGCCATCGGCCACCGCATCCTAGCCGACCGACCCGAGGCGCGCGTACTCTACGTGCGTTCGGAGCGCTTCGTCGCCGACATGGTCAAGGCGCTGCAACACCATGCGATGAACGACTTCAAGCACTTTTATCGCTCCATCGAAGTGCTGCTGGTGGACGACATCCAGTTCATTGCGGGCAAGGATCGTTCCCAGGAGGAGTTCTTTCATACCTTCAACGAGTTGTTGGAGCAGCATCATCAGATCGTGCTCACCTGCGACCGCTATCCCAAGGAGGTGGACGGCCTGGAGGAGCGGCTCAAGTCACGCTTCAGCTGGGGGCTGACCCAGGCCATCGAGCCGCCGGAGCTGGAGACGCGGGTCGCCATCCTGCAGCGCAAGGCGCAGGAGGCCGGTCGAGAGCTGGAGATCGATGTGGCGTTCTTCATCGGACAAAGCATCCGCTCCCACGTGCGCGACCTCGAGGGAGCGCTCAACAAAGTCCTCGCCTATGCCGACTTCCGTGGGTGTCCCATCACGGTGGAGATGGCCAAAGAGGCCCTGCGCGATCAGCTCGCGGTACAGAACAAGCTGATCAGCCTGGACGGCATCCAGCGCACCGTGGCCGAGTACTACAACATCCGGGTGGCGGATCTGCTCTCCAAACGCCGCACCCGTTCCATCACCCGTCCCCGCCAGATCGCCATGGCCCTGGCCCGGGAACTGACCAACCACAGCCTTCCCGAGATCGGCGACGCCTTCGGCGGCCGGGACCACACCACCGTCCTGCACGCCTGCGAGCGGGTGAAGGAACTGCGCGCCACCGACCATTCCGTGGACGAAGACTACACGCATCTCATCCGGATTCTGACAAGCTGAGCATCCGCTGTGGACAAACCGGGTACAACCGGTCGGCAGGGCGCGCCTTCGGCGGCAAAACGAAACCGTCCACCGGGTTTCCCGACTTGCATACCTTGGATACCGACAAGGTCGATTTACTATAAGATACTGAATTTATGTAAATTTATCTAGTTATCCACAGATCCGTGATGTATAGTAATAACAATTTTCTTACTATTCGGTTTTAGTAGTTGGGGCCCCATTCCCACCACAACGGAACACCACACCGACATGAAACTGCAAACGACACGCGAAGCCCTGATCGATCCTTTGCAACGCGTCATCGGGGCCGTGGAACGCCGGCAGATTCGGCCGATTCTCAGCCACGTGCTCCTGCGTGCCGGGGACGATGGGGTGGAACTGCTGACCACGGACCTGGAAATCGGCCTGCTGGCGAGGGCGAAGGCCGTGGTCAACGATGCGGCGCCGTGCACATTGCCGGCCCGGAAACTGCTGGACATCGTGAAAGCGCTTCCCGGCGGCACGGAGGTCGTCCTCGAGGCCGATCAGGACAAAGGGCATTTGAAAGCCGGTCGCAGCCGGTTCGACCTGATGGCGTTGCCGGCCGAGGGCTTTCCCGAGCAGGAGGCCCTCGAGGGGAGCGAAGAGGTGGAGGTTCCTGCCGGAGGATTGGCGGATTTGCTGGACCGTACCGCGTTCGCCATGGCGGTGGAAGACGTCCGCTACTATCTCAATGGGCTGTTGCTGGAATTCCGGCCGGGAGAGGTGCGGGCCGTGGCCACCGACGGTCATCGCCTGGCGGTCGCCCGGATGGCGCTGGACAGTGCGTCGACGGATACCCGGCAGGTGCTCATCCCGCGCAAGGGCGTGCAGGAGCTCACCCGGTTGGCGGCGAGCGGGGAAGGGATGGCCAAGCTGGAGCTGGCCGACAATCAGGTGCGCGCGACCTTCGCCCTGGGCGGGGCGGCCGCAGGGGAGGGGCCGGATTCCGGGGGCGTGGTGCGATTTTCGTCCAAGCTCATCGATGCGCGGTATCCGGA
>JALSSO010000031.1 GCA_026984215.1 Gammaproteobacteria bacterium | reverse complement strand
CGGAGGCGGAACTTCGGCTGCACCCACAGGTCAATTGGATCGTGGGTCCCAACGCCGCCGGCAAGACGTCGATCCTGGAGGCGGTTCATCTCCTTTCGCTCGGCAGAAGTTTCCGCACCCGGCACTTGGCGGAGCTCATCCGTCGCGGTGCGGAGCGCTGCGTGTGCAGCGCCACGCTGGTGTCCTCGGACAAGGGTGGGGGACATCGGATCGGCATCGAATTGACGCCGCAGGGTCGACGCGTGCGTATCGACGGTCGGCCGGTCCGTTCGTCGCGCGAACTCGCCCGGGTGCTCCGGGTACGGATCGTTCACCCTCAAAGCCATCAACTGGTCAGTGGCGCTCCCGCCCATCGCCGGGCTCTGCTCGACTGGACGATGTTTCACGTGGAACACGATTTCGAACACGTCTGGTCGGCGTATCAAAGGAGCATGGAACAGCGTAACGCGGCGCTGCGGGACCCCGCGGAGGCGGTAGCGTTGCCCCATTGGGAACGTCAGATGGCCGATTGGGGGGAACGTTTGCACGCCCTGCGTGCCAAGCTGGTGGAACCGTTCGGCCAGGGGTTGCGCGAAGAGCTGGCCCATCTCCTCCCGGAGTGCTCGGTTCGTCTGTCGTATCGCCGTGGATGGCCGCAAGGGAGGACGCTGGCGGAGGCGCTGGAAGCGGCCCGGTCCGGCGATCGGCGGGTGGGTCACAGCCGCGTGGGGCCGCATCGCGCCGAGCTGGTGTTGGATACGCCACTGGGTCCAGCGCGTCGGATGCTTTCACAGGGGCAGCAGAAACTATTGGTCCTCGCGTTGTTGATCGCCCAGTTCCGGCTGGTCAGCACCCGGGGGGAGGGTTCGGGGATGTTGCTCGTGGACGACTTGGCCGCAGAGCTGGATGCTTCCCGATGGGCCATCGCGGTGGAGCGGCTCAAGGCGCTGCAAGTCCAGCTCCTGGTCACCGCCCTGGCCGTCCCGTCGGTGGTCGATCGGACCCCGAATGAGGGAGCATGGTTTCACGTGGAACAGGGTCGGGTCACCCAGGGCGCAGGGTTCGATTGAAAGACCGGGCTTGAGATGGATTGTGAAAGCCTTCGGCGTATGTGCCTTCCCCGGGTAGGGATGTTCCACGTGGAACGCCAGCAAACCCGCGCAGGTTGGACAGGGATCGGAGAGGGAGGGGGAGTGGTCGGTTATAATGAGGCGTTCCACGCCTCCCGTCCAGAAGCCGAAAACGAAACTCCCCTTGTGCGGATCGCGAGACATCCATGACTGAGAATCGGTACGACTCTTCCAATATCCAAGTGCTGCGCGGCCTCGAGGCGGTGCGCAAGCGTCCGGGTATGTATATCGGTGACACCGATGACGGTACGGGACTCCATCACATGGTCTTCGAAGTGGTGGACAACGCCATCGACGAGGCCCTGGCCGGACATTGCACCGAGATCCAGGTGATCATTCATGCCGACGGATCGGTCAGTGTCGTCGACGACGGGCGTGGCATCCCGGTCGATGTCCACCCGGAGGAAGGGGTCCCGGCGGCCGAGGTGGTGATGACCCATCTGCACGCGGGGGGCAAATTCGACGACAATTCCTACAAGGTCTCCGGTGGCCTGCATGGCGTTGGTGTCTCGGTGGTCAACGCGCTTTCCGATCACCTGACCCTGACGATCCACCGGGACGGCGCGGTGTGGCGGCAGGAGTACCGGATGGGGGAGCCGCTGTATCCCCTGAAGAAGATCGGCGAGACCGACCGGACCGGGACCCGGGTCACCTTCCTACCCAGCAAGGAGATCTTTTCCGATACCGAATTCCATTACGACATCCTGGCCAAGCGCCTACGCGAGCTGTCCTTCTTGAACTCCGGGGTCCGGATCACGCTCGAGGATCACCGCAGCGGTCGCAAGGACGTATTCGAATACGAGGGCGGCATTCGTGCCTTCGTGGAGCATCTGAACCGGAAAAAGACGCCGGTCCATCCCACGGTGTTCCATTTCCAGGCCGAACGCAACGAGATCGGCGTGGAGATCGCGATGCAGTGGAACGACTCCTATCAAGAGAATATCTTCTGCTTCACCAACAACATCCCGCAGCGGGACGGAGGCACTCACCTGGCCGGGTTCCGCGCGGCGCTCACCCGCACGCTCAATCAGTTCATCGCGGAGTCCAACAACGGACGCAAGAAGGTGAGCCTGGCCGGCGAGGACACGCGAGAGGGGCTCACCGCCGTGGTCTCGGTCAAGGCGCCGGATCCGAAGTTTTCCTCCCAGACCAAGGACAAACTGGTCTCCTCGGATGTCAAGGGGGTGGTGGAGTCCCTGTTCGCCGAGAAGTTTCAGGAATTCCTCCTGGAGCATCCCGACGAGGCCAAGGCGATCGTGACCAAGGTGGAGGAGGCGGCTCGGGCCCGGGAGGCTGCGCGCAAGGTGCGAGAGATGACCCGGCGCAAGGGCGTGCTCGATGTCGCGGGGCTCCCCGGCAAACTCGCCGACTGCCAGGAACGGGATCCCAGCAAGGCCGAGCTGTTCCTGGTGGAGGGCGACTCGGCCGGCGGCTCGGCCAAGCAGGGGCGCGACCGCCGCACCCAGGCCGTGCTCCCCCTCAAGGGCAAGATCCTGAACGTGGAGAAGGCCCGGTTCGACAAGATGCTCTCGTCCGCGGAGGTGGGCACCCTGATCACGGCGTTGGGCTGTGGGATCGGCCAGGACGAATTCGATCCCGACAAGCTGCGCTATCACCGGATCATCCTGATGACCGACGCCGATGTGGACGGTTCCCACATCCGAACCCTGTTGCTCACCTTCTTCTACCGGCAAATGCCGGAACTCATCGAGCGTGGTCACATCTACATCGGCCAGCCACCGCTCTACAAGGTGAAAAAGGGCAAGCAGGAGACCTACTTGAAGGACGATGCCGAGCTCAGCGAGTACCTGACCCGACTCGCTTTGGAGGGCGCCTCCCTGGTCTTCGATCCCGAGGCGCCGCCGCTGGAGGGGGAGGCGCTGGCCGAGTTGATGCGCGCCTACAATCTGGCCCGCGCGCGCATCGAGCGCCTCTCCCGACGGATCGACCGCGCGCTGCTCGAAGCCATGCTGGAGGTGGAACCCCCTGCGGCGACGGACGACACCGATGCACTCGGGCAGTGGGCCGAGCGGTTGGTGGATCGACTCAACGCCGAGGCGGGACAACGTAATCTGACCTACGAGGCAGCCGTGACGGCGGACTCGGAAAACCGAGGTCCAAGCGTGCGCATCACCAAATGGATGCACGGTGTGCCCTACGTCTACGGGCTCGACGAAGAACTGTTTCTCAGCGCGGACTACGACGCCATCCGAAACGCCGCCGGGCGGCTCGTGGGGCTCTTGCGCCCGGGGGCCCATGTGCGGCGTGGCGAGCGACGTCAGGAGATCGCCCGCTTCGGCGAAGCCGTCGCCTGGCTCATGGAGGAGGCGCGCCGCGGCCATACCATTCAGCGCTACAAGGGCTTGGGCGAGATGAATCCCGAACAGCTCTGGGAGACGACCATGGATCCGGCCACGCGGCGCCTGCTGCAAGTGAAGATCGAGGATGCCATCGCCGCCGATGAGATGTTCACCACGCTCATGGGCGATCAGGTGGAACCGCGTCGCGAGTTCATCGAGCGCCACGCCCTGGACGTGGCCAACCTCGACGTCTGATTCCGGGCGCCGACATGATCTCCAGTCCACGATACGCGGCCGATGGATCGGGCTCCGTCGCTTTCCGCATCCTGCCGTGGCTGGCGCTCCTGGCCCTGGCTCTCGTCTTGCCCGCCACGGGTTCCGGTGCCGAGGACATCCGCTATGTGACCGACAAGCTCCGCCTGAGCGTCTATCCCCAGGGCGACGGGGAAGGAGAGCGACTCGGCGTGCTCGGTAGTGGCACGCCGGTGACGGTCCTCAAGAGGAATGGTGCCTACGTAAAAGTGCGTACGCGGGACGGCCTGGAAGGTTGGGTCAAGGCGGCGTACTTGCAGAAAGAGCCCACCGCGGCCCTGCGCCTCGCACGCCTCGAAAAAGAGAACGAGGCGCTGCGGGAGGAAATCGAAGGCCTCAAGTCCCGTTTGCGGGAGGTTTCCGAAAAAAGCGTGGATCCGGAACACAAAACCGAGGGTGAATCACCGGCCGAGGCGCCCGCCGGGCCCGATCCACGGGTCGCGGCCCTGGAGGAGGAGCTGCGTTCCCTGCGCACGGTCCACCAAGCCTTGCTGG
>JALSSO010000030.1 GCA_026984215.1 Gammaproteobacteria bacterium | reverse complement strand
GCATCGCCGCCCAGAACCTGCTCCAGACCGACACTCCCATCGGCAAGATGCGTGGCCGGGTGTATCGCTACGGGCCGCGGGAGATCCCGGTCGTGGTGACCTACCATCCCGCCTATCTGCTGCGCAGCCCCCTGCAGAAGCGCCGCGCGTGGGAGGATTTGTGCCTGGCGCGGCAGGTGGCCGGCGGCGCTTGATCCGGTGTCGGTGCTGCGGCGGGTCGTTCAGGGCCTACGGCCCATGCTCGCCGAGGACCTGCCCGAGGTCATGGACATCGAGCGGCGGGCCTATGCCTATCCCTGGTCGGAGCAGATCTTCCGGGATTGTCTGAAGTCGGGTTATTCGGCCTGGGTGTACCTGCAGGGGGGGCGGATCGTGGCCCATGGCGTCATGATGGAGGTCGCCGGCGAATGCCACATCCTGAACCTCTGCGTGGATCCCCGGCACCAGCGCCGAGGGATCGGGCGTCGCCTGCTGCGCCACCTGCTGGGGGTGGCGCGGCGGCGGGGCGCGGACACCGCCTTCCTGGAGGTGCGGGTCTCCAACCGGGCCGCCATCGCCTTGTACGAATCGGAAGGGTTCTGCGAGACCGGGCGCCGCAAGGACTACTATCCCGCCGACCAAGGGCGCGAGGACGCCGTGCTGTTCGCTCGGGCGCTGTGATCCCGGCGCGTTATCGCTGCTGGCGCAAGGCAGGATACAATGGCGCTTCCGCTGTAATTTCATGACGTTCCCATGCCCGACCCGCACGCGCAGGAAACCGCGCGCCGGCGCACCTTCGCCATCATCTCGCACCCCGACGCGGGCAAGACCACGCTGACCGAAAAGCTGCTGCTGTTCGGCGGCGCGATCCAGCTCGCCGGCACCGTCAAGGGCCGCAAGGCGGCGCGTCACGCCACCTCCGACTGGATGAAGCTCGAACAGGAACGCGGCATCTCGGTGACCAGCTCGGTGATGCAGTTCCCCTATCGGGAGCGCATCGTGAACCTCCTCGACACCCCGGGCCACGAGGACTTCTCCGAGGACACCTACCGCACGCTCACCGCGGTGGACTCGGCGCTGATGGTCATCGACGCGGCCAAGGGGGTGGAGGAGCGCACCATCAAACTCATGGAGGTTTGCCGGCTGCGCGACACCCCCATCATGAGCTTCATCAACAAGCTGGACCGCGAGGGCCGTGACCCCTTGGACCTGCTCGACGAGGTGGAGTCGGTGCTGGGGATCCGCTGCGCCCCGGTGACCTGGCCCATCGGCATGGGGCGCAGGTTCCGGGGCGTGTACCACCTGCTGGCGGACCGGGTGATCCTGTTCGAGCCGGGCCGGGGCGACCGGGTCCAGGCGGGCGAGGTCATCGAGGGCCTGGCGGATCCGGCGCTGGACGAGCGCCTGGGGGATCAGGCCGACGAGCTGCGCGAGGCGGTCGAGCTGGTGCGCGGGGCGAGCCACGCCTTCGACGTGGAGGCCTACCTGGCCGGTGAGCTCACCCCGGTGTTCTTCGGCTCGGCCATCCACAACTTCGGCGTGCGCGAGTTGCTCGACGCCTTCGTGGCGCATGCGCCGCCCCCGCGGCCACGGGCCGCCAGCACCCGCACGGTGGATCCTGACGAGCCCAAGTTCACCGGCTTCGTCTTCAAGATTCAGGCCAACATGGACCCGCAGCACCGCGATCGCATCGCCTTCGTGCGGATCTGCTCGGGGCGCTTTCGCAAGGGCATGAAACTGCGCCATGTGCGCCTGGGACGCGACATCAAGGTGGCCGACGCGCTGACCTTCATGGCCGCCGACCGGGCCCATGTGGACGAGGCGTTCCCCGGCGACATCATCGGCATCCACAACCACGGCACCATCCGTATCGGCGACACCTTCACCGAGGGCGAGGCCCTGGCCTTTCACGGCATCCCCAGCTTCGCCCCCGAGCTGTTCCGCCGCGCGCGCCTGCGCGACCCGCTGCGCCTCAAGCAGCTGCAGAAGGGCCTACAGCAGCTCTGCGAGGAAGGCGCCACCCAGCTCTTTCGGCCGCTGACCCACAACGACCTGATCCTGGGCGCGGTGGGCGCGCTCCAGTTCGACGTGGTGGCCCAGCGCCTGCGCGACGAATACAACGTCGAGTGCCGGTTCGAGCCGGTCAACGTGGCCACCGCCCGCTGGGTGAGTTGCGACGACGACAGGCGCCTGCAGCAATTCAAGGACAAGGCCCAAGCGCACCTGGCCGTGGACCACGCGGGCGATCTCGTCTATATCGCCCCCAGCCGCGTGAACCTGCAACTGGCCATGGAGCGTTGGCCCGAGATCCGCTTCGATCAGACGCGGGAGCACGCGTTGTATGCTTGATAGGGCACTGCAAGAACCGGTTGCAGGGCACCGGAGGCCTGACGACCGGGTATGGTCGATGGGGGTCCGACCGCGGCCTGCCCGGCGGCGTTGCCCGGTCACGGCGGCAGGCCTGGAAAGCGTGGCCGGTCGGGTCAGGAGCGGGCTTGCGCTGCGGAGGGCGGATGATCCACGTTTGCAACAGCCCGCCAACGCGAGCCGAGGAACCGACCCATGACCCTCCGATCCATCAATCCCGCCACCGGGCAGACCATCGCCAGCCACCCCGAACACACGCCCACGGAGCTGGAGGCGCTGCTCGATGCGGCGGTGGCGGCCCAACGCCAATGGGCGGGACGCTCGTTCGCCGAGCGCGGCCGCTGCATGCGGTCGGTGGCTCGGTTGCTGGTGGAGCGGCGCGACGAGTACGCACGTCTCATGGCGCTGGAGATGGGTAAGCCCTTGGAGCAGGGGCGCGCGGAGATCGAAAAATGCGCCTGGGGCTGCGATCACTACGCCGAGCACGCCGAGCGGATGCTCGCCGACGAGCCGGTGGCCACCGACGCCTGGGAGAGCTTCGTCACTTATCGCCCCCTGGGCGTGGTCCTGGCCATCATGCCCTGGAACTTCCCGTTCTGGCAGGTGTTCCGTTTCGCGGCACCCAACCTCATGGCGGGCAACGGCGCGGTGCTCAAGCACGCCTCCAACGTCACCGGCTGCGCCCTGGCCATCGAGGGACTGCTGCGGGAGGCGGGGTTTCCGCAGGATCTGCTGCGTGTGATCCGGCTGCCGGGCGAGCGGGTCCGGGGATTCATCGCGGACCGGCGCATCGCCGCGGTGACGCTCACGGGCAGCGTGGCGGCGGGTCGCGCGGTGGCCTCGGCGGCCGGCGCGGCGGTGAAAAAGACGGTCCTGGAACTGGGCGGGGCCGACCCCTACGTGATCCTGGAGGACGCCGATCTGGATGCCGCGGTGAACACCTGCGCCACGGCGCGGCTCATCAACTCCGGCCAGACCTGCATCGCCGCCAAGCGCTTCGTTGTGGTGGAGGCGGTGCGCGCGCGTTTCGAGGCAGGCCTGGTGGAGGCGCTGCGGGCCCGGCGCATGGGTGACCCCCTGGACCCCGCCACCGAGATCGGTCCCCAGGCCCGGCACGATCTGCGCGATGCGCTGCACCGGCAGGTGACGGAGAGCGTGGCGCGGGGCGCGCGGATCCTGCTGGGCGGGGAGATCCCGCCCGGGCCGGGTGCCTTCTATCCGCCTACGGTGCTCACCGACGTGGCTCCGGGGATGCCCGCCTACGAGGAGGAGTTGTTCGGTCCCGTGGCGGCGGTGATCGGTGCGCGGGACGAGGACGACGCCCTGCGTATCGCCAACGATTCGCGCTTCGGCCTGGGGGCCGCGGTGTTCACCCGGGATCTCGACCGCGGCCGACGCATCGCCCGCGATCGGCTGGAGGCCGGTTCCTGTTTCGTCAACGCCTACGTCCGCTCCGATCCCCGCCTGCCCTTCGGCGGCATCAAGGACAGCGGCTACGGCCGCGAACTCGGCCTGCCAGGCATCCGCGAATTCGTCAACATCAAGACCGTTTACGTGGGCTGAACCCGCTCAGAAGCGGATGTAGGCGTAGCCGCGTTGCTGTAGGTCGATCATCCGGGTGTAGCCGTCGTGCACCACCTTCACCCCGGGCAGGAGGTCTTCGGCCGTCCAACCGTGGGACTTCATGGTGACGTTGCAGGCCTCGATGCTCGCGCCCAGCTCGATGAGTTGTTCCACCACGTGGTGATTGAGGTTCACGGCGAAGGGGTCGCCCGTGTAATCCTGATAGGCCTCGTCGTTGAGCAGCCATTTCACGGTGGGACCATGGAGCACGGCGCTCACGTGAAGCTCCTGCGGGGGTACCCCCTGCTTGCGATAGGCCTCATACAGACCGCGCAAGTAGTACAGGGCCTTGCCGATGCCCGCCTGCAGTTCGTCGGTTTTGATGTCGTAGACCACACGGATGTCGTGTCGGGTCTGAACGGTGATGAGGCCGACCTGTGGCGACGGCTCGCCCGCCGTCGCCGGGGTGCCCGCGCAGGCGAGCAGCAGAATCGCGGCAATCCACTCGGCTCTGACCATGACGCCTCCTTCCCCGCCCGGGGCCGTTGGGTGCTCTGCCGCGCATAGGATGCGCCCAAGCCGTGAACGCGGCAACCGGTGCGAATGCGTTTTCACGGGGCGGCGGCATGGAGTCGAATCCGTACCGGCGGCGTGGCGCCTGGTTCATGGTCCAGGAAGCGGGTATGGACGACGCAACGAGGGTGGAGGGTTGCGTGTCGCCGCGGCCGATGTCGCGTTATCCTCGAGGGCCTGTGAGTCCGCACGCGCAGGCGCGTTGCCCTTGGAACTGCCTCTGGAGATCGGCCCCTTGCTGGAACGGGTGGTGGCGGAGCTGGCACCCGTGCCGGGACGGGTGTGGCTGTATGGAGACTGGACACGGGGGCGGGCGGAGCCCGAGG
>JALSSO010000029.1 GCA_026984215.1 Gammaproteobacteria bacterium | reverse complement strand
GCGTTGCCCTTGGAACTGCCTCTGGAGATCGGCCCCTTGCTGGAACGGGTGGTGGCGGAGCTGGCACCCGTGCCGGGACGGGTGTGGCTGTATGGAGACTGGACACGGGGGCGGGCGGAGCCCGAGGTGGCCGTGGGTATCGCGCTGGAGTCCGATCGGCCGCTCCCACTGCCCGAGTTCGTCGCTCTCAAGGCCCGGATCGAGTCCCTGAGCGAGCGTCCCCGCATCGAATTCGTGGATCTGCGGCGGGTGCGGCCCGCGTTGCACGAGGCCATTCTGCGTCAGGGGCGGGTGATCCACGAGACGATCGGCTGAGAGTGCGGCCTCCGCGCGTTCTCCTTGTGCCGGGCTTGGCGACAGTTTTTCAACGGCCTGTTACGTGGTGTTCCTCACGATTGTTCGCGAACGCTACCGTAACTGCCGATGGCGTGAGCGGAAAGTGGTTTGTCCACAGTGGCTGTGGATAAGTTTGTGCATTGCGTGTTGCAAATCGGCGGGAGCCCCTGTCGGCACATGACCTCAGTCGGGTTGGACAGATTTTTTCCGTCCTGAAGAGTCCCATCGCAACAAGGGGTTGCGGTTTGTTGGGGAAAGCGTGTCGGGCTCGGAACCGATCGCATCAAGCGGAGCCCCGCGCGTTGCGATGGCGTGTGCATAAGCACATGGGTATTCGCCACGCGTGTGCCGCCCGAGCCGCGCGCCGGCCCCTCGGGCTGGATGGTGGCTTGCGGGTGGGGCGCATCGGGCCGGTCGTGACCCCTTGCCCTGGGAGCGATTTGCAGGCCGCGTTCGATTCGCCGAGTTCCCCCTTCCTCGACGGACCAGGTACCGCGTGGTCAGCGTTTGCGGAATCGCAAAAAGTAATGCGTCCGCAGGAAGTTGCGTTCTCCGGTGAATTCGAATCCCGCGGCTTCGATCTCCCGGATCACTTGCGTCTTGCCGGCACGGACATGCCGCATCACCCACGGTGTTGCGATGTGGGGATCCTTGCGAAAGTCCACGACCACCATTTCGCCGCCGGGTCTCAGCGCCGCATGCAGGCTGGCGAGCATGTCCCGGGGATATTCGAAATGATGGTAGGTGTCGGCGAGGAACACCAGGTCCACCGATCGCGCCGGCAGCAGGGCACTGTGATCGGTATTGCGCACGGCGATCACGTTGGGCCGGCCCTCACGCCGGGCGCGTTCGGCGATTGCGCGAACGAATGGCCGGGAGATGTCCAAGGCGTAGACTTTCCCTGCGGGACCCACGGCTTCCACGAAGAGGAAGGTGAAGAAACCCGTCCCTGCCCCTACGTCCGCCACGTCCATGCCGGGTTGGAGTTCCAGGGCGTCGACGATCTCGCGGCGGTGGTCCCATACCTCGCGCCCCGGGCGCTCGAACACCGCTTTCCAACGTGATACCTCCGCCTGCTCGAAGCGCTCGTTGAGCCGGGGCGGCGCGCCGGTCGGCGGGGCGGCGGTCGCCTGCCAGAAGGTCAGCAACGCGGTCAGGGCGATGGCGATGCGGATCACCTCGAGGTTCCTCTGAAGGGGGCGACGGGCGGTCGGTGAGGGTGGCCCCCGGCTCGGGGCCGGCGGACGCACGAACCCTGCCCGGCCCACTTCGGTGGACGATCCGGGGCGCAGTGGGAGGTGGGTATACCCCCGAGGCCTGCGCGCTGTGTCATGGGCCGGTTTCGCACTTGGCGGGGCATGTCCTGCGTTGTCTCGGTGTTTCATCCTTGCAGGAAACAGCGGCTGCGGCAAACCCGAGCATTGCGGGGAACCCCTGGCTGGCGTCGATGAGGGGGGCGATGATTTGACAAGGGGGGGCGATGAGCTATTTTCAAGAGTCAAGATCTGATCGACTTCGCACCCGGCGAAGCGGGCGCGTGCGGGGTGGCTGTCGCTGCCGCCGTACCTTCCTCACGCTGAATGCCTCGGCCGGTCGGATTGGGGGAAAGCACCCTTGCCAGGGCGCGGTCGCCGAGGCGGTTTCGCTCCGATTGTCCAGGGATCGAGTTGGCAGTGTAACGGGCGGAGTAGGCTTCGGGGAGCGCTTTTCTCCGCCAAAACTGCCTTGCACGGTTCCGCGATGGATTCGAAGAGGAGATTCCGCATGCCCCGCTTCACGACCGCATCCCATGTATTCCTGCTCTGCCTGCTGCTTTTCGCTCTCTCCAGCGCGGGCCTGGCCGGCCAGCGGACCCTCGTGCTCCAGCAAGGGTTGGGGGGCTATACGGGCGCGGCCGACGCCTATGTGCGCAAGGATGACTGGGGCAGACCCGTCCAGTACACCCGCAACTACGGTCGTTCAGAACGCCTGAAGATCTCCTATCACGCCGACGAGAGTCCGCTATTGCGCTTCGATCTGGGTGACCTGCCCGCCGGCACGACCATCGTCACCGCCACCCTCTCGCTCTACAACGTCACGCAGAGCGAGGGCACACGGACCATCCGGCTGCACCGGGTGCTTCGGGACTGGCATGCGGGCAACCAGGACAACGCCGTCATCGATGCCCCCGGTGCGTATGGCGTCACCGGTCTGAAGGCCTTCGACTACTATCCGGGAGAGGGCGAGGACGTGCTGTGGCACGCCATCGGCATGCAGCCCGGCAGCGACCTGGCCGCCACGGCGGAGAGCGCCACCCCGGTGGGCGGTGTCGGCTGGTACGACTGGGACGTGACCACGTTGGTCAGGGCCTGGACCGATGGCGCCCCCAACTATGGCGTCACCTTGCGCGACCCCGATGACTGGGAACCACGCAATGCCCGCCGCGCCTTCCTTTCCAGTGACTACGCCGATGACCCCAGCCTGCGGCCCAAGCTCATCATCGTGTACGAACCGCGAGTGGGCGGCCAAGGTGGCCAAGGCGGCGCTGCATTTCCGGCGGAACACTATCCCACGGGCGCCCATCCGAGGTTGTGGCTGACGGCCGAGCGCCTGGCGGCCTTCGAGCAGGCACGGCGCCTCGATACTCCCCAATGGGAGGCGTTCAAGCAAACCTGTGACCATCTCATCGACGACGATCCGAACAACGACATCTGGAATCTCGACCGGCAGCCACAGGGCGGCACCGCGCCCCTGGCCCTCATGTACCGGCTCACCGGGGACGCCCGATATGCCGAGCGCGCCCTG
The DNA here is from genome assembly GCA_026984215.1 of Gammaproteobacteria bacterium. Lineage (GTDB taxonomy): Bacteria > Pseudomonadota > Gammaproteobacteria > JAJDOJ01 > JAJDOJ01 > JALVEU01. The sequence continues at coordinate 12,272 of JALSSO010000029.1, read as the reverse complement.
GAGCTGATGGACGCCGTGCGCGACGACCAGGTCCCCGATCACGCCAATTACCACTATCTGGCGCTGGCCTATGACTGGCTCTACGACTATCCGGGCATGAGCGAGCAGCGAAAGCGGGCCTACCGCCAGAAGATGATCAATATCAGCGACGGCTATTGGAATGGCTACAACGGAGGCGGAACCCATACCTCCAACGGCGACTCGGACCTCAATCTCGAGACCGGCATGGTCCACCTGGTGTTGGGCGCGGCCATCTTCGGGGAGGACGAGCGCGCACTGGATCTGCTCGAACGCGGATGGCAGGGGTGGACGCAGGGCTATGGCGGCTATGGCACGACCCCTCCCCGGTTATCCAACAGCGACTATCTCCGCCGCTCCCTGGGTGGGGTCTATCCCACGGGTCACTCCTACTTCCCGGGCGTCGAAAGCGTGGGCATCAGCGGTTACTGGATGACGCTGGCCACCGCCTGTCACTACGATGTGACCGCCGAGCACCCGGAGCTGACGCCCTTCTGGGGCAACGCGATCCGTTCATTGATTCATCTGACCGACCCGTTGCGGGCAAGCATCTACCACACCGGATCCTGGCAGGATCCCAACGTCCTGTCCCAGCAGCACTGGCTGTACCAACTCCTCGCGTTCGCCACCTATTTCAGCGAGCGCGCCGGGCAGTCCGACATCGCGGCACTGGGGCGCGGTTACGCCGCCGGAGTGGATCTGGGCTACCACACGGGCTGGTTCACCGAATTTTTCTTCGACACGCCCGGCGACCCGGCGAACGACCCCTATCAGGCAGAGCTGCCCCGGATTCGCTTCGCCGATGAGCCGGATTTCCTGCTGTTCCGCAGCGACTGGGGCGAAAACGCCACCTGGGGCATGTTCACGGGTGATGGCAGCCTGCCAGTGGACCACCAGCCCCCCGACCACGGCCACTTCGTGCTCTGGCGGGGCGGCGAGTATCTCACCAAGGGGGCCCGGAACTATGACGCCGTGGGCCATGGCGAATTCTTCAACGGCCTGTCCATCGAAAACGGGTGCCACGTGGCCGGCAGGGACTGTTCCGGCACCGCCGTGCGCAACCCCGAGGCCCCGGCCTCGATTTCGCGCCACCACATTCAGTTGACGGAACCCCGTTTCGCCTACGCCATGCTGGAGGCCGACGGCCAGTGGAACGACGATCCGGAGGAGTGGCATGCGTCCATGCGGGTGGAGACCTATCGCCGCCACTTTTTCTGGTCGGGTGACTATGTTGTGGTCTTCGACCGGCTGCGGACCCGGGACGCCGGCACCACCCGTTACCGGCTGCGCGCGATGACCCCGCCGTCCGTCGAGGGCGCCACCGTCACCCAGTACAGCGGGAGCGGCCTGCAGAAGCTGCTGCACCGAACCCTGGAACCCGAGGGCTCGACGCCGCGGGTGGTGGACGAGTCGGTGGCCTGGGCCGATGTGCCCGACTGGAAGGTCCATCCGTCGGAGCGGCGCTGGCAGACGGTCATCGACCTGCCGGTATCGGACCGGATCAACATGCTGAACGTGATGCAGATGGGCCCGGCGAGCATGACCGGCTTCGACCCGCTGGAGCACATTCAGACCGGGACTTGGAGCGGGGTCCGCATCGGTGATTGGGTGGTGCTGTTCTCGGCGGAGGAACAACTCGCCTCCACGGCAAGCTACCGTGTCGCCGATGCCCCGGCCGGGCTCCATCACCTGGTTGCCGATCTCGTGCCGGGATCCTATCGGGTGCGGGTGAATGGGATCGACCTGCCGCCGGTGACGGTGTCGGACGGGGACAACAGCGCCCATTTCACCACGGAGTCGAACGGCCCCGTGCTGAGTGTGGAATTGACGCGGCAATGAAAGGTCCTGGCCCCGCCTCGGCGGGGCGGGGCCGGTGTCGCTTCAGCAAGCGGTCACGTCCGGGTGGATGCCCCGGCGTTCGAGGCGATCCATGAACTCCATGGGATGCGCCCGGCGTGGATCGTATTCGACCAGCAGGTCGTGGGGTTCGCGCAGACTGAGCTCCACGTCGTCCACGCCTCGCACGGCCATGAGCTCGGCGCGTACCGTGGCCAGTGCCTCGGGATTCAAGGTCTCGTGAATGTGAATGTGTACGCAATGCATCGTTCACCTCCTGCGGCCGGTGGGTCGTCCACCCAGTTGGCTATAGGACAGGAACCGGGCCGGGTCAAGGCATGGGAGACCTCACACGCCGGCCTCCCCTTCGAGCACTGGTAACGGCTGCCGAGGCGTTGTCTTGCAACGGAGCCCGTCGAGCGCTTCGCGCGTCCATCCGGCGATCGTTCGGGGCGGGGAACGGGCGCAGCGGAGAGCCGCTGGCGGCGCCGCCGCCCGTGCGCGTCTCCGGCGTGTCCTGGTCTCAGTCGTCCGACCCGTCCGCTGCCCGGTCCGCGGTCGCGGGATGACCGCCCCCGGCGGCGAACAGCGGGGCAATGGCCTCGGGCGGCTGCGGCCGGGCGAAACGATAGCCTTGCAGGAAGTCACAGCCGTGCCGGCGCAGGAAGTCCTCCTGTTCCGCATGCTCGACGCCCTCTGCGGTCACCGTGAGCTGCAGGGCGTGGCCGAGGGCTACGATGGCCTCCACGATCGCCGCGACACTGGGATTCTCCGGCAGATCGCGGATGAACGAGCGGTCGATCTTGAGCGTGTCGATGGGCAGGTTTTTGAGCTGGGCCATGGAGGAGAAGCCGGTCCCGAAGTCGTCCATGGCCAGCCGCACCCCGGTTTCGCGGATGGCGCGCAGATCGCCCCCGGCGGCGCTGCCGTGTTCCATGATCAGGCTTTCGGTGATTTCCAGCTCCAGGCGCGCGGCCGGAAATCCGGTGTGCTCCAGCAGTGACTGCAGCTTGCCGGCGCAGCCACCCTGGATCTGGGAGGGGGAGACGTTGACGCACAGCACGAAGTCGCCGAGGCCCGCAGCCCGCCAGGCGGCGCCCTGTCGGCAGGCCGTCTCGGTCACCCAATATCCGAGCTCGTGGATCAGGCCGATCTCTTCGGCCAGCGGGATGAAGGCAGCGGGCGGGATCAGGCCGCGGCTGGGGTGTTGCCAACGCACCAACGCCTCCATGCCTACCGGGCGGAGGTTGCGCGCGTCGTAGATGGGCTGGTAGTGCAGGACGAACTGCCCGCGCTCCAGCGCCTGGCGCAGCTCGGCCTCCATCGCGATGCGCGTGCACACCGTCGCGGTCATGCGAGGCTGGTAGGACTCGGCGCGGTTGCGCCCGTGTTTCTTGGCCTCGTACATGGCCGCGTCGGCATGCTGGAGGAGCGTGGCGCCGTCGGTGCCGTGGTCGGGGTAGTGGCTGATGCCGATACTGGTGGTGGTGACGAAGCACTGCCCTTCCAGTTCGAAGGGAAGGCGGAACGCCTCCAGGATCTTTCGGGCCACCCCTTCGGCGGCCTCGGCTTCATGGCACGGGTCCACCAGCACCACGAATTCGTCACCGCCCAGACGGGCCACGAGGTCCGCGCTGCGCAGACATCGCCGCAGCCGTTCGGCGGCCTGCTTCAGGAGACTGTCGCCCGCGTGGTGGCCGAGGGAATCGTTGACGTTCTTGAACCGGTCCAGATCCAGGAACAGCACGGCCAGGCGTCCGCCGCGGCGCTTGGTTCTCTCCACCGCGCGGTCCAGGCTCTCGCGAAAGAAGACCCGGTTCGGCAGGCCCGTGAGCTCGTCGTGATGGGCGAGCTCCCAGAGCCGTTTTTCGGAGGACTTGATGTGGCTGGCATCGGAGAAGATGGCGACATAATGGGTGAGCTCGCCATGCTCGTCGTGCACGGCCTTCACCGACAGGAGTTGCGGGTAGATCTCGCCGTTCTTGCGCCGGTTCCAGACCTCGCCCCGCCACTGTCCGGTCCGTTCCAGTTCCTCCCAGAAGGCGCGATAGAACGCCGGGGAGTGATGTCCGGACCGGAGGATGCGGGGCGTCTGGCCGATGGCCTCGTTGGCCTCGTAGCCCGTGATGCGGGTGAACGCCTGGTTGACCTCGACGATCCGTTGCCGCGCGTCGGTGATCATGACGCCCTCGTCCATGTGTTCGAAGGCGGTGGACGCCAGCAGCAGGCGCTGTTCCAGACGCTGGCGGCGCAACACGATGCCCGCAAGGTCCGCGGCGATGCCCAGCAGCCTGCGATGGAACGGTGACGGCGCGCGGGCCGTGAAGCTGGTCAGGGCGAACGAGCCCAGGATACCCACGTCGCGGGCACGGATAGGCATGGACCAGCAGGCGCGCAGATGCACCGCCCTGACGATGTGGCGCAGAGGGGCCCAGCGCAGGTCGGACCGGGCGTCCTCCACGAATACGGGTTCGCCCCGGTGGACGGCCGTGCCACAGGAACCGGCCCGGGGGCCTGGGCGCAGTCCATCGAGCAGGCGCACCACACCGGGTGGGATGCTCGGCGCCGCGCATACCTTGAGCCGGCCGGTATCGTCCAGCACCATGACCGACGCCACTGAATCGGGCAGGAGTTTTTCGGTCAGGCGGCAAAGCGCCTCCAGGGTCTGGAGCGGATCCTCGTGGGCGGCGACGCGCTCCAACACCTCGTGCTGCAGATCTAGAAGTTTCTCCAGCGGCCCGGAGGGGTCGGGCCATGCGGTGAGCGGTCCCCCGATCCTGGGGAGTTCGTTCCGGTGCTCCATCCACTGCTCCTGGCCGATCGAGGCGTGCGTGACATCCCCCACGGGTGGGTGCGCGATGAACGCAGCCGCCGGCAAGGATACCCGAATCGGCGTCGCGGATGGCGGGGTTCCGACGAAGGGTCTCGCATGGCGGGGAGGCGGACTTGAAACCGGCCTCATCCGCCCCACTACTGGCGGTGGATGCGTCGCGGACCGTATGTGGAAACCATCGCGGGTAGCCCTCCATGTCCGACCCGGTCACCGTCCACCGCCTGCCGGTGGTGCTGGCGCCCGACCCGCAGCGGGTGCTGTTCCGCCCTTTCGATCCGGCCGACGCCCTGCGCGCCAGCCGGATCTTCGGGCGTGTGGCGGCCCTGGGCGATGCCGACGTGCAGCGGGAGCTGGCGGCGATGCTGGCCGCCTTCCGGCAGCGCCACCCCCGTTTCCGGTCCATGTTGCTGCAGCGTTATCGCCAGGTGCGCCGGTGGGCGTTGGTCGACGGCGACCCGGACGAGGCGCGCCAGCTCCTGATCGGGGCCTATTTCACCCAGGAGTACGCGCTGGAGTCCTCGGCGCTGTTCAATCCCTCCATGGTCTGGCACCCGGACTCCGCGGGCCGGGTGCCGGGCGAGCGCCGGTTCGTGCTCAGTTTGCGCGCGTTGGGCGAGGGGCATCTGTCCTGCATCGCGTTCCGCTCCGGGGTGGTGGACGGGCGGGGCGAGATCCGCCTGGATCCCGTGGCACCCATGGTGGGCCTGCCCGAGGTCCATCCCGATCCCAGCTACGACAAGCCCCTGTTCCGGCAGAAGTTGGCCGAGCTGGGGTTGTACGGGGACTTCGCCCACGAGGTGCTCGCCGGGCTGCCCGGGTGTTTCACGCTACAGGCGCTGCGCGACCAGACCGAGGCGGTGCTGCGGCGCTCGCGGGGACTGGTGCGCGAGGCCGATGCCCTGGCCCGGGGGATCCTCGCCCTGGCCGAGGCCAACTATGAGGTGGAGTTCCGAGCCGAACAGTCGCTGTCGGAGCGCATCCTGTATCCGGGCACGCCCGCCGAGCGCAAGGGCATCGAGGACGCCCGGTTCGTGCATTTCACGGACGAGGACGGATCCCGGACGTACTACGCCACGTACACGGCCTGGGACGGCTCGGTGTTCTTTCCACAGCTGTTGGAGACGCGTGACTTTCTGCGCTTCCGTTCGAGCACCCTCAATGGTCCCGAGGTGCGCAACAAGGGCTTCGCCCTGTTTCCGCGCCGTATCCGGGGCCGGTATGCCATGTTGGGCCGTCAGGATGGTGAGAACCTTTATCTGATGTATTCGGACAACGTGCATTTCTGGTATCGCAAGACGCTGCTGGCGCGACCCACGTATCCCTGGGAGTATGTCCAGATCGGCAACTGTGGCTCGCCCATCGAGACCGAGGCGGGCTGGCTGGTGCTCACCCATGGCGTGGGGCCAATGCGTCGTTATGCCATCGGGGCGCTGCTGCTGGACCGTGAAGACCCCTCGCGCATCCTGGGGCGCCTGCCCGAGCCGCTCATCGCGCCCAACGAGAACGAGCGCGAGGGCTACGTGCCCAACGTCGTCTACAGTTGCGGGGCGCAGATCCATGCCGGGCACCTGATCCTGCCCTATGCCATGGCCGACTACGCCACGACCTTCGCGCGCATCGAATTGGGAGAGCTGCTCGAGGCTCTGCTGGCGCATCCGCCGCAGTCCTGAACGAGGTTTCAAACCAGGAGGTATCGGTTCATGCGCATCGGATTCGTCTCCACCTATCCCCCCATCGAGTGCGGAATCGCCACCTACACGGAATCGCTCACCCGGGCCCTGCGCGCGGCGCGCAACGAGACCTTCGTGGTGAGCCAGTTCGGAGCCCAAGGGCCCCACGTATTCCCGCTGTATCAGCCCCAGTCTCCGTCGTTCGCCGCCGACGTGTTCTACACCAGTACGCGGCTCACGCCCGATGTCATGCACATCCAGCACGAATATGGGCTGTATGGGACCCAGAAAGGGGTGGAGTTGATCGAACTGATCCTGCGCTACCGCCTTGCGGGGCTGCCGGTGGTCACCACCCTGCACACGGTCTACGAGCGGCTGGAGCGCGACGAGCGCATCCTACTCAAGCCCATCCTGGAGAACAGCGACGCGGTCATCGTGCACGAGGACTTCCAGAAACAGACCCTGGTGGACGCCTTCGGGCTGGCCGAGCGTATCCATGTCATCGAACACGGGGTGCGAGAGGTCGATCCGGTCCCTGACGCCAAGGCAAGGCTGGGTCTGGAGGGGAAGAAGGTGATCCTGCTGGCGGGCTATTTCCGGCCCAGCAAGGGGTTCCACCGCATCGTGGACCTGTTTCCGCGGATCGCCGAGCGCGACCCCGACGCGGTGCTGGTGGTGGCGGGCAAGGTGCGCAACATCGAGTTCGACGACTACCAGCGCACATTCTTCGGCTGCTTGAACCGATCCCCGGTGATCGATCGCATCCGCATCCTGCGCGGTCAGTTCCCACAGTACACGTTCGACACCATTCTGTCGGCGGCCGACGTGATGGTGCTGCCCTACGAGCGTGGCGCGCAGAGCGGCATGTTCGCCCAGGCCCTGGCCCTGCAGCGCCCCGTGGTGGCCTCGGACCTGCGCGCCTTCCGGCTGCTGGCTGGGCGCAGCGCGGCGGGCCTGATCGTGGAGCGAGACGGGGATTGGGTCGAAGCCATCCTGCGGGTGCTCTCGGACGAGGCGCTGCGCCGCCGCATGCAGGCCAACGCACGGCGCTACGTGCGCGAGCGCGCCGCATGGCGCCTGGTGGCCCGCCGCCATGTCGAGGTCTACCGCCGGGTGGTCACCGTACCTTATGGAAAGGCCGAGTACGTGTATTTTCCTGAGCCGGAGGGCCCCCAGGACGCCCGTGGCGGAGACCGGGCGCTATTGGACAGGGCCTCCTGAGCCGGTCACGTCGGTGTGGGCGGCTCAGCTCTCCTCGTCGAACAGGAACACCGCCTTGATCTCGGCCTCGTCTTCAAGGTTGCCGCCGAAGGCGCCAGCCACCACGCCCAGGGTGGCCATGAAGGCGGCGTAGCGCGGCAGCGACAGGCTGCTTGCATCCTGCCCCGACCAGCCGGCGAAGACCACCTCCGGGAAGGCGTTCATGACCACCAGCGAGATCACGAACAGACTCGCCCAGAGCGAGGCGATGCCCACCAGCAGGGCACCGAACAGGACGATGCGTGTGCGCATGAGCTGCTCGCGTAGCCCGCGCACGCGGCCCATCTGGTGAAAGTTCTGCCCCACGTAGAGGCTCAGGCCGGCGACCACGATCACCGCCAGGGCGCCCAGAGAGAGCCACGCCGTCGACAGGTGGGCGCCGAGCTCCCAGGCCTCGGCGCTGAGGAACAGAAACACCACCGTGACGGCGGTGGCGGCCGTGTAGCGGCCCAGATGCAGGGGCATGCGCCAGGGGGCGTAGTCCAGCATATCTGTCAGGATGCCGAGGGGGTCGCTGCGTAGGGTGCGCCAGACGAAGCCGAACCGTCCGTGGGGGAGGTCTCCCTCCTCCTCCACCCGCTGATCGGCCACGGCGCGCAGGCGTTCAGCCACCTCGGCCGTGGCGGCCGGCGGGTAGTCCTTGGGGCGCAGGTCCGCCAGCTCTCCGGTGGGTTCCATGATCCCGCCATGGGCGTGGTCCAGTCCGAACAGGTGGCCCAGCAGGTGCAGGGCCAGCGCGGTGAGGCGCTGGGCGGCGTCGGGCTCGCCGTGGAAGCGGGCGCTGGAGAAGGCGGCCGTCTCGAGCACGGAGGAGGGCACGCCCATGACGAAGATCCGGTTGCGCGGAGTGAGCTCGTTGGGCACGAAGACCATGGCATAGTCCAGGTGCCGCACCAGTTTTTCCTCGGCGCCGAGCTCGAGGAGCACCAATGGATCCAGCGGTCCCACGTCGGGGTACACGCTGCGCTCGATGTGGTGTCGTTCCCAGTGGTAGTCCGGGAACTGGCGCTCCAGGCGGGCGTGCACGTCTGCGGCCACCGCCTCGAGCAGCCGGCGTTGTTCGGCGTCCAGCGGTGCGGCGCTGATCCATCCGATGGAGACCGTGGGGCGGTCGTCACCGCGGGATGGTTCGTTCATGGGCTCCCCGTGAGCAGGATGGTTTCGGCGCGTTCGAGCGCCTCCGGACGTCCACGCAACAGTACCACGTCGCCCTCACGCAGGCGCGCCTCGGCGGTGGGGGCCGGCACGGTGATCCCGGCACGGCGTACCGCATTGACTTCCACGCCCTCGCCGAGATCCAACTCGGCGAGCCGCCGGCCCACCGCGTAGGCGTGGCGGGGCAGGGCCACGGCGTGCAGCCGCACCCGGTAGCGCTGCTCCTCCTCGCCCTCCTCGGCCCCGTGGATGAACTCCCGCAACAGGTGGTAACGGTCGGCGCGGATGGCCGCCACGCGCTCGGCCACTTCGGACTCGGGTCGTCCCAGCAGTACCAGGAGCTGGGCGCCGAGCAGCAGACTGGCTTCCAGCCCCTCCGGGAGGACTTCGGTGGCGCCGGCGTCCAGCAACTCGGCCAGATAGGTGTCGTCGCGGGTCCGCACCAGGATGACCAGGTCGGGATTGAGCCGCCGGGCGAGCGCCACCGTGCGCACGGCCGCCCGGGGCCGGTCGTGGGTGATCACCAGGGCGCGCGCGCGCCCGATGCCCGCGGCGCGCAGGATCGGTTCGCGTGTGGCATCTCCATAGTAGAGGGGCTGGCCCATTTCACGGGCTTCGCGCACCCGTGTCGGATCCAGGTCCAAGGCCACGAAGTCGAAGGAGTCCTCCTGCAGGAGCGTGGCCACGTTCTGCCCGATGCGCGCGAAGCCCACGATGATGACGTGTCCGCGCAGGGCTTGAGTCTCCTGTGCGATGAGCCGGCTCGGCCCTCCCGCCGCCGCATCCTCCGAAAGGCCCGTGAGCCAGCGCACGAGGCGGTCGTTGAAGCGCACCAGCAGGGGGGCCAGGGCCATGCTGAGGATGAGGGCCGCGAGCAGGATCTGGCCCATCGGCTCCGGGATCAGCCCGCCTTGCAGGCCGCCCGCCACCAGCAGCAGCCCGAACTCCCCACCCTGGGCCAGGCAGAGCGCGGCGCGCAGGCTCACCAGCGGCCGTTCTCCCACGATGCGGGCCAGGGCCGCCACCAGCACACCCTTGCCCAGGACGATGCCCAGGGTGGTCAGCAGGATCCAGATCCCGTGGGTCAGGATCTGGCTGGTGTCCAGGAGCATGCCGACGGTGGCGAAAAACAGGCCGAGCAGCACCTCCTGGAAGGGCCGCACGTCGGCCTCCACCTGGTGGCGGAACTCCGTCTCGCCCAGCACCATGCCGGCCAGGAAGGCCCCCAGAGGGGGTGACAGCCCCGCCATGTGCACCATCCCGGCCGAGGCCACCACGATCAGCAGGGCGAACAACATGAACAGCTCGTTGGAGTGGGCGCTCGCCACCCAATGCAGCAGCGGGCGGGCCAGCCACCGGCCGGCCAGGTAGAGGACGGTGAACACGACGGCGCCCTTGAGCAGTGGCAGTGCCAGGGCGAGCCCCCCGGCGTCCGCCTGTGGCGCGCTCGCGAGCAGGATCAGAAACGGCAGGGTGGCCAGGTCCTGGAGCAGCAACACGGCCACCGCGGCCCGCCCGTGGCGCGTTTGGAGCTCCATCTGTTCGGCGAGTTGCCGGATCACGATCGCGGTGGAGGACATGGCGAAGGCCCCGCCCACCAGCACGGCGCCCAGGGGCGGAATGCCGAGCCACCAGGCGATGATGCCGGCCAGCGCGGTGCCGGCGAGCACCTCGCTGGCGCCCAGGCCCAGCACCAGGCGCCGGTTGGCCAACAGCTCGGGCAAGGTGAATTCCAGGCCCACGGTGAACATCAGGAAGACCACCCCCAGCTCGGCCAGGAACCGCGTCTGCTCGTTGTCGGGCAACCAGCCGAAACCGTGGGGACCCACCAGGGCCCCCACCACCAGATAGCCGAGGATGGGTGACAGGTGCAGCCTGCGGAACACCCAGACCACGACCACGGCCGTGGACAGCAGGATCAGCAGCGAAGCGAACAGGTCGTGAGGCATGTGGGCGGGCATCCCGGACGGCTGCGGAAACCCCATTGTATTGGGCATGGATGGCGGCGTTTCAACACGCTTGTTTTCCGGTCTGCGCGTTCCCAAATAAAGGAGCGGACGGGGGAAAACCGGACAAACAGGAGGAAGAAGCGATGTTCGAACGCTTGCTGGGACTCGATACGGATCTGTGGGATCGGTTCGCGCAGATGCAGCGCGAATTGGACGAGATTTTCGGCCGCGCCCTGCCCTCGGCGGCGATCCGGGGGGTGCCCGCCGGCACCTTCCCGGCGGTCAACGTCGGTGAGACCACCGACGATGTGCGCGTCTACGTCTTCGCTCCGGGCCTGGACACCGACAAACTCGAGGTCACGCTGGAGGGTAACGTCCTGAGTATCGAAGGTGAACGGCAGGAGTCCGTGCCCGACAACGCCACCGTCTACCGCAACGAGCGTTTCCAGGGCCGCTTTCGGCGGGTCCTCTCGTTGCCGGAGACGGTGGACGACGAGCGGGTCAACGCCACCTACAAGGACGGCGTCCTTCAGGTGGTGGTGGCTAAGAAGGCGGAGGCGCAGCCGCGCCGGATCGAAGTGAAGGCGCACTGATACGGAGGGTGTGATCATGGCAGAGAGCAAGGAACTGACCCAGAAGCAGGAAACCACTCCAGAGGCGCAGGCCGGGGCGGCCCGCGAGGTGGTGTTGGTGCCGGCCGTGGACGTGCTGGAAGACCCCGACGGGCTCACGGTGATCGCTGACATGCCCGGGGTGTCGGCGGAACGGTTGGACCTGCGCGTGGAGCAGGACCAGCTCGTCATCGAGGGTGACCTTTCCATCGAAATGCCGGCCGAGATGCAGCCGCTCTATGCCGATGTGCGCGGCAGTCATTACCGGCGGGCCTTCTCGCTCAGCCAGGAGCTGGACACCGACGCCATCGCCGCCGAGATGAAAAACGGGGTGTTGCGCGTGCGCATCCCCAAGAAGGAGGCCCACCGGCCCAAGCGGATCGAGGTGCAGGTGGCCTGATCGGCAGGGCCGATCGCTGCGCATCGGGACGGCCGCCCCTTTCCGGGGCGGCCGTCCGTCGTTTGGGGACGCGAACCGTGATGGGGTCTGGATGTTCCCGTTCAGCGGCCGTTCAGCCTCGCCGCCTTAGCCTTCCTTACAGGAATGGGAGAACCGAGGAGGACACAGCCATGACCCACCGCAACTTCATGCAATGGGGTGCCGCCGCGGTATTGGTCGCGCTGGCGACGGCGGCACAGGCTCACGACGGATACACGGACCGGGCACGGGTGGTGTCCGTCACACCCGTCTACGAGACCGTCGAGGTCGTGGTCCCACGGCGCGAATGCTGGACCGAGCGCGTGGTGGAGCGCCGTCCGGTCGGCCACCGCCATGGAGACGAGGCCCTGTTCCCGACCCTCATCGGCGGCGCCTTGGGGGGGTATCTCGGGAACAAGCTGGGTGACGGGGATTCGGAGGCGATCACCACGGCCATGGGTACGGCCATCGGCCTGGCCGTGGGGCACCAGGTGGGCCAGCGGCACTACGGGCATCACTACC
>JALSSO010000028.1 GCA_026984215.1 Gammaproteobacteria bacterium | reverse complement strand
AGACCGACTGGAGTCTGCTGGCGGTGCGCTGGGCGGGATTCCTGCTGACCGTGGGCGCCGGCTGCGCCCTGGCCGCCATGCACTTCACGGCACAGGCGCTCCCGCAGCGTGCCGGTGGGGTCATGGGTGAGACGCTGGCGGGCGTGCTGGCGCCGGAGTTCGGCGTGGTCGGCAGCACCCTGGTGCTGATGGCCGTGTTTCTGGGTGGTCTATCGTTGGCCACCGGCCTGTCGTGGCTGACCGTGATGGACTGGCTGGGGCAGGGGGCGTTGCAGGGGACATCGGCGGCGGCGCGCTGGTTGCGGAGGGCGCGCGAGGCCGGAGTGGCCCAGCGGGCCCGCCGGCAACGCGAGGCGGCCGTGGCGGCGGAGCGCAGGCGCGAAAAACGCAAGAAGCGCAAGGCGCCCCGCATCGAGCCGGCGGCGCCCCCCCCCGAGCCCGGTGTTCGGGCCGAACGCGAAAAGCAGATTCCGCTGCTGGAGCTCCCCACCGACGCGGAGCTGCCGCCGCTGTCGCTGCTCGATCCCCCGCGCTCAGAGGGCAGTGGGTACACGGAGTCCGCCCTGGAGGCCATGTCGCGTCTGGTGGAGCTCAAGCTGCGTGATTTCGGAGTCGAGGTGGAGGTGGAGGCCGTCCATCCGGGCCCGGTGATCACGCGCTTCGAGCTGCAACCCGCCCCCGGTGTGAAGGCCAGCCGCATCTCCAATCTGGCCAAGGACCTGGCCCGCTCGCTTTCCGTGGCCAGCGTGCGCATCGTGGAAGTGATTCCCGGCAAGACGGTGGTTGGGCTGGAGATCCCCAACGAGAAGCGGGAGATCATCGCGTTGCAGGAGATTCTGGCCTCGCGGGAATACGAACGGTCGGGTTCCCCCCTGACCCTGGGACTCGGCAAGGACATCGGGGGCGAACCGGTGGTGGCGGATCTGGCGCGCATGCCGCACCTGCTCGTGGCGGGGACCACCGGCTCGGGCAAGTCGGTGGCCATCAATTCCATGTTGCTGAGCCTGCTCTACAAGTCGCTGCCGCAGCAGGTGCGCCTGATCCTCATCGACCCGAAGATGCTGGAGCTGTCCGTCTACGAGAAGGTGCCGCACCTGCTGACCCCCGTGGTCACCGACATGAAGGAGGCGGCCAATGCGTTGCGCTGGTCGGTGGGGGAGATGGAACGGCGCTACAAACTCATGTCGGCGCTCGGCGTGCGCAACATCGGGGGCTTCAACCGCAAGGTGAAGGCCGCCATCGAGGCGGGCGAGCCCATCGCCGATCCCCTCTACGACCCTTCCAAGGCCTTCGATCCGGAGGCGCCCGCCCCCACGCTGGAGCCGTTGCCCTACATCGTGGTGGTGGTCGACGAGTTCGCCGACATGATGATGGTGGTGGGCAAGAAGGTGGAGGAGCTCATCGCCCGGTTGGCGCAGAAGGCCCGCGCCGCCGGCATCCACCTGATCCTGGCCACTCAGCGCCCCTCGGTGGATGTCATCACCGGGCTCATCAAGGCCAACATCCCCACCCGCATCGCCTTCCAGGTCTCCTCCAAGGTCGACTCGCGCACCATACTGGACCAGGTGGGCGCCGAACAGCTCCTGGGCCACGGGGACATGCTCTATCTGCCGCCGGGGACGGGCATTCCCATGCGCGTGCACGGCGCCTTCGTCGACGACCACGAGGTGCACAACGTCGTGGAGTTCCTGCGTGGGCGGGGGGAACCGCAATACCTGGAGGAGATCCTCGAAGAGCCCGCCGCGGGCGAGGGCGTTCCGGGCCTGGATGCGGGGGACGACGGCGCGGAGGCCGATCCCCTCTACGACAAGGCCGTGGCCATCGTCTGCGAGAGCCGCAAGGCCTCCATCTCGTACGTGCAGCGGCGGCTGAAGATCGGCTACAACCGCGCCGCGCGCATGATCGAGGAGATGGAGGCCGCCGGCGTCGTCAGCCCCGTCCAACACAACGGCTCGCGCGAAGTCCTCGTGCCGCCCCCACCGCCCGCCGACTGACCCATGGGGTCCCTGCGCCCATGACCGGTTCACCGCCCATCCGCCGCGCCCTCGCCATGATCGTCGTGCTGTTCGTCCCGCTCGCGGCGCCCGCGGCCGTGGTCGGGCTGGACGGGCCGGATCGCACCGCCGTCACCCGACTCGACCGCTTCTTCGACGAGGTGAATACGTTGGCCGGCCGCTTCACCCAAGAGGTGATCGACGAGCAGGGCAAGTCCATCCAGCGGGGCGCGGGCCGGGTATGGCTCGCGCGCCCCGGCCGGTTCCGCTGGGAATACGAAAAGCCCTATCCGCAGCTCATCCTGGCCGACGGCCAACGCCTGTGGCTCTACGACCAGGAGCTCGAGCAAGTGACGGTCAAGCCGCAGCGCGAAGCCCTGGGCGCGGCCCCCATCGCACTGCTGGACCGGCGCGGCGATCTGGACGAGCAGTTCGTGATCCACGGCGCCGAGCGACGTGACGGCCTGGAGTGGGTCACGCTGGAGCCCAGGGTCAAGGACACCGAGTTCCTGCGCGTGCGTCTGGGGTTGGAAGGCGCCGTGGTGCGCCGGATGGAGCTGTTGGATCAGTTCGGGCAGACCACGCGCATCGCCTTCTCCCATCTGCGTGTCAACGCGCCCATCGATCCGCAACGCTTCCGTTTCGAGCCGCCGCCCGGCGTGGACGTGCTGGGCCTGGATCAGGGAGACGCGCCGGGGCGGCCATGAACACCCGCGCCGCCGGGGAGACGGATCCGTTCAGGCCGCTGGCCGACCGCATGCGCCCGCGCGAGCTGGCGGAGTTCGTGGGCCAGGCCCATCTGGTGGGACCGGGCAAGCCGCTGCGCCGGGCCATCGAGAGCGGCCATCCGCATTCCATGATCCTTTGGGGGCCGCCCGGCACGGGCAAGACCACCCTGGCCCGGCTCATCGCCCGCCAGTGCCAGGCCCGGTTCCTGACCCTGTCGGCGGTGGCCTCGGGCGTGGCCGACATCCGCAAGGCCGTGGCGCAGGCCCGCCAGGCGCGTGCCGAAGGGCGGGCGAGCCTGCTGTTCGTCGACGAGGTACACCGGTTCAACAAGGCCCAGCAGGACGCCTTTCTGCCCCACGTGGAGGACGGCACCTTCCACTTCATCGGCGCCACTACGGAGAACCCGTCCTTCGAGCTCAACAACGCCCTGCTGTCGCGGCTGCGGGTCTACGTCCTGCGACCGTTGGGCCAGGCGGACCTGCGCCGCCTGGTGGATGCCGCGCTCACCGAAGGCGTCCGCGGCCTCGGTGCCCGGGCGGTGGAGATGGCTGCGGAGCTGCGCGACGCGCTTGCGGCGGCCGCCGACGGCGACGCGCGCCGCGTGCTCAACTTCCTGGAGCTGGCGGTGGAGCTGGCCGCCGCCGAGGGCGACCCCCCGCGGGTGGAGCGGCGTCACGTGGAGGAGGCGGTGGGGGCGAGTCTGCGCCGGTTCGACAAGGGCGGTGACGTCTTTTACGACCAGATCTCGGCGTTGCACAAATCGGTGCGCGGCTCCGACCCCGACGCGGCGCTGTA
>JALSSO010000027.1 GCA_026984215.1 Gammaproteobacteria bacterium | reverse complement strand
TGGACGGCGTACCACTTGCGCCGCAGGGGAAAGCCCACCACGTCCAGGATCACCAGGCTGCCGGCTTCCAGCTCCAGGCGGATGTTGTGCCGCGACATCACCGAGATGCCCAGCCCCGCCAGGATGCCGTGCTTGATCGCCTCGCTGTCGCCCAGCTCCATGTAGGGCTCGATCCGCTGGCCCCGTTCGGCCACCACCGCCTCGATGGCGAGCCGCGTGCCCGAGCCCGGCTCGCGCACCAGGAAGCGCTCGCGGCACAAGCGCCGCAAGGGGATTTTGCGCCGCCCGGCCAGGGGATGGCCGGCGTGGGCGACCACCACCAGATCGTTGTCCAGGAACGGATGGGCCGCCACGTCCAGGCCCTCGGGCACCTGGCCCATGATGAGCAGGTCGTCCTCGTTGGCATGGAGGCGGGCCAGCACCTGGGCCCGGTTGGTGACCGTGAGCCGGGGTTCCACCTCCGGGTGGCGTTCGATGAAGGCGCCGAGCAGGTGCGGCATGAAGTATTTGGCGGTGGTGACCACGCCGATGCGCAGCTCACCCTTGACCACCCCCTTGAGTTCGGTGACGGCCTGTTCGAGCCGACCCAGTTCGTCCAGCACCCGGCGGGCCGAGGCATGCACCTGCCGGCCGGCCTGGGTGGGATGCAGACGGCGATCCACCTGCTCCAGCAGCGGCAGCCCCACGAGGGCCTCCAGTTTCTTGATCTGGATGGAGACGGCGGGTTGGGTCAGATAGAGCTCTTCGGCCGCGCGGGTGATGCTGCCGTTGCGCACCACGGCGTCGAAGACGCGGAGCTGTTGCAGGGTGGGGCGCACGGATGCATAAGCAGAAGTTAAGAACAACTATAAAAATAACTCATTTTGGTTTATCTGGAAATCGCCGTAGAGTAGGGGGCATTCCGGTCGTCTGCCGTCTGCGGGCGGAACCGGAGGAGCCGAACCTGCCGCCGCGCGCCGGCCTGAGTCTGCGCCGCGGGGCATTCAACCTGTCGTTTCGACCAAGCAAAGAGGAGCTGCTCATGGCAGTGAAGACCTATCAGGCGGGCGTCAAAGAGTACCGCGAGACCTACTGGGAGCCGGACTATCCGGTCTCCGACACCGACATCCTGGCCTGCTTCAAGGTCACGCCCCAGCCCGGCGTGCCGCGCGAGGAGGCCGCCGCCGCCGTGGCCGCCGAGTCCTCCACGGGCACCTGGACCACCGTGTGGACGGACCTGCTCACCGACCTCGACCATTACAAGGGTCGGGCCTACCGCATCGAGGACGTGCCGGGCGACGACGAGAGCTTCTACGCCTTCATCGCCTATCCGATCGATCTGTTCGAGCCGGGTTCGGTGGTCAACGTATTCACTTCCCTGGTGGGCAACGTGTTCGGGTTCAAGGCCCTGCGCGCCCTGCGCCTGGAAGACGTGCGTTTCCCCATCGCCTATGTCAATACCTGTAACGGACCACCACACGGCATCCAGGTCGAGCGCGACAAGCTGGACAAGTACGGCCGGCCGTTGCTCGGTTGCACCATCAAGCCCAAGCTGGGGCTGTCGGCCAAGAACTACGGCCGGGCGGTGTACGAGTGTCTGCGCGGGGGGCTGGACTTCACCAAGGACGACGAGAACGTCAACTCCCAGCCCTTCATGCACTGGCGCCAGCGCTTCGACTTCGTCATGGAGGCCATCCACAAGGCCGAGCAGGAGACGGGCGAGCGCAAGGGGCACTACCTGAACGTGACCGCGCCCACGCCCGACGAGATGTTCAAGCGGGCCGAGTACGCCAAGGAGCTGGGCGCGCCCATCATCATGCACGACTACATCACGGGCGGATTCTGCGCCAACACGGGGCTGGCCCAGTGGTGCAAGGACAACGGCCTGCTGCTGCACATCCACCGCGCCATGCATGCCGTGCTGGACCGCCATCCCAAGCACGGCATCCACTTCCGCGTGCTGACCAAGATCCTGCGCCTGTCCGGCGGCGACCACCTGCACACGGGCACCGTGGTGGGCAAGCTCGAGGGCGACCGTCAAGCCACCTTGGGCTGGATCGACCTGCTGCGCGAGCCCTACGTGAAGGAGGACCGCTCCCGTGGCATCTTCTTCGATCAGGACTGGGGCTACATGCCCGGGGCCTTCGCCGTGGCCTCGGGAGGCATCCACGTCTGGCACATGCCGGCGCTGGTGACCATCTTCGGCGACGACGCGGTGCTCCAGTTCGGCGGCGGCACCCTGGGCCACCCCTGGGGCAACGCGGCGGGCGCGGCGGCCAACCGCGTGGCCCTGGAGGCCTGCGTCAAGGCGCGCAACGAGGGGCGCGAGATCGAGAAGGAGGGCAAGGAGATCCTCACCGAGGCGGCCAAGTCGAGCCCCGAGCTCAAGGCGGCCATGGAGACCTGGAAAGAGATCAAGTTCGAGTTCGACACCGTCGACAAGCTCGACGTGGCGCACAAGTAACCTCTTGGGCGGCCGCCCCCCTTGGGGGCGGGCCCGTCCGAACACGGAACACGCTATTTCTGAGGAACCGCATCATGAGCGAAGTTCGCGACTATCCGTCCCGGATCACGGATCCCAACAGCCGCAAGCTGGGCACCTTCTCGTATCTGCCCCAGATGAGCGACGACGAGATCCGCAAGCAGATCGAATACATCATCAGCAAGGGTTGGAACCCGGCCATCGAGCACACCGAGCCGGAGCATGCATTCGGCCATTACTGGTACATGTGGAAGCTGCCCATGTTCGGCGAGACCGACGTGGATCGCATCATGGCCGAGGTGGACGCCTGCATGCGAGCCAATCCCGGCCACCACGTGCGCCTGATCGGCTACGACAACTACCGGCAGACCCAGGGGGCCAACATGGTCGTCTACAAGGCGCCCATCGACACCTCCAAGACGTGCTGAGCTGAGGAGTCCAGCGGGCCGGCCGGCCCCGGTAGGGGCCGGCCACCCCCCGGGCTCTCATCCCCAAGCCTGTCCGCCACGGGTTTCGGGATGTGAGCCTTTTTTGTGAGGAGAATCGGGCTATGAGTGACATCGACAGTGCACAGTACACGGTTGCCGAGGAACCCTATTACCGCCCCGTCCACGACGAGGTCACCCTATACGAGGCGGCCTACGCGGCGCGCATGCCCATGATGCTCAAAGGCCCCACGGGCTGCGGCAAGTCGCGCTTCGTGGAATACATGGCCTGGAAGCTGGGCCGCCCACTGATCACGGTGGCCTGCAACGAGGACATGACCGCCTCGGACCTGGTGGGCCGCTTTCTGCTCGACCGCGAGGGCACGCGCTGGCAGGACGGTCCGCTGACCATCGCCGCGCGCATCGGTGCCATCGTCTATCTGGACGAGGTGGTGGAGGCCCGTCAGGACACCACGGTGGTGATCCATCCCCTCACGGACCACCGGCGCGAGCTGCCGCTGGACAAGAAGGGCGAGGTCGTGAAGGCACACCCCGATTTCCAGCTGGTGATCTCCTACAACCCCGGCTATCAGAGCCTGATGAAGGATCTCAAGCAATCCACCAAGCAGCGCTTCGGGGCGCTGGATTTCGACTATCCCGAATCCGAGGTCGAGGCCGAGATCGTGGCGCACGAGTCCGGGGTGGACGGCGAGACCGCTTCCAAGCTCGTGCAGATCGCGCAGCGCTCCCGCAACCTCAAGGGCCATGGCCTGGACGAGGGCATCTCCACACGCCTGCTGGTCTACGCCGGCCAGCTCATCGCCAAAGGCGTGGAGCCGGTCTCGGCCTGCCGCATGACACTGGTGCGCCCCCTGACCGACGACCCCGACATGCGCGACACCCTGGACGCGGCCGTGTCCACGTTCTTCGAGTGAACGGCCCGACCGCGAAGACGCGGCCGACGCCTGGCCGGGGCCGCCGGTTGTGCTGAACGCGCTCACCACGGGGCCTCGCACCCCGGCCGCGCCCGGTTGCGTGCCGTGGCGGTGAATCCAAAGCCAACATGCTGGGCGATCCAACATGACCATCGAACTCGACGAATACCGCGAGTGCCTGGAGCGGACCGCGCCGGAGCTGCACGAGACGCTGGAGGCGGAGTTCCACGAGGCGGCGCGCATCATGTCGCCCGCGGGGCTGAAGGCCTGGCTCGACGGCGCGCGGGCCTTGTGCGAGCTGGGCCGGGGCAAGGAGCTGCTGATCTCCTACATCGAGGAGATGCCGGCGGTGGTGAAGGAATGCGGCGACGACATCATCACCGACGTGGTCACCGCCGCCATGAAGCTCTCCTCCATGACCTCCGGCGAGGTGATCGCACTGTTGTTCGCCAGCCTGCCCACGGCTGCGCGTCGGCTGGGGGATCCCGAACTCTTGCGGGGGTATCTGGCGCTCATCCACCGCATGTCGGCGCGTGCCCCGCGCGGGCTGCGCCACCTGCTCATGCACATCGACGAGCTGCTGTCCAAGCTCACCCTCTCGGGCCTGCGGCGCTGGGCGGACTTCGGCGCCCAGGCCTACAAACGCGACTTCGAGGGCCAGATCCGATATTTCTCCCTGCAGACCGAGGACAGCCGCGCCATGC
Organism: Gammaproteobacteria bacterium; assembly: GCA_026984215.1. GTDB lineage: Bacteria > Pseudomonadota > Gammaproteobacteria > JAJDOJ01 > JAJDOJ01 > JALVEU01. Next base: position 12,659 of record JALSSO010000027.1, on the reverse strand, counting down.
TCCAGAAGGAGCGCCGCGGCACGCTGTTCGTGGACGTGCAGCGCAAGCTGAACTTCTACCTGCGCGCGCTATGGGGCAGGGACTTCTTTCTGCGGCCCACGGCGGCCGACTACGAAGGTTTCCGGCCGTATCTGGAGGCCCGGGTGTTGCACCTGCCCGATGCGGTGGACGACGTGGCCGACATACACGGGCTGGACATCTACCGCGCCATGGCCGCCCATATGGCCGCCCATCTGATGTACACGCGCGAGCCCATCTCGGCCGAGGCGCTGTCCCCGGCGCAGATGTGGTTCATCGGTCTGGCCGAGGACGCCCGTATCGAATACTGCGCCGCACGCGAGTTTCCCGGACTCGGCACCCTGTGGCGGCGGCTCATGGCCTATGAACGCACCGATGGCGCCGAACATCCCTCCATCCCGGTGATCGAGCAGGTGGCGTTGGCGCTCTCCGACCCCGGCGTGAAGACCGGCGACGAGGCCCTGGACGCCATCGTCGCGCGCTTCCACCGACACATCGAACAACGGCTGGAAGACACGCAGGCATCCTGGCATCTGGGCCTGGAGCTCTACAACGAGTTCGCGGCGCGCCGCGCCGTGCCCAGCCTGCGCGTGCTGGAGAAGATCCGCATTCCGTACCGCGACGACAACCGCTTCCTGTGGGATTTCGACGAGCTGGCCTGGCGGGACAGCGTGGAGTACGTGCCCGCCAGTCAGCGTCAGGTGCGCAAGCGCGTCTCGCTCATGGAGTTCGTCAACGAGGTGGACGTGGAGACCGCCGGGGACGACGCCCAGGAGGTGTGGATTCTCCCCACCGAGCTCTTCCCCTATGAAGACGAGGGGGTGAGCTACAACGAGATGGAGGGCAAGGAACCGGTCTCCGAGCCGTACCACTACCACGAATGGGACTACCAGGTGCAACTCCACCGGCCGGATTGGGTGACGGTCTATGAGCGTCGCCAGCCCCGGGGCAATCCCGAGGACATCGACGCGATCCTCGCCGCCTACAAGCCGGTCACCTTCCGCATCAAGCAGATCATCGACCGACTGCGCCCGGAGGGCGTGACCCGGCAGCGCAAGCTGGAAGACGGAGACGACCTGGACATCAACCTGGCGGTGGATGCCATGATCGACATTCGCATGGGCCGCCAGCCAGACCCCCGGGTGATGATCCGTCATGTCATCAACCAGCGCGACCTGGCCATCGTGATCCTGCTGGATCTGTCCGAGTCCACCAACGAGACGATCGGAGACAGCGACAAGACCGTGCTGGAACTGACCAAGGAGGCCTGCGCGTTGGTCTCCATGGCCATCTCCGGGATCGGCGACGCCTTCGCCGTCCATGGCTTCGCCTCGGACGGCCGCCATGATGTTCACTACTATCGATTCAAAGACTTCGAGCAATCTTTCGACGACGAAGTCAAGAGCCGTCTGGCGGGCATGCAGGGCGGCCTGTCCACGCGCATGGGGGCGGCCATGCGCCATGCCGCCTGGCACCTGTCCCGGCGCCCCGAGCGGCGCAAGCTCCTGTTGTTGGTCACTGACGGAGAACCGGCGGACATCGACGAACGCGATCCGCAGTACCTGCGCCACGACACCAAGAAGGCCGCCGAGGAGCTGCACACCCGCGGCATCACCACCTACTGCCTGACCCTGGACCCGAACGCGGACCAGTACGTGCAGCGGATCTTCGGCATGAACCACTACACCATCATCGACCACGTGGACCGGCTGCCGGAGAAACTGCCGATGTTGTTCGCCAGCCTCACGCGTTGAGTCCGACCGCGCGCGGTCACGGCGGGCAGGCGGTCTATAATCGGGGAGCGATGTCGCGTATCCATGACATGCCGGCGTTGGCGCAACGCCCGGACCGCCTCGAGGCCGAGCACTACAACCTGTGGCGGCTGGCGCGGCGTCACCTGGGCAGTCCCATCCGCCTGCCCCTGGAGGGGATACACGGCGTGGAGCTCATCCTGGAGGCCGAGGCCTGGGTGTGTGTCAACACACTGCAGAACGACCTTCCCATCCTGGCCTGGACCCATTTCGAGGATCAAGGTCGGCAGGCCCTGCACGCGCCCGTTCCCTGCCGCCTGAATTATTATCATTTCGCTGCATCGAAATATCGCGCCCGGACACTCGAGGTGGGCATGCGCGAACTGCGGCAACGGGTGGCGCAACGACGCTGGCGGCGTGGGACGGGTTGACGCGGGATCCGAAAAGGGGAGAGCCTACGCCCAATCAGAAAATCACCGATGGAGCACAGCATGACCGACAGCCTGGATCCCCTCGTCCTGAACTTCCTCTATGCGATCATGGGCGGCGTGCTCACGCTCGCCTTCATGTGGATGGGATGCAAGCTGTTCAACCACGCCGTCTCCTTCAAGATCGGCGAGGAGCTGGCCAAGGGCAACATCGCCGTGGGGCTCATGGTGATGGGTATCTTCATCGGCATCGGCACGGCCCTCGGGCTGGTCATCGGGCTCGGGCTCAACTGATGCGTGTATGGGTGTCGGCGGCCGTCTTGATCCTGGTGGCCGCCGTCGCCTGGGCCAAGGAGGCGCCCAGCGTCCATTCCCGCGTGTGGACAGACAAATACGACCGGTATTTCAGGAAGTACACGAAGCGCTATTTCGGTCCTCTGTTCGACTGGCGCTGGTTCAAGGCCCAGGGAATCGCCGAATCGGGCCTGAATCCCCGGGCCCGCAGCAAGACGGGCGCCATCGGCATCATGCAGATCCTTCCCTCCACGTTCCGGGAGATTCGGAAGAAGAACCCCCTGGTGAAAAATTTGCGCGACCCCGAGTGGAACATCGCCGCCGGCATCTTCTATGACCGCCACCTGTACCGCAAATGGGACTATCCGGTACCCACCCGGGACCGGCTGCTGCTGGCGTTCGCCAGCTACAACGCCGGTTTCGGCGCCGTGATGCGGGCGAAGAAGAAAGCCGGCGCGGATCCGCCCTTGTTCGAGCGGATCGAACCCTTTCTCCCCCGACAGGCGCGCGGCTATGTGAACCGGATCCTGGCGCTCAAGCAGGAGCAGAAGCGGCGCCGCCTGCACGGCCTGGAGAAGTACCTGGCCGGCGGTCACTCCAGCAGCGGGGCATAGATCCACCCCCGCAGCCGCGTGCCGGGCACACCCACGTGCCGCCACTTGCGGCCGTGAGCGCCCAGGACGAGGACCGGCGTCCCCCGGGGCAGCACCTTGATGCGTTTCGCCTTGGTGCTGGGTTTGGCGCGCAGGCTGGCCCTGTTGGCCTTGACCTTGACCGTCGGTCCGAAGACCTGCCATTCCTTCTGAAGGGCATCCAACAGTTTCGCCTCGGGCCGGGCCCGGGCCAGCCGCCGGCGCAGCCACTGTCGGGCCTCCGCGTGACCCAGGCGGGCCGCCTCCAGATAGTAGTCGAGGGCTCGGGCCTTCTTGGCCTTGTCGCGCACGTCCAGCTCCATGAGCTGGCCCAGTGCGAACCAGGCATCGGCGTTGCCGCCCCGCGCGGCCTTCAGCCACCAGCGCTCGGCCTGCTCGTCGTCGATGCGCAGCCCATAGCCGTTGTGATAGAGCCAGCCCAGCAGGTAGGCGGCGCGGGTGTCTCCGTCCTTTTCGGCCAGGCGGCGCAGCACGCAGTAAGCCTCGGCATAATCGCCCTCGCGCATGGCGGCCTCGGCACTCTCGTAGAGCGTCTCGGGATCGGGTGCGGCCGGCTCCGCCCCCGTTCCCCGGGGAGGCGTGTCGCCGGCCCGACCGCAGCCGCACATCGGGGCGGTGAGGGCAAGCACCAGCAGGAGCCTCGGTGTGGGGGGTGACGTCTTCCGTGACATCGCCGCCGTCCGGGAGCAGCGGCGTTCAGACGGCCCCGACGGCCACCCGGGCCCGGTCCACGTCCGCGGTGTGACCCGCCTCGGCCAGCACGGTGCCCAGGGCTTCGACACAGCGTCGCACGTTCTCCTGCCGGCAGGTCTGGCCCATGAGCCCGATCCGCCAGATCCGGCCCGCCAGCGGACCGAGACCGGCGCCGATCTCCAGGTCGTGCTCGTGCAGCAGCCGCGCGCGCACCTGTGCTTCGTCGATCCCTTCGGGCACGCGCACCGCATTGAGTTGGGGGAGGCGGTATTGCGGGTCCACGATCAGTTCGAGGCCCAGCGCTTCCAGCCCGTCACACAGGCGCTCGTGGGTCTGGCGGTGTCGCCGCCAGGCCGCCTCGAGGCCTTCCTCGCGCAGCAGCAGCAAGGCTTCGTGCAGGGCGTACAGCGCGTTGACCGGCGCCGTGTGATGGTAGGTGCGTTTGCCTGCCCCGCCCCAGTATCCGAGCACCAGGTTGAGATCCAGGAACCAACTGCGCACCTTCTCCTTGCGAGCGCGGATCTTGTCCAGGGCGCGTTCGCCGAAGGTCACCGGCGACAGTCCGGGAGGAGCCGACAAGCACTTTTGCGTGCCGGAATACACGGCGTCCAGCTCCCAGGCATCCACCTCCAGTGGTATGCCACCCAGTGAGGTGACGGTGTCGGCGATCACCAGGCAATCGTGTTCGTGGGCCAGTCGGGCCAGGGTCGCCGCGTCGGAACGGGCGCCGGTGGAGGTCTCGGCGTGCACGAACGCCACGATGCGGGCGTCGGGGTGGGCCTTCAGGGCATCTTCGATCTTCTGCGGATCGACCGGATCGCCCCAGGCGTCGTCCACCATCACTGCGGTGCCGCCGGACCGTTCGACGTTCTCGCGCATGCGCTCGCTGAACACACCGTTGTGTCCGATGATCACCTTGTCCCCGGGCTCGACCAGGTTGACGAAACAACTCTCCATGCCCGCCGAGCCGGGCGCCGACACCGGAAAGGTGACTTCGTTGCGCGTGCGGAACGCGTATTGCAGCAGGGCCTTGACCTCGTCCATCATGTCGGTGAAGGCCGGGTCGAGATGCCCGATGGTCGGCCGGGCCATGGCCTCCAGGACGCGCGGATGCACGTTGGAGGGACCGGGGCCCATGAGTAGGCGCTTGGGCGGCTGGAAGGGTCGGAAGCGCATGTCTCGTGCGTGATGAGCTCTGACGGTTGCCGTGCTGGCGAGTATAGGGGAAGCCTCGCAAAGCGTCACGAATCACTCGGCCCGGCGATCTCCGCGCTGGAAACCACGAGGATACGGCATGGCCAAGTTCTACGAGCGCATCGAACCCAAGTTGAAGGCCTTCATCGAGCAGCAGCACCTGTTTTTCGTCGCCACCGCCCCTTGCGAAGGCCGCATCAACCTCTCGCCCAAGGGGGGCGACAGCTTCCGCGTGGTGGACGAGCGGACCGTGGCCTGGCTCGACTATACGGGCAGCGGCGCGGAGACGGCCGCCCATATCCAGGCCGACGGCCGGATGACCGTGATGTTCTGCAGCTTCGACGAGCGCTCCAAGATCCTGCGTCTGTACGGTCGGGCCCGGAGCGTGCGCGAGGGCGACCCGGAATGGCCCGTGTGGTTGGAGCGCTTCCCCGCCATCCCCGGAACGCGCCAGGTGGTGGTGATGGACGTGGAGAGCCTGCAGACCTCCTGCGGGTTCGGGGTCCCGCGCTATCGATATCTCGGCGAGCGGGACCAGTACGCGCGCTGGGTGGCCAAGAAGGGCGGCGAGGAGGGCCTGCGCGCCTACCGGGCGGAGCGCAACCGCCGCAGCATCGACGGACTGGAGACGGGATTTTGACCGCTTGCGAGGTGGCCCGTGCGTTCAGCCGCGGCGGAGCTGGCCCTTGCGCGATTCGGCCTCCACGAACACGCGCCGGATTTCCGGGAAACGCCGACGGACTTCGCGCTCGAAGGCGGCGATCCGTTGTTCGATCTCGCCCGCGCTGAGATCGTCCCGGAAGTCCAAGGCCACGTTGAGCAACACGTACTCCGGGCCCATGTGCAGGGTCAGCACCTCATTGACCGCTTCCACGCCCGGCAGCTTGCGCGCCAGGCGGCGGACCCAATCCACCGTCTCCGCCCGCGCGCTCTCGCCGATGAGCAAGCCGTGGGTCTCGACCGCGAGCCAGACCGCGGTCACCCCCAGGATGAGGCCGATGATCACCGAGGCCACACCGTCGAAGACGGGCATCTCCAGCAGATGGGCCGCCGTCACCCCGGCCAGGGCCGCCAACAACCCGAGCATCGCGGCACTGTCCTCGAACAGCACCACGAACAGCGTGGGATCCTTGCCCCGGTGCACCGCCTCGAAGTAACCCAGGCGTCCCTTGGCCCGTCGGAACTCATGCAAGGCCACGGCCCATGAGACCCCCTCGAAGACAACGGCCAGACCGAGCACCACGTAATTGACCAGCGGCTTTTCGATGGGGGAGGGATGCAGAATCCGGTGCACGCCTTCGTAGAGCGAGACTCCGGCCCCCAGGGCGAAGACGAGCAGTGCCACCACGAAGCTCCAGAAATAGACCTCCTTCCCGTAGCCGAACGGATGCAGGCGGTCGGCCGGGCGGCGGGCCCGCCGTAGACCGTAGAGGAGCAATACCTGATTGCCCGTGTCCACCAGAGAGTGGATTCCCTCGGAGAACATGGCCGAGCTGCCGGTGATCACGGCCGCGCCGAATTTGGTGAGCGCGACCAGGAGATTGCCGAGCAGGGCGGCGACGATCACGCGAATGGAGGCGTGGGCCGACACGGGGGGATCAATACGCCGCGCGTGACCGGGGACGGCCGGGGTCCACCGTCTCCAGCCCCATCACCTCGTCCATCGGTGCGGGCCTGTGGATCAGATAGCCCTGGGCGTAATCGACCCCGGCCTCGCGCAGGGCGACGAGCGTCTCTTCGTTCTCCACGAACTCGGCGATGGTCTCGATCTCCAGGATCCCGGCGATCCGGGTGACCGCCTGAACCATGGCCGCGCTCAGCGGTTCGTGACACAGGTCGCGCACGAAGCTGCCGTCGATCTTGAGCACGTCCACGGGCAGGCGCTTGAGATAGGTGAACGAGGACAGGCCGCTGCCGAAGTCGTCCAGGGCCACCTGACAACCCAGCTCGCGCACCGCGCTCAGGAACCGTTCCGCTTCCCGGAGGTTGCTGATCGCGGCCGTCTCCGTGATCTCGAAACACACCTGGGCGGGATCGACCGCGCTGGACCGGAGACGGTCGCTGATGAACTCCAGGAGATCGCTCTGACCGAGCGAGGCGCCGGAGACATTGATGGACAGCATGGGGTGTTCGGCCGCGGGCAATTGGCGGTGATGCCGATCCAGTTTGTCCAGGGCGGTGGCGATGACCCAGCGGTCCAGCCGGTCCATGAGGCTGTAGCGCTCGGCGGCGGGGATGAACGCACCCGGCATCACCATCCGTCCCTGCGCGTCGCGCATCCGGAGCAGGACCTCGTAATGGGGACGGGAAGCAGCGGCCCGCACCGGCACGATGCGTTGGGCGAACAGCTCGAACCGTTCCTCTTCGAGTGCCTGTTTGATGCGGGAGACCCATTGCATCTCATTGTGCCGTTGCTGCAGCTCTTGGTCGTCGGGCTCGTAGAAATGGATCCGGTTGCGGCCCTTCTCCTTGGCCATGGCGCAGGCCACGTCCGCACTGGCCAGGACGGCGGCCACACTCGGCGTATCGGGGGCGACGGGCGCCACGCCGATGCTGGCACTGAGCTGGAAGACCTGGTCCTCCCAGACGAAGCGGAACGCCCCGATCACCCGATGGATGGCCTGGGCGCGGTCGATCGCCCCGGTGGCCTGGCAGTCACGCAGGAGGATACCGAACTCGTCCCCTCCCAGACGGGCGACGATGTCCGTGGAGGGTATGGTACGCCCCAGTTCGGCGCCGAGCTGGCGCAGGACCTCGTCGCCGGCCATGTGGCCGCAGGTGTCGTTGATGACCTTGAACTGATCCAGGTCCACATACAGGAGCGCATGACGTGCGTGGCGGCGTTTGGCATCCTCCAAGGCCAGCCCCAGATGGCGCTCCAACGCTCTGCGGTTGAGCAGGCCGGTGAGACTGTCGTGGCGGGCCTGATAACGGAGCTGTTCCTCGGCCACCTTCCGGGTGCTGATGTCGGTGCAGATCACCACGTACCGGTTCGGCGTCCCCTCCGAGTCCACGAAGGGCACACCGGTGGCGCTGAGCCAGAGCACGCCGCCATCGGCAGGCTGGTTGGAGATCTCACCGTGCCAGACGCGTCGGTCGCGCAAAGTCTGCCACATGCCTTCGAACACCCCGGCATCGCCCGCGGGCCAGAAAGACCGGTAATGACGTCCCAATACCGATTCACGGCGCATGCGTACGGCGTTGCAGAATTTGTCGTTGGCGTAGGTGATGATCCCCCGCGGGTCCAGCACGAGCACGATGGCATGCTGGTCCATGGCGAACTGCTGGAACTGCATGTCGGCCATGGTGCTCTGCAGCCGGGCGGAGATCCTCCGCAGCCGGACGAGCACCGCCGTGAGATACACGAGCAGCAGGACGGCCGCCCCGAACAGCATCCAGCGGTACCGTTCCACCGCCCGGATGAGCGTATCGCGCTGGCGCGCATAGATCGCGGACAACGCGTCGGCCCGGGCGCTCACCGGCACCCGTTCGATCTCACCCATGAGGGTGTCCACCTTCGGCTTGAGTTGCGTGATCAACGAGGCAAAGGCCGTAAACCGCTCGATGTCCGCGGCGAGCAGCGACTCCACGGTGGCGGCCGCCTCGGCCAGTTCCGCGAGATTGAGCGGTAGGTCGGAGGGAGGCGGTCCGTTTTCGGCCATCAACTGCAGGACCTCGGCGGTCACCCGCTCCACCAGACGCCGCAGGTCCCGCCGGGTGGAGGTGGACAGGGCGGTTTCCTGGTCGATGCCATCGACCAGGTTTCGCGATGCCTCCGGAAGATAGCGCAGGTTGAAGCGAAGCACCGCATTGTTGGTCTTGAAGGTCTCCACCAGCTCGAGTTTGTCATCGACGGCCCCGGCCAGCGCCTCGAGTGAGGGGCGGCTCTTCTCACCGCCGAGTTCCTCGTCGTGGTGCCGCAGCTCGTCCATCAGCAGCCGCATCCTGCGAGTCTCTCGCACGAGGCCGTCGTAGTTCCAGAGCAGCCCCAGGCGGGTCTCGAAGACCTGGAGCGTCAGGCGGGCATCGGCCTCCTTGATCCCGGCGAGATCGCTGGAGACGGCCGCATATCGCTCCACCGGCACGGCCCCCAGGAACAGGAGCAGCGCGAGCAGGCCGGCGGCGGCGAGCGCGAGCGCGGCATGGAACCAGCTCCGATTCACCGCGGGGACTCCGGCTGAGGCGCCGTCAGACTGTGCAGAAAGGCCACGAGGCAGTCCATGTCCTTCTCTGGGACTTCGCGGCCCAACTGATATCGCGCGACGATGCGTACGGCGTCCTCCAGCGTTCGTGCGGATCCGTCATGGAAATAGGGCGCGGTGAGGGCCACGTTGCGCAGGCTCGGCACACGGAAAACGCGCCGGTCGTTCTCTCGGCCGGTGAGGCTGTAACGGCCGAGATCCGTCGGGACGAGTGTCTCCCGGCCCTCATAGGGCGAGCCGAAGATTCCGAAGCGCGCGAGCAGGTTGCCCCCCACGTTCACGCCCTGGTGGCAGGAAACGCAGCCGTAACGGTGGAAGGTCCGGTACCCACACAGCGCTTCCTCGGACAACGCATTCCGGTCGCCGCGCAGATAGCGGTCCAGCGCGGCATTCGGCGTGATCAGGCTGCGCTCGAACTCCGCGATGGCCCGGGTGACGTTCGTCGCGGTCAACCCATCGGCGAAGGCGCTTTCGAACTCTGCGACCAGGGCAGGGTCGGCGCGCAGGCGGTGCAGAGCGCCAGGCCAGTCCGCCCCCATGTGCTCCGGGTTCTCGATCACGGAACGGGCCTGCGCTTCCAGGGTCTCGTGTTCGGCCCGCCAGCCGAAGGCGAAGTTGAGCGAGACGTTGAGCAGGGTGGGCACGTTGAATTGCCTGGCCGAGGCCTCGGGAACGAGCGAGAGGGAGCGTCTGCGCCCATCGGTATAGGCATGTGTGGGGTCGTGACAACGTGCACAGAAGATGCTGCCGTCTCCGGACAGTCGGGTGTCGAAGAAGAGCCGTCGGCCGAGCGCCGCCCGGGTCCGGTCCACATGCGTTCGCAGGGGAATCGGAGCGATGGCACGCGGCACGGAAGCAGCCGGCTTCGCGTGCAGGAGGCCGCCCCCGCTCGGAAACAACGCCAATGAGACGGAGCAAACGACTCGACCCCAAAAGGCCAGCGTCCGTCCTCGGGTCGATCGACCGGCGACAGACTCCGATTTCGGATTCGCCATCTTCCCTGTCGCTTGATCTATTCCGAACGCCCGCGGGCGCCTCTGTACTCCACCTGTCCGCCGCTTCCTGTCGGCGCGACCGGACTGCGCGGATCCTGTATGGGCGGACTGGACGCGTCCGCTCGCGGAGGTCGGACCAGGACGTCTGGCCCCTGCGCCGCGTCACGGTCACGCGCCGGGATTCCGCGAATCCAAGTCTAGCGCAAGCGTAGCGCCCATCGGGCGGCATCCGATCAGGAAAAGTGCGCGTTGCATCCCAAGAACGGGAGCCGAAGTCCGCACGATCCGCAAAAACGTGGATCCGATCGGTGAAATGGCCTTGTCACGCGCGCGCCGGCAACGCCGCCGGTGAACCACTGGGGGAGGGGGTGATACGGATACGAAGTCGGTTCGCGCAGGTTACACAGCGCGAATGCCCCGCAGGATTTTGTCGTCCCCGGAGCCATTGTCGTCCCCGGAGCCGCCGTCGTCCCCGGAGCCGTTGTCGTCCCCGGAGCCGTTGTCGTCCCCGGAGCCGTTGTCGTCCCCGGAGCCGTTGTCGTCTCCGGAGCCGTTGTCGTCTCCGGAGCCGTTGTCGTCCCCGGAGCCGTTGTCGTCCCCAGGTTCCGCGGCCTCGATCTTTCGGGCGCGAAGATGCCTCGGATTTTCCGGGTAGGGTGCGCCTTCCACCTTGACCCGCATCCCCTCGCGCAGGCCTCCTGGGGGGAGTCGGGTCGCGGCGTCATAGGCTACCTCGTAGTCGCCCAGCGAAAAGGTCCCTGTATCCCCCGTGACGACGAGGTTTCGGACGATGCCTTCGATCTTGGCCTCGAGCGCGCCACCGTCACCCGAGTCGCCCTCCTCTCGCTCGATGCGCAGGGCGAGCAGCACCCCGCCGCTTTGCAGGGCCCGGATCTCCACGGGGTCCCCCGGCCGCAGGTCGGACAGCCGCAGTGCCCCGCCATCGTCCGTGCTGATCACGGTTGCTTCGTCCACGAGCACGGTGAGAACGGAAGCCGTTGCGGCTTTCACCATGAGTCGTGAACCCTGTGTGTCGACGCCTTGGACGCGCCCTTCGATCTCCACCTCGGCTTGACGACTCTCCACGGTCTCGGCCACCAGCACGCCCCCGCTCAGCACCCCTTCGACCTTCACGCGGCGGCCGTTGCCCATCGTGTCGACCAGGGAAGCCGGCTCGAAGCGCGCGCCGCTCGCGTCCACCTGCTGCGTTCCCACCCGGAAGGCGCCGATACCCTGGAATCCCGCGACCAGTCCCTCCACGCTGGCATCCGCCGCCTCGGGTAGTGGCGAGGCCAGGAGTGCCACCTCCTGCGCGTAGACGCTCACCGGGTCCGCCGTTTGGAAGAGTCCTCGCACCCGCACGATCTGGCCTTCGACGAGCCCCTCGGCGGGCAGCCGGGTGCCGACGTCGAACCGCACCGTCGTCGCGCCGAGCTCGAACGTGCCCCCGTCCGGGCCACCTTGCAGACGGCTGACCGTCCCCAGCAGACGCACGGGGGCCCCCGGACCCGAGTCCGCCGCAAGCGCCAGGCGGCTGGCCTCCACCCTTCCACTGCCGGCGTCCACGAATCCGGTGACTTCCACGAACATGCCGGGCGCGAGGGAGTCGGGTGCGAGCCCCGCGAACACGGTATCGCCCTTTTCCACCTCGACCTGGGTGGCGAACACGGGAAACCGAAGGACCCGTGTGTCGTTCGGATCGGGCTGTGGAGCGGCGCCGATCGGGCCGATGAGGTCCGGATCGTAGACGACGCGCCGGGCCCGGCCGCGCCGCCGTTGGTCGTCGAGGCTGCCCTCCACGGTCACCACCATCCCCACGGCCAGGTCCCGCTCGGAGGCGGGGCGTCCATCCACCTGCACCTCGGCGTCTGTCACGTCGAACTCGACGCCATTGACGAAGATGCTTCCGAAACCGGCGATCGGACCGCTCACCACGCCCGTGCCCCCGATCCCTCCGCCGGCCACGGACAGGGTGTCGCCCCCGCACGACGCCAGTAGAAGGACCGTCAGGATCGCACCCAACGGGTGCAACCGTTCAAACGTTCGGTGTCTCGTGTTCATTGTTCGCATTCCCATCGTTGGGCGCGTCCAGGGATTGGTGGATCTCGTAGATACCCAGGCCCAGGCGCACGCGACCATTGCCGGAAACGCCCGGCGTGGCATCCCGGTCGTGTCGGGCGAGCCAGTCGTCGAGCTGCTCCAGGACGTTCTGGCTCAGGCGCGTTGCGAGCCGTTCGAACGCCTCGACGTATTCTTCGGGCACGTTGTCGTAGAGCACCTTGCGCTGGAACCGCGCTTGTTCCGGCGGATGGGTGAGATTGTGGTCGATGGTTTCGATGAGGTCACGGGTGTCGGTGCCCAACACCTGCAGCTTCTCCTCGTCGCCGGTGGCGGGTACGTAGCCCCGCGCGGTCAGCCGGTACTCGCCGTG
>JALSSO010000026.1 GCA_026984215.1 Gammaproteobacteria bacterium | reverse complement strand
CCGGACGAGCGCCAACTCCTCGGTCGTGCGAGCCAGGGTGGTGAACGCCCCGAACAGGGTACCGGCTGAGGGGTCACCGCAGGCGTGCCCATGGCAGGGCAGGTCCGGATGGCACCGGGGTCGGCGAAACGGACCGAGGCCCAGGCGTTCCGCGAAGGCCGCCGGTGGTTCCGGCCGCCGGTCAGTAGTCCCCGCAGGGATCCGAGAACAGACCCGATGCGGGCGGCTGGGTGTTCGTCAGCCGGTAGTTGAGCTGAATCCCACTCACGAAATCCCCTTGCTCGACCGGTGCGCCGGCAATACCCGAAGCGGGCGTTTCCATGTAGTGACGGTATCCCAGGCGTGCCCCCACCGACCAGTGTTGGGTGAAGCGGTAACACGCGCCGATCTGTAGGGAGGCATCGCGAAAACCATCGCCGCTGACGGGCGCCAAAGCGGGGGACAGCCGCGCGTGCCTGCCGTTCCAGTAGTCCGCATCCGTCCACGTGGTCCCCAGACCGAGGTGGATATCGAACCGTTCACCGAAGCGGGCCACGTATCCGGCGGCCAGATCGCCGCGCAGGCCCTGGAACAGGGTGTCCGTGTCTGGGTCCAACAGCGTGCTCCAGCGCGCCCCCAGACGCGCGCCGCCGGCCCGGCCGATGGTGAACAGGCCCACGTCGGTTTGATTCCAGCGCTGGGCCGGGGGGTCGTAGAGTCCGCTGCTGCGGCGGCTGGTCAGACCCAGCTCGAGGCGTTCCGTGCCCAACACCCGGGCGCCGAATTCCTCCACCCGCACATCCGGCGGCTCGATCGCGGGCGTTTCGAACAGACGCCAGGCCGAGTCCGGAGCGGGTGCGAGCCAGGTTGCCATGGAGGTGGGCGCGATCCCCGAAGGATCGGGAAACGCTGGCTGAGCCGCCAGCGTGGCCATGAGGGAGAGGGTCGGTACGGCGATGGACTGATGGTTCATGGTCGTGCCCCCCGCCGGCCAGCCGCAGGATGGGTTTTCGAAGTTGCCGGGCGTGTGCCCGAAACCGTGACGGAACGCTATTTTAGCGGGCCCTGGATCACACGCATGGAAATTTCTCCAAGCGGTGCCGCGCCGCGGACGAAGCGCCGTCCGTTTCAGTCGCGCCGCAGCCGCTCCGAAGTGGCGATGGGGGTGGGGCAGCGCATCACGATCAGGCTGCCGGAGGCGACGAAGCTGAGCAGGGTGGCGGTCTGGATGAGATAGGACATGCGCTCGCCGATGATTCCGGCGTGCTGGGCGGCCAGGGCGATGAACAGGGAAAACTCACTGATCTGACCGAGCCGGATGCCCACTTCCGTGGCTCGTCCCGAGGCTTCGCCCGACAAGCGCAGGAGCCACCGGAACACCGGGGGCTTGAATACCAGGACGACCAGGGTGAGGACGACGGCCGGCAGCCAGATGGCGGCCAACATGCGCAGATCGAATCCCGCCCCGAGCGAGAAGAAGAACAGGACCAGGAAGAAATCCCGCAAGGGCCGCAGGTGGTCGGCGATGAAGTCGGCGATGCGGCTGGTGGCCAGCGCCACACCGGCCACGAACGCCCCCACCTCGTGGGACAGGCCGGCGGCGTGGGCGAGCTCCGCCACCCCCAGACACCATCCCAGGGCCACCAGAAACAGATATTCCTGGATGGCGTCGAAGCGCGCCATGAGCGGAACCAGTGCATAGCGTGCGAAAAGTACGGCGAAGGCGATGATCGCGGGCAGCGCGGCGACCTGCAGGGCGATTCCAGCCGCGGAGGTCGCGCCGGTGCGCGCGAACTCCACCCACACCAGGATGGCGATGGCCACGAGGTCTTGCAGCAGTAGAATGCTGATGATCACCTCCCCCGTGCGGCGGTGATGCAGAACCGTGGTGGGCAGCAACTTCAGCCCCAGGATGGTGCTGGAAAACATGAGTGCGGCACCGAGCACCAGGGCCTCGGCGTGGGTGAAACCCAGCCAAAGGCCCGCGGCCCAGCCCAACAGGGCGAACAGGGTGGAGCTCAGGCCCGTCACCAGGGTGGTCTCGCGGGCGAGCTGGACGAGCTTCTGAGGGTACATGTTGAGGCCCAGCAGAAAGAGCAGGAACGTGACGCCGAAGCTCGCGATACGCCGGACCCCTTCGGCGTCCGCGATCAGTCCCAGGCCGGAAGGGCCGATGAGTACGCCCAGCGCGATGTACGCCACGAGCAGGGACTGGCGCAGGAACAGCGCCACCGTGGCCAGCACGGCCGCACCGGTGAAGATCAGGAAAATGGTGGTGGCCAGATCGTCGGTGGGCATGGGCGGCGGCTCGCTGGGAATGTCCTGAGTGTAACCCGGCCAGCGGCACGTCGCGCCGCGAAAGTCCCGCTGATCGGCCGGTGGGCCGACCGGGCGGCTCAGGAGTCCGCTTGCATGACCAGCCACTCCGCCCAGTGCAGGACGGGCAGCTCGGTGCCCGCCTGCAGATGGGCCAGGCAGCCGATGTTGGCGGTGAGGATCGCCCGGGGTCCGGCACCGCTGAGATCGGCCAGCTTGCGGGCACGCAATTGCGCGGCGATGCCGGGCTGGAACAGGCTGTACGTCCCCGCCGAGCCGCAGCACAGATGGGGGTTGGTGGTGGGGACCAGCGTGACGCCGGACTCACGGAGCAGGCCCATGACCCGGTCGTGCTCGCGCAGATGGTGTCGTAGCGTACACGGGGCGTGGAAGGCCACCGGCGAGGATGGACGCAGAGGGGGAGGATCCACCAGGGCGGCCAGTTCTCGCAGGCGCGTGGCGAGCCTCCGGGCCCTGGGTGCGTAATGCGGGTCCTGGGCAAGGATCGTGGGGTAGCGTTTCAGAAAGGCGGCGCAGCCCGAAGCAGTGGAGACGAAGGTGACCTCGTCGCCTTCGAGCAACGGGGACCACCGGTCGAGATTGGCGCGCATGCGCCGCAGGGCGGCCCCGGTCCGGCCCAGATGGAACTCGATCGCGCCACAACAACCCTGGACCGGGGCCGAGGGATGCCCCGAGCGCGCCAGCAGCCACGCCGCCGCCCGGTCAATGGAGGGGCGCAGGAGCGGTTGCACACACCCCCGATGCAGCAACACGCGGGCCGAGTCCGCCGACCCGGGCCGCACGGGCAGCCGCGGCCGGGGCGGGAGGGTGCGGCGCAGCGCGGCCGGCAGGAGGGGCGCGGCCACCCGGGCCAGTCCCACCAGGGGCGCCAGCAGCCGCCGGCGCGGCAGGGCCCATGCCACCAGCGCCCGCCGCAACCGCTCGCCGGCGGGCCGTCTGGTGTGCCGCTCCAGGTACTCCCTGCCGAAATCCGCCACCACGCCATACGCCACGCCCGAAGGGCAGGTGGTCTCGCAGGCGTGACAGGTCAGGCAACGGTCCAGATGCAGCCGCATGTGGGGCGTGGGTGTGACGCCTTCGAGGATCTCCCGCACTTGGTAGATGCGCCCGCGGGGACCGTCCAGCTCGTCTCCCAGGAGCTGGTAGGTCGGACAGGTGGCGTTGCAAAAGCCGCAATGCACGCATTGGCGGATCACCCGGGCCGCGGCGCGCGCGCCGGGATTCTCGCGCAGGTGCGATGCGAGTCGGACATCCATGGAGGAACCTCACAGTTGCGTGTAGAGCCGCCCGGGGTTGAAGATCCCTTTCGGGTCGAAGACGGCCTTGAGGCGCTGGTGGAGGGTCAGCAGGGCCGGATCCAGGGGATGGAAGACCTCACCCTTGCGCGCCCCGCCGCGGAACAGGGTGGCGTGCCCCCCGACGGCCGCGGCGGCATGCCGCACCGCCCCGGCTTCGGCCGGGCTGCGCAGCCAGCGCTGCGCCCCGGCCCATTCCACGCCCCAGTCGCCGGGCAGGCGGATGGCCGGGGCGGCGGGGGGGACCGACAGGCGCCACAGGGGACCCGGTTCCCGGAACCAGGGCAGACGGTGTTCGCGCAGATCCCGCCACAGCGTGGTGGTCTCCGGGAGCGCTTCCCCGCCGAGCCGCCGTTCGCCACGGGCCACGGCAGGCTCCTCCCCGGCCAGGCGCACGTAGAGCGTCTCGCCGTCATACCAGGTGGCCGTCACCGGTTCCGCGCCGCCCCACAACCGTCCCATCGCCGAACGGGCCTCGTCGGGGTTGAGCGGCAGCGCCCGGGTGCGGGTGCACGCGGGCACGGGGCTGAGCTTGAGGGTGACCTCCACCAGCACGCCGAGGGTGCCGAGCGCGCCGGCCATGGGCCGGAACAGGTCGTAGCCCGCCACGTTCTTCATCACCTCGCCCCCGAAGTGCAGCAACCGGCCGCTGCCGTCCAGGACCCGCACGCCCAGCAGATGGTCGCGTACCGCGCCGGTCCAGGGACGGCGTGGCCCGGCCAGCCCGGCGGCCACCATGCCGCCGACCGTGGCGCCTGGGCCGAAATGGGGCGGCTCGAAGGCCAGCATCTGGCCCTCGGCGGCCAGGGTCGCCTCCAACTGCGCCAGCGGCGTGCCCGCGCGTACCGTGACGAACAGCTCGCTGGGCTGGTAGCGCACGATGCCGGTGAGTGCGACCGTGGACAGTGGTTCGCCCTGCGGCTCGCGGCCGTAGAACCGTTTGCTGCCGCCGCCCACGATCTCCAGCGGCGCGGCGCGGTCGGCGGCCTCCAGGACGCGCTCGCGCAAGGCTTCCAGCGGCGGGTCGGCGCAAGGCATCAGAACCGGGGCAGGTCCGCGTGCGGCAGGCGGCCGTCGTGCACGTGCATGGCCCCCAGCTCGGCGCATCGGTGCAGGGTGGGGACCGCCTTGCCCGGGTTGAGCAGTCCGTCCGGATCGAAGGCGCGCTTCACGGCGTGGAAGCACTCCAGTTCCGCGGGAGCGAACTGGACGCACATGGAGTCGAGTTTTTCCACCCCCACCCCATGCTCGCCGGTGATGGTACCGCCCACGGCCACACACAACTCGAGAATCCGGGCGCCGAACCGTTCGGCCTTTTCCAGCTCGCCGTCCCGGGCGGCGTCGTAGAGGATGAGCGGGTGGAGATTGCCGTCGCCGGCATGGAACACGTTGGCCACCGGCAGGCCGAAGTCCTTCGACAGCCGGGCGATTTCCGCCAGCACCTCGGCCAGGCGGTGACGCGGGATGGTCCCGTCCATGCAGTAGTAGTCCGGGGAGATGCGTCCCACCGCGGGGAACGCCGACTTGCGTCCCGCCCACAAGCGCGCCCGCTGGTCCGGGTCCCGCGCCAGCCGCACCTGTGCGGATCCGTGCTCCCGTAGAAGCGCCGCCACGCGCTCGGCCGCCGCGTCCACCGCCTCGGGGGTGCCGTCCAGCTCCACCAGCACGATCGCGGCGGCCTCCACGGGATAACCCGCGTGGACGAAGTCCTCCGCGGCACGGATCGCCGGATTGTCCATCATCTCCAGGCCCGCCGGAACGATGCCCGCGCCGATGATGGCGGCCACCGCCTCGGCCGCGGCCGGGATGGTGTCGAAGGCCGCCAAGAGCACCGCGACGGACTCGGGACGGGGCAGGAGCCGGACCGTGATCTCGACGATCACCCCGAGCATGCCCTCGCTGCCGTGCAGCAACGCGAGCAAGTCGTAACCGGGCGCATCCAGCGCCTCGGACCCCAGGGTGAGGATTTCCCCGCAGGGTGTGACCATGCGCAGGCCGACTACGTTGTTGACGGTGAGGCCGTACTTCAGGCAATGGACGCCGCCGGCATTCTCGGCCACGTTGCCACCGATGGAGCAGGCGATCTGTGAGGAGGGATCGGGGGCGTAGTAAAGGCCGTGGGGGGCGGCGGCTTCGGAGATGGCGAGGTTGCGCACGCCGGGCTGAACGCGGGCGGTCCGGTTGTCCGGGTCGATCTCCAGGATGCGGTTGAGGCGGGCCAGCGAGAGCAGCAATCCATCCGGGTCCGGTAGCGCGCCGCCGGACAAGCCGGTGCCCGCCCCGCGGGCGATCACGGGCACCCGGTGCCAGCGCGCGGCGGCCAGGATACGGGCCACCTCCTCGGCGGTGGAGGGCAGGGCCACCAGGCCGGGCACCCGCCGGTAGGCGGGCAGGCCATCGCATTCATAGGCCCGCAGCGTCTCTGGCCGGGTGACGAGCGCCTCGCCCGGAAGCCAGCCGGCCAGCTCGTCACGCAGGGCGGCGAGCCGTTCGGCGGGTGTCCCGGTGGAAGGGGGCAGCTTGTCCTTGGTGTCGGTGAGCACGTCTCCAGGCGCCGGGTTGCGACCGGCGTAACTATACCCAAACCGCCGATCGACGGCGGGTATCCACGATTTGGCATGGGAAATTGATCCCTGTCGGTTCTGGAAAAGCGCCCGCCGCGCGGCTACGCTGTCCGCTGGCGGAGGCCCGCGGCGCAGGGGTGGACAGGCTTGACACAGGTGATGGCGATTGCAGGGGGCGGAGCGCTCGGGGCGCTGATGCGCTACTGGGTGGCGTTGGCCGTGTATGGATTGCTGGGGCGTGGTTTCCCGTATGGGACACTGGCGGTGAACGTGCTCGGCTCGGGATTGATCGGGCTGCTGAGCGTGTTGTTTCTGGAGCGCATGGCCCTGGCGCCCGAGTGGCGGGCGGGCGTGCTGATCGGCTTTCTGGGAGCATTCACCACGTTTTCCACGTTCTCGTACGAGACGCTGATGCTGATGGAGGACGGGCAGGCGCTGCGGGCCATGGTGAACGTGGTGGCCAACGTGGTTTTTTGCATCACGGCCGCCTGGGCCGGTGTGGTCCTCGGGAGGAGCCTATGAATGTCACGGTGGTGCGTATCTACCTGTCCGAGCGGGCGCACAAGCACGAGAAGATCTTCCGGCTGTTGCACGACCGGGAAGGAGTGCGTGGCGTGACCATGTTCCGAGGCATCAGCGGCTTCGGTCACAGCGGCCGGATTCATGGTGCCTCGCTGCTGGATCTGTCTCTGGATCTGCCGGTGGTGATCGAGTTTTTCGATGACCCGGACAAGATCGAGGCGGTGGTGGCCGATCTGCGCCAGGTGGTCGAGCCCGAGCACATCCTCACCTTCCCGGCGCGGTTGGTGTGAGTGTCGGCCGGGCCCACGGATTGTAGGGCTGACTGGGAAAAGCGATGCTGGATCCGAAATGGTTGCGTAGCGACCCGCAGGGGGTTGCCGAACGGCTCGCCCGACGTGGGTTTGTCTTGGACGTGGCGGCCGTCGAGGCCCTGGAGGCCCGGCGCAAGGCCTTGCAGACCGAGGCCGAGCGGCTGCGTGCCGAGCGCAATGCCCGCTCCAAGGCCATCGGCCAGGCCAGGCAACGCGGTGAGGACATCGGCCCACTGAAAGCGGCGGTGGCCGAGCTGGGCGAGCGGTTGAAGGCGGTGGAGGAGGAACTGCGGCAGGTCCAGGCCCGGTTCGAGGCGTTGCTGCTCGGGGTGCCCAATCTGCCCGACGATTCGGTGCCCGGCGGGCGGGACGAGTCGGACAACGTGGAATTGCGCCGTTGGGGTGAGCCGCCAAGCTTCGATTTCGAGCCGAAGGACCATGTGGACCTCGGCGGGCCGCCGGGCTGGTTGGATTTCGAGGCCGCGGCCAAGATCACCGGCTCGCGTTTCGTGGTCATGCACGGACACGCGGCGCGCCTGCACCGGGCGCTGATCCAATTCATGCTGGACGTGCATACCGCCGAACACGGCTACCGCGAGGTGTATGTGCCGTATCTGGTCAACGCGGACAGCCTGCGGGGCACGGGGCAGCTCCCGAAATTCTCCGAGGATTTGTTCCGCATCGCGGGTGAGGCGGGCTACTATCTGATCCCCACCGCCGAGGTCCCGGTCACCAACCTGGTACGGGGGGAGATCGTGGAGGATCGGGACCTGCCTCTGCGCTTCGTCTGTCACACGCCCTGTTTCCGATCCGAGGCCGGCTCCTACGGCAAGGACACCCGCGGCATGATCCGCCAGCATCAGTTCGAAAAGGTGGAGCTGGTGCAGATCGTGCGGCCGGACGAGTCTTGGGAGGCGCTGGAGACCCTCACCGGACACGCGGAGCACATTCTGCAAAAGCTGGGGCTCCCCTATCGGGTCGTGGTCCTGTGCGCGGGCGATCTGGGTTTTTCGGCGGCCAAGACCTACGATCTGGAAGTGTGGCTGCCCGGTCAGGGGCGCTACCGGGAGATCTCCTCGTGCAGCAACTTCCTGGATTTTCAGGCGCGGCGCATGCAGGCGCGCTGGCGCAATCCCGCCACCCGCAGGCCCGAGCTGGTGCACACGCTCAACGGGTCGGGCCTGGCGGTGGGCCGTACCCTGGTGGCGGTGATGGAGAACTATCAGCAGGCCGACGGGTCCATCCGCGTGCCGGCGGTGCTGCGCCCTTACTTGGGAGGGGTCGAAGTGCTGCGGTGATACGGTGGTTTTTGGCCGCCGCGCTGTGCTGGGTGGCCGCGGCGCCGTACACGGCGGTCGCCGAGACCGCGGCCCTGGACGACGGGTTCGATATCGCCGGCATCGACGATACCCCCAGGCGCCGGGGCGTGGAACACCCGCCCTGGTTCAAGCATTCCTTCCTGGATCTGCGCGAGGATCTGCGCGAGGCGCTCGAACGGGGCAAGCGCGGCATCATCGTCTATTTCGGTCAGCGCGATTGCGCCTATTGTGAGGCGCTGATGCAGGTCAACTGGGGCCGTGAGGCCGACATCGTCGCCTACACGCGCAAGCACTTCGACGTGATCGCCATCGACATCTGGGGGGCACGCGAGGTGACCGATCTGCAGGGGCGGGTGCTCACCGAACGCGAGCTGGCCGTGCGCGAAAGAACCCACTTCACGCCCTCGCTGATCTTCTACGACGGGTGGGGTCGCGAGGCGCTGCGCCTGCGGGGCTACTATCCACCCTACAAATTCCGCGCCGCGCTCGAATACGTGGTCGACGGATTCTATCTGACCGAATCCCTGCGCGACTATCTGGCCCGCGCGGATCCGCCGCCCAAGTTCGATCTCGGGGATCTCAACGAAGAGCCCTTCTTCGACGCACCGCCCCATGCGCTGTGCCGCCGGCGCATTCCGGCCGACCGTCCCCTGGTGGTGTTCTTCGAGCAGCGCGAATGCCATGCCTGCGACATCCTGCATTCGGATCCGCTGCAAGACGCGCGCACCCGTGACCTGCTCGAGCGTTTCCAGGTGGTTCAGCTGGACATGTGGGCCGAGACCCCAGTCATCACGCCGGCGGGCGAGCGGTCGACGGCCCGGGAATGGGCCGAGCGGTTGGGGTTGTTCTACGCGCCCTCACTGGTGTTTTTCGATGAGCGCGGGCATGAGGTCTTCCGCCTGGATTCGGTGGCGCGCCTCTACCGACTGCGCAACGTGCTGCATTACGTGTTGGAGAAAGGTTATCTGGAAGTCCCCTTGCAACGCTGGCAGGAAGACCGCCAGCGCCGGGCGCAGGGGACGAAAAAGGCCCGGGGGGCATCGCCCGCCGGGCCCTGAAGGCGCATGGGCCGGGCAGATCAGCCGCGCTCGAACAACGCCACGCGATCTTCCATGGCCTTGCGACGCTTCTCGACCTCGGCTTCACGCTGGGCGCGCGCCTCGTCCATCTGCTGCACCATGGCCTTGTGCTGGGCCTCGATCTGCTCCCAGCGTTGCTCCATGAGCTGCTCCATGTTGGCGCGCTCCTGCTCCATCATCTGGCGGTGCTGTTCGGCCAGGGCGGCGGGATCGAACGCCACGGGCTGGAGGTTCTGGAATTGCTTGGCGTATTCGGCGGCGGCCTGCTGCTGTTTGGCCAGCGCATCGGCCCAGGCCTTGCGCTGGGCCTCCAGGGCCTCCTGCTGGGCCTTGATCTGCTCCTCGGTCAGGGCCGGCACCGCCGGATAGGCGACGGGCGCAGGATAGCCGTAATAGGGATAGGCCCACCACGGGGCATCCCAGTAGTCGCCCCAGAATCCGGAGTGGGCGCTGGCGTGGAAGTCGAAGTCGAAGGCACCGAAACCGTTGCCGTCGAAGACGTCGAACGGTCCCCACCAGGCCTGGGCGCTGCCCGCGCCCGCCATGGCAGCAGCCAGGGCGATGTTGCGGATGGTCTTCTTCATTTTTTCGTTTCTCCTGTCGTTTGGGTTGGTCCACGAGAATACATCAATATAAGTATAAACTAACATTCTTATTCAATGCCAACCCCCTCTGCTTCTTTCGCGGCGGAGCCACAGGACCGTGTACCGAGATGCGTGCGAACGCTACCGGTGGTCCTGCCGGCCGTGCGCGTGGATCGTGCGCTCTGTTATAAGGGCCAAGAAGCCGCCGTACGTCTCCGGTCCAACCGTGACGGGAGCCGCGGCGGCCGGGATCGATGCCACTCGAACGCACAACGTGATGCGGCCCGGGAGAAAACGCCACACGGGGATCCGTGCAACAGGCCCGGTCCTGACGGGCTTTGTCTTCCTGCTCGGCGTGCTGCTGGCGGGAGAGGTCGTGTTCGCGAATGCGGCCCGCGCGCGTCTTCATGCGCTGCAGACCCGCGTCGATGGCGTTGCCGCCGGGCTGGACCGGGTGGAGGGGTGGCGACGCGCCATGGACCGGTGGATACAGGAGGTCCTGCACCGATTCGCGACCGGGTCGGAGCAAGCGGCGGTTTCGGCACGCCTGCCGACCCTTCCGGCGGGAATGGGTTCCGTGCCGTCGAGCGAGGGGGTCGGCACGCCGTCCCAGGTGCAGCGGTTGCTGCAGCGTCTGCGGCAAGAACAGGCGGCATTGCGCGGGCTGGTCGAGCAGGCCCGGGTCGAAGCGGGGACGGGCGGTCAGGGGATGGGGCGCCCCCCGGCATGGTCGGGTGAACTGCTGGCGGGCCTGAGAGGTGTCCAGGACACGCTCGCCGCGCTGGGGGATGCGTACCACAGGCAGCTCCTCCGAGCCACCGACGAGGCGCGGACCGGCTACCGTGAGCTGATGGTGGCCCGGCTGCTGTTTCTGGCGATGATGCTGGCGGCCGGCGCCATGGTGGGATGGCTCGTCCTGCGCCGGGTCGAGGCCGTGCAGCGGAGCTACGAGAGGGAAATTCGCCTGCGGGCGGCCATCGAGCAGGAGCTGGAGGAGCACCGGGACCGCCTCGAGGATCTGGTCAACGAGCGGACCATCGAGCTCAGCTACCAGGCCTCGCACGATGCGCTGACGGGTTTGTTCAATCGCTACGAGTTCGAACGGCGCCTGGAGATCACCCTGAGTCTGTGCCGTACCGCACGTTGCACTTCGAGTGTGCTGTATCTCGATCTGGACCGTTTCAAGTTCATCAATGACACTTGCGGACACATGGCCGGAGACGAGCTGCTGCGCCAGATCGCCGACCTGTTGCAGGAGCGCGTACGGAAAGGGGACACCCTGGCCCGTCTGGGCGGGGACGAATTCGGCGTGATCCTGGACGGTTGTGACGTGACTCAGGCACGGGTCATCGCGCAGGGCATCAAGGAGGCGGTGGCCGGGTATCGGTTCGCGTGGCACGGCGGGATGTACAGTGTCGGGGTGAGCATCGGGATCTCGGTCATCACGCCGGACGAGCTTGGCTGCGCAGAGGTGCTCAGCCGGGCGGATTCGGCCTGTTACCTGGCCAAGGAAGAAGGGCGCAACCGGGTGCGCGTCTACACCGACAGCGATCAGCAGGTCAGGCAGCGGTCCTGCGAGGTCTGGTGGCTCAACCGGGTGCGGGCGGCCATGCAAGAAGGCCGTCTGGAATTGTTCGGTCAGCCCATCGCGCCCAGCGGGATCATGGACGGGAAACCGCTCGACTGCGAGGTCTTGCTGAGGATCCGGGACGAGGCGGGAGACAAGGTTTATCTGCCCGGCGATTTCATTCCCGCGGCCGAGCGCTTCGGGATGATGGGGGAGTTGGACCGGTGGGTGCTCGAGCAGGCCATGTCGCAGTACATGGAACGGTTCGGTGATGCGCCGCCGGCACGCCGCCCGACCCTGTTCGTCAACATTTCCGCCCAGACCGTGAGCGACCTGGAGTTCGCCCGTTGGGCGGCGGAACGGGTCCGGGCGCACGGCATGCCCGCCGGTGCTCTGTGCCTGGAAATCACAGAGACGGCGGCCATTGCCAACCTGGGCCGCGCGACCGAGCTGATGACGGCCCTCCATCGAGAAGGAGTGTTGTTCGCCCTGGACGACTTCGGCAGTGGGCTCACGTCCTTTTCTTCCCTGCGCTCGATGCCGCTGCAATTCCTGAAGATCGAGGGCGAGTTCGTGCGCGACATGGAACACGACGAGGTGGCCACGGCATTGGTGCGGGCCATCAACGAGGTGGGGCACGTGATGGGGATGAAGACCATCGCCGAATATGTGGAGAACAAGCACTTGCTGCGTCTGGTCCGCGGACTCGGGGTGGATTACTTCCAGGGCTATGCGTTCGCCCGCCCCTCGCCGCTGGAGTCCGCCTTCGATCTGTGCCAGCGCCCCGGGTCGATCGCTCGCATGGCTGATGGATAAGGGGGCCGATACAGGAAAGCGCTCTCCGTCCCTGGACGCCCGATGCCTGGCGGACCAGCACGACCGGGTGCGCGACCTGGTGGACCGCATCCACCGGATCGGTGGCTGGATCGCCCTGGGGGCGTTTTCGGGCTATGCCGTGGCGGGCTGGCTCCTGTGGCAGGGGCGTGTATGGCAGGCGGCCGGCGTGGCCACGGTGGCCTTTCTGGTGTTTCGCCGTTTTCGCAGTTTCGCACTGGGGTTGGCCCGGCATTGGGCCGGCGTGCATGCCGAGTACGCACAAGCCATGGCCTTCATCGAGGAGGCGGTCCGGCGGATGGGTGAACGCAGGGCCCTGATGGAAATCGACGCTCGGTTGCATCGCCCGCCGCGCACCCGAAATCGCTGAGCCGGCCGATGAGGAGATGGGGCCGGGTCAGGTCCGGCCGCCCCGCCGCGGGCGCAGACCGATCGCGAGCAGGATCCAGCCCACGATCATTCCCGCCCCACCCAGGGGCGTGATCACGCCGAGGGCGCGTTGGCCGGTGAGCGCCAGGGCGTACAGGCTGCCCGAGAACACCAGCAACCCCAGGCACAGGGCCGTGGCCGACCAGCGCATCCAGCGTTCGGCGCCCAAATCCCACACCGCGGCCACGCCCAGCAGGCCGATGGCGTGCAGCAGGTGGTATTCCACCCCCGTGTGGAAGATGTCCAGCCATTGCGGTTCCAGCCGTCCCCGCAGGCCGTGGGCGGCGAAGGCGCCGAGCACCACTGCGGCGGCGGAAAGCCAGGCCCCGCACAGCGCGGCGCGACGGCGGTTCATCCCCGGGCGAGCTGGCGCAGTACGTAGGGCAGGATGCCCCCGTGGCGGTAGTAGGCGACCTCTTGGGGCGTATCGATGCGCACCCGGGCCTCGAACTGGCGGGTGGCGCCGCCTTCGGCCACGGCGGCCACCCGCACCGTGCGTGCTTCACCGCCGGCCAGGCCCGTGATGTCGTAACGTTCGGTGCCGTCCAGGCCCAGGCTATGGGCGTTCTCTCCGGGCGGGAATTCCAGGGGCAGAATGCCCATGCCCACCAGGTTGGAACGATGGATGCGTTCGAAGCTCTCGGCGATCACGGCGCGCACGCCCAGCAGGCGTGGCCCTTTGGCCGCCCAGTCACGCGAGGAGCCGGAGCCGTATTCCTTGCCGGCGATGACGAGGGTGGGCACGCCTTCGGACCGGTAACGCATGGCGGCGTCGAAGATACTCATGGTCTCGCCGCTCGGCTGATGGCGGGTGACGCCGCCCTCGGTACCGGGCGCGAGCAGGTTGCGCAGGCGGATGTTGGCGAAGGTGCCGCGCATCATCACCTCGTGGTGGCCCCGGCGTGCGCCGTAGGAGTTGAAGTCCCGGGGCTCCACGCCGTGCTCGATGAGCCAGCGCCCGGCCGGGCTGTCGGGCTTGATGGCTCCGGCCGGCGAGATGTGATCGGTGGTCACCGAATCGCCGAGCAGGGCCAATACGCGGGCGCCCAGGATGTCCTCCACCGCCTCCGGCTCCCGCCCCAGCCCCTCGAAGAAGGGCGGCCGGGCGATGTACGTGGACTCGGGCCAGGGGTAGAGCAGTCCCGCGTCGGCCTCCAGCCCCCGCCAGCGGGCGTCGCCGGAGAACACGTCGGCGTAGGACTTGCGGAAGGCGTCTGCCCGCACTGCGGCGGCCACCGCCTCGGCCACCTCCCGTTGCGTGGGCCACAGGTCCCGCAGATGGACGGGTTCGCCCCTGGCGTCGGTGGCCAGGGGGTCGCGGTGGATATCGATGTCCATGCGTCCGGCGATGGCGTAGGCCACCACCAGGGGTGGAGAGGCGAGGTAATTCATGCGTACCTCCGGATGGACCCGGCCCTCGAAGTTGCGGTTGCCGGAGAGCACCGACACCACGGTGAGATCCCGCTCGCGGATGGCCCGGCTCACCGCCTCGGGCAGCGGGCCGGAGTTGCCGATGCAGGTGGTGCACCCGTAACCCACCACGTCGAAGCCCACGGCCTGGAGGGGCTCCAGGAGCCCGGCGTTGCGCAGGTATTCGGTGACCGCCCGTGAACCCGGGGCCAGCGAGGTCTTGACCCAGGGCCGGCGGGCGAGGCCGCGTTCGGCGGCCTTCTTCGCCACCAGGCCCGCGCCGATCATCACCGAGGGATTGGAGGTGTTGGTGCAAGAGGTGATGGCGGCGATGACCACGGCCCCGTCGCCGAGGGTCACCGGCTGGCCGTCGATCTCGATGTGCGCCGGACCTCGGTCGGGAATGCCGCGCTCGGCCTTGAGCTCGCGCAGGGCCTTGCCGAAGGCTGGGCCCGCCTCGCGCAGGGGCACCCGGTCCTGCGGCCTGCGCGGCCCGGCCAGCGCCGGTTCGATCTCCCCCAGATCCACCTCCAACACATCGCTGTAGGTGGGATCCGGCGTGGCGGCATCGCGCCACAGGCCCTGGGCACGGGCATAGGCCGCCACCAGGGCCACCTGATCCTCGCCGCGCCCGGTGAGGCGCAGGTAGGCGAGGGTCTCCTCGTCGATGGGGAACAGGCCGCAGGTGGCCCCGTACTCGGGGGCCATGTTGGCGAGGGTGGCGCGGTCGGCCAGGGACAGATGGTCCAGTCCGGGGCCGAAGAACTCCACGAACTTGCCCACCACCCCCTTGCGGCGCAGCAGCTCCACGATGCGCAGGACCAGATCGGTGGCCGTGGCCCCTTCGGGCAGCTCGCCCGCCAGGCGCACGCCCACGACCTGTGGAATCAGCATGGAGATGGGCTGGCCGAGCATGGAGGCTTCGGCCTCGATGCCGCCCACGCCCCAACCGAGCACACCCAGCCCGTTGATCATGGTGGTGTGGGAATCGGTACCCACCAGCGTGTCGGGGAAGGCGAGGGTCTCCCCGTCACGCACCTCGCTGAAGACCACGCGGGCGAGGTATTCGAGGTTGACCTGATGGACGATGCCGGTGTCCGGCGGCACCACCTTGAAGTTTTCGAAGGCCTTCTGGCCCCACTTCAGGAACCGATACCGTTCGCGGTTGCGTTCGAATTCTCGCTCGGCGTTGATCTCGAAGGCCTCGGGCCGGCCGAAGGCGTCCACCTGGACCGAGTGGTCGATGACCAGCTCGGCCGGTTGCAGGGGATTGATCCGGCGGGGATCGCCCCCCAGGGTGCGCATGGCGTCGCGCATGGCCGCCAGATCCACCACCGCGGGCACGCCCGTGAAGTCCTGCATCAGTACCCGCGCCGGTCTGAAGGCGATTTCCCGCGGCTCGGCCTGCCCGGGATCCCAGCCGGCCAGGGCCTCGATGTCCGCGCGGCGCACCGTCTCGCCGTCCTCGTGCCGCAGCAGATTCTCCAGCAGGATGCGGATCGCCACGGGCAGGCGGTCCGTGCCCTGGATGGCGGAGATCCGATAGTACCCATAGGTCTGGCCGTCCACCTCCAGGGTGGCACGGGTGCCGAAACTGTCGTGCATGATCGATCGCTCCTCGCCGCGGCCCACGGCCGGCCTGCTCCAAAAGGCGCATAGGATACCCGAGCGGCCGGAGCGGAGAACCCCCGGTCAAGCGCGGGCTCGGTTCAGTCGAAGACCTGCCCACCACGCATCAGGTGGGCCAGCAATCCCGTCATGTCGTCGTAGACCTTGCGGAACTCGAGCACGGTGTAGCCGCCTTCGCTGCGGCGGGCGGTTTCCACCACGTGCATGCGCCGGTCGCCTCGCCGGATGTGGGCGAGCAGGCGGTCGGCGTTGGCCGGATCGCGCAGGCGGCAGCGGAAGGCGTAATAGACCTTGCCCTCGCGGCGGTACTGGGCGATGGCCTCGTCGAGTCCGTCCAGGAAGGCGTGCCCCAGGCGCTCGGCGATGTCCTCGGCGGCCTCTCGGCCCACCTCGTCGCGGAACAGGGCCAGGCGCAGGATGCGGTGGATGAAGTATTCCGGCGGCAGGTGCAGGAGGTTGTGCACCGTGTTGCGGATGTCGGCCACGCTGGAGTTGCTGGTGACGTATTTGATGCGCCGGTCCTGGGCGCTGTCTTCCTTCATCACCACCCCTTCGCGTTGCTCCTCGTTGAGCCGCCAGAGCAGGCTGCGCAGGGCCTCCACCTGCTCGACCGTGAAGCGGCCGTAGCGCTGCACGCTGGGCAGCCGATGGCGTTCGAGCAGGGCCAGTTTCTCGGCGTAGGGGAGAAAACCCACCCGGCCCTTGCGGGCGATGTCGAACACGAAGGCCCGCACGTCTTCGGTGACCTGGGGCGTGGTGCCCCGGAGATAGGGGTTGTCGGGCCCGGCCACTTCCATGCAGATGACCAGCCCCGGGTGGATCTCGAAGAAGGACGTGTCGATCAGGTCCGCCAGACGGTCGGTGGTGAACGGGCAGAGAAAGCCGCCCCGCGTGAAGGCGAGCACCCGCTCGCCCACGCGCACCACCCGCACGTTGTAGCCGTCCACCTTCTCCTCCACGAAGAAGGGTGCCGAGAACACCTCGC
Organism: Gammaproteobacteria bacterium; assembly: GCA_026984215.1. Classification (GTDB taxonomy): domain Bacteria; phylum Pseudomonadota; class Gammaproteobacteria; order JAJDOJ01; family JAJDOJ01; genus JALVEU01. Next base: position 66,660 of record JALSSO010000026.1, on the reverse strand, counting down.
GCAATCCGCTGGCCAGACGCAGGATGCGGCCGATGCGCGGATAGCCGCACAGCAGCGTGTCTGCGATCTTCACCGTGCCGCGGGGCAGACCGTGGAACTCGTCCAGCAGGCGCAGGTACTCACCGTCTTCCCAGTGTTCGCGCCGTACCTTGCCGCGCTCGCGCGCCTGGCGAAAGATTTCCTCGGCGTTCACGCCGCCCCCTTCGTCCATTCACCACTGGGTATAATGTATCGCTTTTCCTTCGTCCACCCGCTTGAGGAGGATCTCCCGCCGTGTATACACAGGATATGACCATCGCCGGGTTCGATGACGAGCTGGCCGCCGCGATCCGCGCCGAACAGCGCCGGCAGGAGGAGCATGTCGAGCTCATCGCCTCGGAGAACTATGCCAGTCCGCGGGTGCTGGAGGCCCAGGGTTCGGTGCTGACCAACAAATACGCGGAAGGGTATCCCGGCCGTCGGTACTACGGCGGGTGCGAGCACGTGGACGTGGCCGAGCGGCTCGCCATCGAACGGGCCAAGGCGCTGTTCGGGGCGGATTACGCCAACGTGCAGCCCCACTCGGGCTCGCAGGCCAATGCCGCGGTGTACCTCGCCCTGTTGGAGCCGGGCGACACCATCCTGGGCATGAGCCTGGCCCATGGCGGCCACCTGACCCACGGGGCGCGGGTCAATTTCTCGGGGAAGTTGTTCCGCGCCGTTCAGTACGGGCTGGACCCGGCCACTGGGGAGATCGACTATGACGAGGCCGAGCGCCTGGCCATGGAGCATCGCCCGAAGCTGATCGTGACCGGCTTTTCGGCCTACTCCCGGGTGGTGGACTGGGCGCGGTTCCGCGCCATCGCCGATCGCGTGGGAGCCTGGCTCGTCGCCGACATGGCGCACGTGGCCGGCCTGGTGGCCGCCGGGCTCTATCCCAGCCCCGTGCCACTGGCCGACGTGACCACCACCACCACGCACAAGACGCTGCGCGGCCCGCGCGGCGGCCTGATCCTGGCCCGCGCCAATCCGGAGGTGGAGAAACGGCTCAACAGCATGGTCTTCCCGGGTACGCAGGGGGGGCCGCTGATGCATGTGATCGCCGCCAAGGCGGTGGCCTTCAAGGAGGCCATGCAACCGGAGTTTCGGGTCTATCAGGAGCAGGTGGTGCGCAACGCCAAGGCCATGGCCCGGGTGTTCCTGGAGCGGGGCTACGATGTGGTCTCGGGCGGCACCGACGATCATTTGTTCCTGGTGAGTTTCATCCGACAGGGACTGACCGGCAAGGACGTGGACGCCGCCCTGGGTCGGGCCCATATCACGGTGAACAAGAACGCCGTGCCCAACGATCCGCAGTCGCCCTTCGTCACCAGCGGCATCCGGGTCGGCACGCCGGCGGTCACCACGCGGGGCTTCGGGGAGGATGAGTGTCGGGAGCTGGCCGGCTGGATGTGCGACCTCATCGACGTGGTGGGCAAGCCTGAGGAACTGGAGCCGCGCATCGCCCAGGTCAGGGCTCGGGTGCTCGAACTGTGCGCGCGTTTCCCGGTTTACGCGCCGGCCTGAGGGCGTCGTCCCGTGCGTTGTCCGTTTTGCAATGCCGCCGACACCCGCGTGGTGGACTCGCGCCTGGCCGGCGAGGGCGACCAGGTGCGCCGGCGCCGCTTGTGCACGGCCTGCGGGGAGCGTTTCACCACTTACGAGACGGCGGGCCTGGCGCTGCCGCGGGTGGTCAAGCGCGACGGGCGGCGCGAGCCCTTCGACGTGGGCAAGCTGCGCAAGGGTCTGGAGCACGCCCTGGAGAAGCGGCCCGTGCCCACCGAGGCCGTGGATGCGGCCATCGAGCGAATCCGCAGGCGGGCGCTGCGCTGCGGCGAGCGGGAGTTGGCGGCGTTACGGGTCGGGGAATGGGCCATGGAGGAGCTGCGTCGGCTGGATCAGGTGGCCTATGTGCGCTTCGCTTCCGTGTATCGCAGTTTCGAGGACGTGCAGGCCTTCCGGGATCTGGTGGAACACCTGCAAGGCGAGCCCACGCCCGAGATGCGGCGCAGTCAGATCCCGCTGCTCGGGGGCGAGCACGAGGAATCGTGAGCGGACCGGACGGTTTCACCGCCCGCGACCATGCGCTCATGGCGCGGGCGCTGCGCCTGGCGCGGCGGGGGTTGTACACCACGCACCCCAATCCACGCGTGGGTTGTGTGCTCGCGCATGGCGGATCGGTGGTCGGTGAGGGTTTCCACGCCCGGGCCGGCGGGCCGCATGCGGAGGTCGTGGCCCTGCGGGCCGCGGGCGGGCGGGCGCGGGGCGCCACCGCCTACGTGACCCTGGAGCCCTGCGCGCACCATGGCCGCACCCCGCCTTGTGCCGAGGCCCTGATCGCGGCGGGTGTGGCGCGGGTGGTGGCGGCCATGCAGGATCCCAACCCACAGGTGGCCGGCCGCGGCCTGGCGCGGCTGCGCGAGGCGGGCGTGGCGGTGGCGGTGGGCCTGCTGGCGCGCGAGGCCGAGGCCCTGAATCCCGGTTTCGTCTCGCGCATGCGGCGGGGGCGGCCCTGGGTGCGGCTCAAGAGTGCCGTGAGCCTGGACGGGCGCACGGCCATGGCCAGCGGCGAGAGCCAGTGGATCACCGATGCCCCGGCGCGCCGGGACGTGCAACGCCAACGCGCCCGGGTGGATGCCATCCTCACCGGAATCGGCACGGTGCTGGCCGACGACCCCTCGCTCAACGTTCGCCTGGCGGCCGCGGAGCTGGGCATCGAGGGTCCCGTGCGCCAGCCGTTGCGCGTGGTGCTCGACCCGTCTCTGGAAAGCCCGCCGGGAATGCGCATGCTGGGACTGTCGGGCCGTACCTTGATCCTCACGGCCCGTGACCACCCGCCGCGGCGCGCGGCGCTCGAGGCGGCGGGGGCCGAGGTGCGGAGGGTTCCCGCGGCCGCGGGCGGGCTGGAGCTCGGTGCGGTGCTGGACCTGCTGGCGCGCCGGGAGGTCAACGAGGTCCTGGTGGAGGCCGGCGCCACGCTGGCCGGGGCGTTGCTGGCCGGCGGGTGGGTGGACGAATGGGTGGTCTACATGGCGCCTCACGTGATGGGGCATGCGGCGCGCGGTCTGGCCGTGGTGCCGGAGTTGGAACGCATGGCGCAGCGCATCCCCATGCGGCTGGAGTCGCTGCGGCAAGTGGGTCGGGATCTGCGCTTCGTCTGGATCCCGGAAGGAGGTTGAGCGAATGTTCACGGGCTTGATCGAGGCGGTGGGCGAGATCGCGACGGTGGAGTCGCGTGGCGGTGATGTGCGGATCCGTGTAGCACCCGGAAATCTGGATCTCGCCGACGTATCTCAGGGCGACAGCATCTCCGTGAATGGGGTGTGCCTCACGGTCACCGACTTGTCCGCAGGGGGGGTCTGGATGGACGTCTCCGGGGAGACGCTGGCGCGGACCACCCTGGGGAACCTGGTCCCGGGGGCGCGGGTCAACTTGGAGAAGGCGCTGTTGCCCACCACGCGGTTGGGCGGGCATCTGGTCAGCGGCCACGTGGACGGGGTGGGCGAGGTCCTGGAGCGGCGCTCCGAGGCGCGCTCCGAGCGGTTCCGGATCCGTGTCCCGGACGGGCTGGCGCGCTACGTGGCGCCCAAGGGCTCCATCGCGGTGGACGGCACCAGCCTCACGGTCAATGCGGTCGAGGGCGCGGTGTTCGACGTCAACATCATCCCGCATACCCTGGCGCAGACGATCATCGCGGACTACCGGCCCGGCACCCGGGTGAACCTCGAGGTGGACCTGGTGGCGCGGTACATCGAGCGGCTGCTGCTGGGCGAGCGCGCCGCCCAATCCGGCGCCCGCATCGACCGGGAGTTTCTCGCCCGGCACGGATTCCTGGCCCGGTGACGCCCGGTGGACCCACGCAAGCGACAGACGAGACCGAACCGATGAAGGAACCGGAGCAGACGAGCGGTCCGTTCGACCCCATCGAGGACATCATCGCCGATATCCGTGCCGGGCGGATGGTGATCATCGTCGACGACGAGGATCGGGAGAACGAGGGCGACCTCCTCATGGCCGCCGAGCTGGTCCGGCCCGAGGACATCAACTTCATGGCCAAGTACGGGCGGGGCCTCATCTGCCTGACCCTCACGCGCGAGCGCTGCAGGCAGCTCAATCTGCCGCTCATGGTCGATGCCACCGACGAGGCCCACGGCACCAACTTCACCGTCTCCATCGAGGCGCGCGAGGGGGTGACCACGGGTATCTCCGCCTACGATCGCGCGCATACCATCCGCACCGCGGTGGCGCCCAACGCGCGACCCGAGGACATCACCCAGCCCGGCCACATCTTTCCGCTGATGGCGCAACCGGGCGGTGTGCTCACCCGTGCCGGGCACACCGAGGCCGGCTGTGACCTGGCCCGCTTGGCGGGACTGGAGCCCGCGGCGGTGATCGTGGAAATCCTCAACGAGGATGGGACCATGGCGCGCCGGCCCGATCTGGAAGTCTTCGCCCGCGAGCACGGGCTGCGCATGGGGACCATAGAGGACCTGATCCGTTACCGCATCGAGCACGAGCGCACCGTCCGTCGCATCGACACGCTGCCCCTGCAGACCGAATACGGCGATTTCCGGCTGGTGGTGTTCGAGGACATCACCCGCCACGACATCCACTTCGCCCTGACCATGGGCGAGATTACACCGCAGGTGCCGACCCTGGTCCGTGTGCACCTGGACAACATCTTGTGCGATGTGCTCAACGCCCGCGGCGCGCCCTGCGGCTGGCCGCTGCGCGATGTGATGCATCGTGTGGCCGAGGCGGGTGCCGGCGTCATCGTGGTGCTGCACCGGCCCATGGGGCCCAGGGATGTGCTGGCCGCGGTGGAGGCATTCAAGCACACGACGCAGGCGCCCCCCGATCCGGATCACAAGCCGGCCGACCGTCGCACCCTGGGTATCGGCGCCCAGATCTTGCTCGACCTGGGGGTGCGGCGCATGCGCCTGATGAGCGCGCCGCAGCGCTTCCACGGCTTGGGCGGCTTCGGCCTGGAGATCGCCGAGTACGTGAGCGACTGAGGCAGGTGAGGAGAGGATCGGGCGGGGGTGGCTCAGCCCGCCGCCCCCAGGCGCCACAAGACGGCCAGCACGGCCCCGAACTGGGTGATCCAGAACAGAAAACTCCAACGCAGCAGCGTGCCCTGGGTGCGCTGGATGTCCACCTTGAGCTCACCGCGGAGCTGCTCGATCTCGCGGGTCAGCTTGAGTTCCACCTCCTTGATCTCGCCGCGGACCTGCTCGATCTCCAGGCGAATCTGCTCGATTTCGCGGGTGAGTTTGAGCTCGGTCTGGTGCAGATCCTCGCGGCTGGCCACCTCGCCGGGGTGGACGCTGTGTTCGGCCAGGGTCTGAAAGGCCTCGGCCAGGATGCGCATCCGCTGGCGGTCGTCGGTGGCGGCGGCGAGGCGGTCGTAGAGTTCCAGGACGGTGGCGCTCATGGGCGGGCATTCCACGGTTGGCCGACGGCGAAGATCATATCATGCGCCTGATGCGGGGGATGCAAACGAGGTGCGGTGGCGTTAGATTGGACGGGGCGTGACAGATTCCCTTCCCCCTGACGCCGTTTCACGTCTTACGAAGGGGCGTGGCGCTTGCGTATTTCTTCGCGCCACGATGATCGAATGTGGGTGGATAGGAGTTCAGAGACATGACGATCCCGACAACGGTGGGAGCATTGACGGCGCCCGAAGGGGCGCGGTTCGCCCTGGTGGCGGCGCGGTTCAACGAGTTCATCGTGGACCGGCTGGTGGACGGCGCGGTGGATGCGTTCTCACGCAGCGGGGTGCCGGAGGCGGCGCTGGAGTTGATCCAAGTCCCCGGGGCCTGGGAGCTGCCGTTGGCCGCGCGCGCCGTGGCCCGACGCGGAGGGGTGGACGCCATCGTGGGGCTGGGCTGCGTGATCCGGGGCGCCACGCCGCATTTCGACTACGTGGCGGGCGAGTGCGCCAAGGGGCTGTCGGCGGTCTCCGCCGCTTTCGATCTGCCGGTGGTGTTCGGTGTGCTCACCACCGACACCATCGAACAGGCCATCGAGCGGGCCGGTACCAAGGCCGGCAACAAGGGCGCCGAGGCGGCGCTCACCGCCATCGAGATGGTCAACTTGCTGCGGGCGGTCGCGGCCGGTCGATGAACACCGCACCGGTCCGTTCGAGCCGCGCGCTGCGTCACGGCCGCCATTGGGCGCGCCGCTTGGCGTTGCAAGCGCTCTATCAATGGGACTTGGCGCGACAGCGTCCGGCCGAGATCGTCGCCCAGTTCGCCGAGGACGACAACTGGTCTCGGGCCGACACAGCCTATTTCGGGGAATTGGTACGGGGGGTGACGGCACAGGCCGATGCGCTGGATGCCCGGATCGCGCCCTACCTGGACCGGCCCATGGCCGAGGTGGACCCGGTGGAGCGGGCGGTCCTGCGGATCGCGACCTATGAGTTGCTCCACCGGTTGGACGTCCCGTTCCGGGTGGTTATCGAGGAAGCGGTGAGCCTGGCGGCCAAATTCGGCGCCGAGGGCGGCCACCGCTTCGTCAACGGGGTGTTGGATCGCCTGGCCCGTGAGCTGCGCCCCTTCGAAACCGGTGGGTCGTGAGCGGCGAAGAGGGGCTCATCGAGCGCTGGTTCCAGCGAGGCCCGCGGCGCCCGGACGTGGCGCTGGGTATCGGAGACGACGCCGCCCTGCTCCAGCCGGCGGCCTCTGGTCTGCTGGTGGCTTGTACGGACACCCTCACGGAAGGGGTGCATTTCCCCGAGCAGACGCCTCCCGATGCGGTGGGCCACAAGGCCCTGGCGGTCAATCTCAGTGACGTTGCGGCCATGGGCGGGACGGCGTGCTGGGCGCTGTCGGCGCTGACCGCGCCGCGGGCCGATCCCGCCTGGCTGGGGGGCTTCGCCGACGGTCTGTTGACGCTGGCCTCCCGGTTTGGTGTGGCGCTGGTGGGTGGTGATCTGTGCCGCGGGCCGACGAGCGTGACCGTGACGGTGCTGGGTACGGTTGCGCCACGGGCGGCCCTGCGTCGGGATGGGGCGCGTCCTGGGGACGGCATTTGGGTGAGCGGGACGCTGGGGGATGCGGGGTTGGGGTTGGCGGTCTTGCAAGGCCGGGCGGCGTTGTCCGGGCCGGCGCGGCGCCAGTGCGTGCGGCGACTCCACTATCCGGAACCGAGGCTGACCCTGGGCGGGCGTTTGGCCGGTCGGGCCACCGCGGCCATCGACCTGTCCGACGGTCTGATGCGCGATCTGGGACGCCTGTGCCGAGCCAGCAGGGTGGGCGCGGTGATCGAGTGGGAGCGGGTGCCGTGCTCCGAGGCACTCGCGGCCTGGATGGCGCACGAGCCGGAGGGCTGGCGGCTGCCGCTCACGGCGGGGGACGACTATGAGCTGTTGTTCACGCTCCCCCCCGGGGAGGAGGCGCGGCTCGGGGCCGAACTCGAGGCGGGCGAGCCGCCGTGCACGCGGATCGGTACCGTCACGGAGCCGCCGGGGCTGTGGCTCGAACGGGGAGGGTATCGGGAGATTTGGGAGGCCGGCGGCGGCTTCGATCATTTCGTGGAGGGCGCGTGAGCGTTTCGGCCGCGCGGCCCGGCTGGCGCTTCCTCTGGTCGGATCCGGCGCATCTGCTGGCCTTCGGGTTCGGGGCGGGGCTCGCCCCGGTGGCCCCGGGCACGGCAGGCACGCTGGTGGGGGTCCCCGTGGTCGTGGTGCTCCAGGGGTTCGGTCCCATGGTTTATGGAGTCGCTTGTCTTTTCGCCTTCGTGCTGGGATGCTGGGCGGCCGGGAGGACCAGTCGGCACCTGGGCGTCCACGATCACGGCGGGATCGTCTGGGACGAGGTGGTCGGCTATCTGGTGACCATGGCAGTGCTGCCGAGCGAGGCGGGCTGGCTGATGGCCGGCTTCGCCTCGTTCCGCGCATTCGATATCATCAAACCTTGGCCCATCTCGTGGCTGGATAAGCGGGTGCGCGGCGGTTGTGGGATCATGCTCGACGATGTGGCCGCCGGCGCGGGCGCGGGTCTGCTCCTCTGGGGGGCGGGGAGGCTGCTGTATTGAGCGGATCCGGGACCTGCGTGAGGGCCCGCTCTGCCGCCGGAGGAGACATGCATTCCAATACTTATCGGATTCCCAAGCGCGAGCAACCCGTCGAGCTGGTGGTGGACCCCGACGGCCCGGTGCAGGGTCGGCTGTTCCTGCTTCCCCCGGGGCCGGACAGCGGGGAGGGCGAGGGTCCGCCGGAACTGCTCAATCAACGCGAGCGGTTCGTGGTGGTCCGTCTGGAGTCGGGGGAGATCCGTTGCTACAACAAGCGCTACCTCGTGGAGGTCCGGTTCCGGGAACCGCCACGGCCCGACGCCGACACGGCGCCGCGCGTACCGTGCCGTTTCCGGCTCCATGACGGACGCGAAGTGGAGGGGAACGTGCGTGAGTATCTCCCCCCCGAGCATTCACGCTTGATCGATTATCTCAACTACGTCTCCGGTCCGTTCGTCCGCCTGGAGCTCGACGACGGGACCGTCGTGCTCCTGAACAAGCGGTACTGTGTTTGGGCGGTGCCTCTGCTTTGAAATCGTAGCCCACCCATGGGACTCCTGGACGCCATCCGCGTCGAACGGCTGATCGACCAGCTCACCGGTTTGGCGTCGCTGGACAGTGACCAAGGCAAGGAGCTGGTCCGCCGCCTGCGCCAAATGGATGGAGTGGCGGTGCCCAAGCTGATCGAGCGGTTGGGCAGCACCCGGCGCGAGGCCTATCAGCGGGTGGTCCAGGTCTTGCGCCGCCTGGTGAACGAGGACACCACGCCGCATTTCATCGCCGCGCTGGAGTCCGAGGACTCGGCCGTCGTCGGCGGCGTGGTCCAGGTGCTGAAGGGGGCCTCTTCCTTCGACCCGCACCGCCTGCTGCCCCTGTTCGACCGGGAGAATGTATCCAAGCCCGCCTTGCTGGCCATTTTGTCAGCACATGCCAAGCGGCTCGACCCGGAACTGTTGCTTCACCAGAGCTCGAAGGTCGAGCACAACGACCTGGCCCTGCTGTTCCGGATACTGGGCGAGGCGGCCGATGAGTCGTTCATCCCGAAGCTGGTCACGCGCCTGGACGCCCGCAACCCCGCCCTGCGGACCCAGGTGGCGCGCTTGCTCGCACGTTTCGACAGTGTGCTGTCGCAGCGGGCGTTGCACCGTCTGCTGAAGGACGAAAGCAAGGCGGTGCGCATGGCCGCGCTCGAGGGCCTGACGCGCATGGGGGCCGCCCTGGACGTGGAGGAGCTGTGCGCGCTGTTGCGCGACCCCGATCTGCAGATCCAGGCCAAGGCGGTGGATGCCTTGGTGGAGCTGAATCATCCGGACACGGTGCGCCACCTCGTGGCGCTACTCCAGGACGAATCGGAATACGTCCGTCGGGCGGCCGTGGAGGTGCTCAACGAGATCGCCGACAGCCGGGCAGTCAAGCACCTGCTCGCAGCGGTCAAGGACAAGGACTGGTGGGTGCGCAGCCGTGCCGCCGACGCCCTGGGAAAGGTGGGGGGGGGGCGCGTGGTGGAGGCCGTCATCCGGCTGATCGGCGACGAAGATCCCTACATCCGGCGCTCGGCCGTCGAAGTGATGAATGCCCTGATCGAGGCCTCGACCCGCCGCGGCGACAAGGCGCAGGTGCTGCGCGGGTTCGCGCCGCTGCTCCGGGCGCTGCAGGACTCGGACTGGTGGGTCCGCGAACGTGCCGTGGACGGGCTCGCCGAGCTCGGCGACAAGCGGGCGGTCCCGATTCTGATCCGCCTGCTGGAGAAAGAAAGCGCTCGGGCCGCCGCTCGACAGAGTGGAGGCGGGAAAGGCAACGGAGAGGCGCACCCCTCGGCCCAGATGGTGATCGTGCTGTTGCGGGCCCTGGGCAGGTTGGGCGCCCCGGAGGCCGTCGAGCCGGTGCTCAAGCAGCTGCGCGAGGGTGACGAGATCACCCGGAAGGCGGCGCTCGAGGCCCTGCGGGACCTCACCGACGAGCGGCACGCCGCCCGTGTGATCGCGGCCATCCAGGAAACGGTGCGCGGCGGTTCCGAAGGGCTCCTGGCTGCGGCCGACGAGGCCCTGCGCGCCATCGAACGCCGTTGCATGACGGACACGGAGGCCCGCGATTCCGGACTGCGCTCGGCCGAGTTGCTGGCCGATGCCGGTCAGGACGGGCGCCGGGCGCCGGGCGCCCTGCAGTTCGAGGCGGTGGATCCGGGTAAGCTGCGCCCCGGCGATGTCATCGGTGATCGGTATCGGTTCATCCGTCAGGTGGGCAAGGGGGCGTTCGGGGCCGTTTATCTGATGCAGGATCTCATGGTCGACGAGCAGGTGATCCTGAAATTCCTCAATCCGCAGATGGCCGCCGACGAGGCCGCGCTCAAGCGATTCATCTACGAGTTGCGCTTCGCGCGCCGGGTGACCCATCCAAACGTGATCCGCATCTATGACATGCTGCGGTTCGGTGAGGCGGCGGCCATCTCCATGGAGTATTTCCCGAGCCATACGGTCACCGCCGAGATCGAGATGAGCCGGCCCATGGATGTGAAGCGGGCCCTGCATATCGTGCGTGACGTCTGCGAGGGGATGATCGCCGCGCATTCGGCCAACGTGGTGCATCGGGATCTCAAGCCCAGCAACATCCTCATCGATGACCACAGCCACGTGAAAATCGTGGATTTCGGCGTGGCCGCGGCTTCGCGGGACATGGAAACGCGTCTGACGCGCACCGGCCTGCTGGTGGGTACGCCCACCTACATGGCTCCGGAACAGGTGCTCGGCAAGCCCGTGGATGCCCGCACGGACATTTACGCCCTGGGTGTTATCATGTACGAAATGCTCACGGGCGAGCCGCCCTACAAGGGCGGAGACAGCATGTCCATCATGTATCAGCACGTGCAAGGCAAGGCCGAACCCCCGAAATCGAAGAATCCCAGGCTTTCCCACGTGCTGAGCGCGATCGTGCAGCGGGCGATGGCCGTTTCACCGGAGAAGCGTTACCAGTCCATGGCCGAGCTTCGCGACCGGGTCGACGAGGTGCTGCGAAACCTGCCCGGTTCGTGATCCCAGACGGTCGTGGTGCGCTGAAACGGAGAACGGATGCCACGTATCGACGCATTCCTGAAGTTGGGACTGGAACAGGGGTGTTCCGACGTGCACCTGGCGGTGGGCGTCCCGCCCATGCTGCGCATGCACGGGGAATTGCTGCCCATCAAGTTCCGCGAGCTGGGCGGGGCGGAGCTGGAGGGCTACGTCAACGAGATCCTCACCGAGTCCCAGCGCCAACGCTTCGCCGAGGGTCACGATCTCGACTTTTCCTACATGTCCCAGGGGGTGGGGCGCTTCCGCGTCAACCTGTTCCGCAAGAACACGGGCCTGGGCGTGACCTTGCGGTACATTCCCTCGCGCGTGCCCCGCTTCGAGGAGCTGGGATTGCCGCCCGTGGCTGAAAAAATCACCCGTTTCCGCCAGGGCCTCGTGCTGGTGACCGGCTCCACGGGGACCGGCAAGTCGACCACCCTGGCCGCCGCCATCGACGCGATCAACGAGCGCGAGCCTTGCAACATCATCACCCTGGAGGACCCCATCGAGTTCATCCACCCGAGCAAGCGATCCCAGGTGATCCAGCGCGAGGTGGGCACCCATGTGCCCAGTTTTTCCGAGGGCCTGCGCGCGGCCCTGCGCGAGGACCCGGACGTGATCCTGGTGGGCGAGATGCGCGACCCCGAGACCATCACCATGGCCCTGCTGGCGGCCGAGACGGGGCACCTGGTGTTCGGGACGCTCCACACCACCTCGGCGGTCAAGTCGCTGGACCGGCTGCTGGACGCCCTGCCCGCCGAGCAACGTGAACAGGGCAAGGCCTTCCTCTCGCAGAACCTGCACGCCGTGCTCACCCAGACGCTGGTGCGCACCTTCGACGGCCGGGGCCGCAAGGCCATCGTCGAAGTCATGTTGATGAACAAGGCGATCTCCAACCTGATCCTCAATGACAAGACCTTCCAGATCCCCAGTCAGATCCAAATGAGCCGGGACCAGGGCATGCAGTTGATGGATCAGGCCCTGCTGGAGGCGGTGAAAAACAAGGAGGTGGATCCGGACGATGCCTACCTGCACGCCAACGACAAGAAATTGTTCGCGCGGTTCGTGACCGATCCCGACATCCTCCCTCCGGAGCCTCGATGAAGCCATGAGCCGGTTGGACGCAATGCTCGATTTCGTGATCGCGCAAGGGGCTTCTGATCTGCACCTGGTGTCGGGTTTGCGTCCCCGGCTGCGGCGTCACGGGGTGTTGGACGAGCTGCCGGACGATCCGATCGAACGCGATGAGGCCAACGAGCTGCTCTTCTCGATCATGTCGCGGCGGGTGCGGGAACAGTTCAACGCGCGGGACAACGCCGACTTTGCCTATGTGCGCACGGACGGTGCCCGGTTCCGGGTCAATGTGTTCCGGCATCTCGGCGGGATGGGGGCGGTGTTCCGCCACATCCCGGCCGTGGATTTCACGCTGGAGTCCCTGGGGCTGCCGCAGGTCATCGAGACCCTCTGTATGCAGAAACGCGGTCTGATCCTGGTCACCGGAAAGACGGGCTCCGGCAAATCCACCACGCTGGCGGCGATGGTGGATTCGATCAACCGGCGCCTGCATGGACACATCCTGACCATCGAGGATCCGGTGGAGTTCGTGCACCGGCGCAAGCGTTGCCTGATCAGCCAGCGGGAGGTGGGCGACCATACGCCGACGTTCGCGGCGGCCCTGCGCTCGGCCCTGCGCGAGGACCCGGATGTGATCCTCGTCGGTGAGATGCGCGATCTGGAGACGACCAGCCTGGCGGTGACCGCGGCCGAGACGGGCATCCTCGTGATGGGCACCCTGCATACCAACGGGGCGGCCGCCACCGTGGACCGGATCATCAACACCTTTCCGGTGGACAAACAACCGCACGTGCGCACCATGCTCTCCACCTCGCTGCGGGCCGTGGTCTCGCAGCAGCTCGTGCCCAAGGCCGACGGCTCCGGCGTGGTGGCGGCCGTGGAGTTGCTGGTCAACACGCCGGCGGTGGCCAATCTGATCCGTGAGGGCAAGCTCGATCAGATCGAAAGCGTGATGCAGGGCGGTGCGGCGTTCGGCATGCAGAGCATGGACAACGCCTTGCAAGGCCTGCTGGACCGGGGGTTGATCTCCGCGCAGACGGCCTATGACGCCGCGCAGGTCAAGGCGCGGTTCGAGCATCTGCTCGAACAGAGTTGACCGCCGGGCCGCCGGCGATGGCCTGCTGGGTGCAGAGTCCCGTGCTGCGTTACCGCTGGATGTTTCCTGCGCTGGCGCGCCTGCCCATGCCGGTGGGCTACCGACTCGCCTCAATGCTCGGGCGCCTCGAACGGAACTGTGACCAGGGCTCGGCAACCCGTGTGCGCCACGGATTGCGGGCGGCCGGGGTGACCGACACCGAGACGATGCTGAGGCGCTTTTCCGAGATGCGCGCTCGCGAGACCCTCGATGCGTGGTGGATCCGTCGGCTGAGGCGGGAACAGGGCGCGCGGCTCATGGCGCTCGAGGGCGAGGCCGTGCTCTCGGACCTCGAGTCCAGGGGGCGGGGCATCGTTCTCGTCATGGCCCACTACGGGCGGCTCAACCTGTTGCTGCTGTCGCTAGCGTTGCGCGGTCATCGGCTGGGCATGCTCACCGTGGACATCGAAGATCCCCGCTTGCCCATCGACCCGGTGGAGCGGGATTTCCTCCGTTTCAAGGTCACGGGCCTGCACGGGCGGATCGGCGGGGCGTGGATCCACATCAACGAGGGAATGCGGCGCCTGTACCGGGTGGTCGCCGGTGGCGAGACGGTGGTGATGTTGCTGGACGCCTTCGATCCGCGCTTCCGGCTCGTCCTGGAATATCCCTTTCTCGGCGGCCGCCTGCACGTGGCGGCCGGTATCCTGCGGGTCGCCCGGCGCACCGGGGCGGGGCTGCTTTATGGCGTGGTGAAGGAACACGGCTGGCGGGTCGGCGTGGAGCTGCGGGCGCTGCCGGCCGACCCGGAGGCCGCCATGGCCCAGGCGGTGGCCGAGCTGGAGCGTGACGTGCGGGAACGGCCCTGGGAGTGGTGGCAGTGGCCACTCACCGGGCGGCTGTGGCGGCCGCCCGTTCCAGAGCAGGGAGCGGGCGATCTATGAAAGGCATCCTCCTCGCCGGCGGGTCCGGCACCCGGCTGCATCCGCTGACGCTGTCGGTGAGCAAACAACTCATGCCGGTCTACGACAAGCCGATGATCTACTATCCGCTCACCACGTTGATGCTGGCCGGCATCCGGGAGATCCTGGTGATCAGCACGCCACGGGACTTACCGGCCTTTCGGGCGTTGCTGGGCGACGGCTCGCAGTGGGGCCTGCGGCTGGACTACGCCGAACAGCCGGCCCCCGAAGGGATCGCGCAGGCGTTTCTCATCGGCGAGCCGTTCCTGGACGGCGAGTCCGTGTGCCTGATCCTGGGGGACAACATCTTCTACGGCGAGGGATTGGGTCGGATTCTGCGCCGGGTGGCGGCGCGCGAGCGTGGCGGGACGGTATTCGGCTACTACGTGAAGGATCCGCAGCGCTACGGGGTGGTGTCGTTCGATGCCCAAGGCCGGGTGGTGGACATCGAGGAGAAGCCCGCCCGGCCGCGTTCGCACTACGCGGTCACGGGGATCTACTTCTACGATGCCGAGGTGGTGGAGGTGGCGCGGGGGCTCGCGCCGTCGGCACGCGGAGAGTTGGAGATCACCGATGTGAACCGGCGCTATCTGGAGCGCGGCAGGCTGCGGGTGGAGGTCCTGGGCCGGGGCGTGGCGTGGCTGGATACGGGCACCCACGCCTCCTTGCTGGAGGCGGGCCTGTTCGTGCGCACCGTCGAGGAGCGGCAGGGGCTCAAAATCGCCTGCCCCGAGGAGGTGGCCTTCCGCATGGGCTATATCGGGGCCGGAGATCTGGCGCGCCTGGCCGAGCGGTTCGCCGACAACGACTACCGGCGCTATCTGCTGCGGTTGCTGGAGGAACCGGTGCGCGAGAGCTCGCTGACGTGAGATTCACACCCACCGAGATCCCGGACGTGGTGCTGGTCGAGCCCGTGGTGCACGGGGATGCCCGCGGCTTTTTCATGGAGACCTGGCACGCGGCGCGGTTCGCCGCGGCCGGGATCGATGCGCGTTTCGTGCAGGACAATCACAGCCGCTCGGTACAGGGCACGTTGCGCGGATTGCACTATCAGCTCTGCCATCCGCAGGGCAAGCTGGTGCGCGTGGTGCAGGGCGAGGTGTTCGACGTGGCGGTGGACCTGCGGCGGGGCTCGCCCACCTTCGCTCGCTGGGTGGGCCTGCGCCTGTCGGCGCGGAACAAGCGGATGCTCTGGATCCCGGCCGGTTTCGCGCACGGTTTCTACGTCCTGAGCGAGGAGGCGGAGTTCGTCTACAAGTGTACGGACTACTACGCGCCCGAGTGCGAGCGCTGCCTGCGTTGGGACGACCCGGACCTGGCCATCGACTGGCCCCTGATCGAGGGCGCCGCGCCGCTGGTCTCGGCCAAGGACGCCGCCGGGGCCTGGTTGGGCGAGGCGGAGGTGTTTCCATGAGGGTGTTGGTCACCGGCGCGGGCGGCCAGCTCGGCCGGGAGTTGCTCCACACCGCTCCCCCGGGCGCCGAGGTCCGGGGCCTGCGCCGCGGGGAGCTCGACATCACCCGCCCCGAGCAGATCACCTCGGTGGTGGATGCGTTGCGTCCGGACGTGATCCTGAACGCGGCTGCTTACACCGCGGTGGATCGGGCCGAGAGCGAGCCCGGCCTCGCCCACGCGGTCAACGCGCGGGGACCGGCGTACCTGGCGGCGGCCTGCGGGCGGTTGGGCGCACGACTGATCCATGTCTCCACGGATTTCGTCTTCGGCGAGGGTCCCTGCCGACCCCGGCGCCCGGACGACCCCGCGCGGCCGGAGAGTGTCTATGGCCGGACCAAGTACGCGGGCGAGCAGGGCGTGCTGGAGGCCGATTGCGACGCAGCGGTGGTTCGGGCCTCGTGGCTCTATGCCCGGGCCGGCCACAATTTCGTCAACACCATGCTCCGACTCATGCGCGAGCGGGGCGCGGTGCGGGTGGTGGCCGACCAGTTCGGCGCGCCCACCTGGGCGCGCGGGCTGGCCCGCGTGCTGTGGTCGCTCGCCCTGGAACACCGGGAGGTTCGGGGCCTGCTCCATTACAGCGATGCGGGCTGCGCGAGCTGGTACGATCTGGCCGTGGCTGTGGCCGAGGAGGGGCGCGCGGCGGGAATGCTGGAGCGCGCACCGCGCATTCAGCCCATCGGCACCGAGGACTATCCCGCCGCGGCGCGTCGGCCGCGGTTCAGTCTGCTGGACTGCCGCGAGACCCTGCGGCGGCTGCGACTCGAGCCGCTCCACTGGCGCGAGCAGCTGCGCCGGATGTTGGCCGAGCCTGGGGCGGACGGGTGAGGACGGCCATGGGGCGCAGACTCCTGGTCACGGGTGGGGCGGGGTTCATCGGGGCGAACTTCGTCCTGTATTGGCTCAAGCGGCACCCGGAGGATCGGGTGGTGGTGCTGGACGCGCTCACCTATGCGGGCAACCGCGCCAGTCTGGCGGCGGCCGAGGGCGATCCGCGGTTCCGCTTCGTGAAGGGTGACATCCGGGATGCCGAGGCGGTCGAGGCCCTGCTGCGCGCCGAGCGCATCGACACGCTCGTGCATTTCGCCGCAGAAAGCCACGTGGACCGTTCCATCCACGGGCCCGACGCCTTCATCGACACCAACGTCCATGGCACCCACGCGCTGCTCAAGGCCGCCCGCGCCGTGTGGTTGGCCGGCGACGGTCGACCGCACCGCTTCCATCACGTTTCCACCGACGAGGTCTACGGGAGCCTGGGACCCTCCGATCCGCCCTTCACCGAGGGCACGCCCTACGCCCCCAATTCCCCCTACGCGGCCAGCAAGGCGGCCTCCGACCATCTGGTGCGCGCTTACCATCGCACCTACGGACTCCAGGTGACCACCAGCAATTGCTCCAACAATTACGGCCCGTTCCAGTTTCCGGAAAAGCTCATCCCGCTGGCGCTGATCCGCATCCTGGAGGGGCGCGAGATCCCGGTCTATGGAGACGGCCGGCAGGTGCGGGACTGGCTCTATGTGGAAGACCACTGCCGGGGCATCGAAGGGGTGCTCGACGCCGGCAGGGTCGGTGAGACGTACAATATCGGCGGGCGCAACGAGATCCGTAACCTGGATCTGGTGCGCGCGCTGTGCCGGTTGCTCGATGCGCGCATGGCCGCCGATCCCGAATTGCGTCGCCGCTTCCCCGCCTGCCCGGCGGCGCGGGGTGGGTCGGCGGCGTCTCTGATCCGGTTCGTGGCCGACCGCCCGGGCCACGACCGGCGTTATGCGATCGATGCCGGGAAGATCGAGCGCGAGCTGGGTTTCGTGCCGCGGCAGAGCTTCGACTCCGGCATCCGCCGGACCGTGGACTGGTATCTCGCCAACGAGCGGTGGTGGCGGGCCGTCATGGACGGCAGCTACCGCAACTGGCTGGCGACGCAGTACGGCACCGATTCATGAAGATTCATGAAGCGGTTGTCTTCATGATGGAATAATGGGTTGTAGCGCTCTTCTGACAGATCACAACAGGTATTTTCCCCGTATCGTCGAGACGAGGTGAGCAATACTCTCATGGACATTCAACCGCTCAGGAGCCAGATCAAGGACCTCATCGGGCGCGAGGCCGCCCTCAGGGGGTATCTTTGACTACGCTTCCCGCAAGGAACGCCTGGAGGAGGTGACCCGGGAGCTGGAGAATCCCGACGTCTGGAGTGATCCGGAGACCGCCCAGCGTCTGGGTCGGGAGCGCGCGAGCCTGGAGTCGGTGGTGCGCAACCTGGACGAGATCCGTGCCGGGCTCCAGGAGGCAGAGGAGCTGTTGGAGTTGGCCGCGGAGGAGGACGACGCTGAGACGCTGCAGGCGGTGGCCGAGGACGTGCGGCGGCTGGAGGAGCGGGTCTCCCAGCTCGAGTTCCGCCGCATGTTCTCCGGCGAGATGGACAGCCACAATGCCTATCTGGAGATCCAGGCGGGTTCCGGCGGCACCGAGGCCCAGGACTGGGCCGAGATGCTGCTGCGGATGTACCTGCGCTGGGCCGAGCGCCACGGGTTCAAGACCGAGATCGTGGAGCTCTCGCCCGGGGAGGTGGCGGGCATCAAGAGCGCCACGGTGCGCGTGGAAGGCGATCACGCCTACGGCTGGCTGCGTACCGAGACCGGCGTTCACCGTCTCGTGCGTAAGTCACCCTTCGATTCCGGCAACCGGCGCCACACTTCGTTCGCCGCCGTGTTCGTCTCCCCCGAGGTGGACGACGAGGTGGAGATCGAGATCAATCCCGCCGACCTGCGCATCGACGTGTATCGCGCCAGCGGCGCCGGTGGTCAGCACGTCAACCGGACCGAGTCGGCGGTACGCATCACCCACCTGCCCACCGGCGTGGTGACGCAGTGCCAGAGCGAGCGCTCCCAGCATCAGAACAAGGACCGGGCCATGAAGCAGCTCAAGGCCAAGCTCTACGAGCTGGAGATGCAGAAACGCCGCGAGGAGCAGCAGAAGCTCGAGGATTCCAAGGCCGACATCGGCTGGGGCAGCCAGATTCGGTCCTACGTGCTGGACCAGTCACGAATCAAGGACTTGAGGACTGGAGTTGAAGTAGGGAATACGCAAGCCGTGCTCGACGGTGATCTCGACCCGTTCATCGAGGCCAGCCTCAAGTCCGGGCTGTGAGCGGGTTTGTCCTGAAGCCGCGGCCGCGCACCTGTGAGAGAGGCCCCGGCGATCTGCGCCGCTGCGGATACGCCGCGGCTTCGGCGTTTGCAATCCAGGATGAATCGATGACACGACACACCAACAAAAAGGAAGAGGCGGCGGGCGAACACCGGCTGATCGCCGAGCGGCGCGAGAAGTTGCGCCGGCTCCGCGAGCGGGGTGAGGCGTTTCCCAATACGTTCCGGCGCGAGCACCTGGCCGCCGAGCTGCATGCCCATTACGACGACAAGCCCGGCGCCTTCTTCGAAGAACATCCCATCCGGGTCTCGGTGGCCGGGCGCATGATGTCCAAGCGCATCATGGGCAAGGTGAGTTTCACCAACCTGTTGGACATGTCCGGGCGCATTCAGCTCTTCATCCGCCGGGACAACGTGGGCGAGGCCCTGTACCGCGACTTCAAGACCTGGGACGTGGGCGACATCGTCGGCGCCGAGGGTACGCTGTTCAAGACCAAGACCGGGGAGTTGTCGGTCAACGTGGACAGCCTCCGCCTGCTCACCAAGAGCCTGCGTCCCCTGCCGGAGAAATTCCATGGCCTGGCCGACCAGGAGCAGCGCTACCGGATGCGCTACCTGGACCTCATCGTCAACGAACAGGTCCGGGAGATCTTCAGAACGCGCAGCCGTATCATCCGATACCTACGTGATTTTCTTGATGATCGTGGGTTCATCGAGGTGGAGACGCCGATGATGCAGGTGTTGCCGGGGGGGGCGGCGGCACGTCCTTTCGTCACCCATCATCATGCCCTGGACATGGAGTTGTATCTGCGCATCGCCCCCGAGCTCTACCTCAAACGGCTGTTGGTGGGCGGTTTCGAAAAGGTCTACGAGATCAACCGTAACTTCCGCAACGAGGGGCTGTCCACCCGGCACAATCCCGAGTTCACCATGCTCGAGTTCTACGAGGCCTACGCCACCTACGAGGACCTGATGGACCTCACCGAGGAGATGCTGCGGGGGCTGGCGCGGGAGATCACCGGCGGCACCCGGATCACTTACCAGGGGGTGGCGTGCGACTTCGGCCGGCCCTTCCGGCGCCTGACCCTGCGCGAGGCCCTGCTGGCGTACAATCCGCAGTGGACCGAGGCCGACCTCACGGACTGGGAGCGGGCCCGGGAACGACTGGAGTCCCTGGGCGGGGAGGTCAAGCCCACCTGGGGCATCGGCAAGCTCCAGCTGGAACTGTTCGAGAAGACCGTGGAGGAACGCCTGCAGGACCCCACGTTCATCACCGAATATCCCACGGAGGTCTCTCCCCTGGCCCGGCGCAACGACCGCAATCCCGAGGTCACCGACCGTTTCGAGTTCTTCGTGGCGGGCCGGGAGATCGCCAACGGGTTTTCCGAGCTCAACGACCCCGAGGACCAGGCCGAGCGCTTCCGCCAGCAGGCGCGCGAGAAGGCCGCCGGGGACGAAGAGGCGATGCACTTCGACGCCGATTACATCCGGGCGCTCGAGTATGGCATGCCGCCGGCCGCGGGCGAGGGCATCGGTGTCGACCGGCTGGTGATGCTGCTCACCGACTCGCCGTCGATCCGGGACGTGTTGTTGTTCCCGCACATGCGTCCGGAGGCGCGGTGAGATTGTCGCCCCGAGGCGGGGGTCTGCCCGAGATCAAGGTCTTCTCGCGTCGCGGAGGTAGGCTGGTAGGCCCACCGTTTCGAGGCGGGGCGATACGGCCCGCCCAAGGAGGCACCCGATGCATGACACAGTGGAGGAGCGTTCCTGTTGGCGCCCGGTCACGGCCGGTGTCGCCCTCGGACTGGTGATGGTGCTGACGTTCGTGGTCTCGGGCCGTGGTTTCGGGGCCAGTGGCGGGCTGACGCGTTTGGCGGCCACCCTCCAGCACTGGATCGCCCCGGAACTGACCGAGCACAGCGCCTATTTCGCCCCGTATTTCGCGCAAGGGGGGCATCCCCTGCATCACTATCTGGTCTTCATGCTCGCCGGTATCCTGGCCGGTGCCGTGGCCGGGGCGGCATTGAGCGGGCAGCTTCGTTTCGAGGTGCTGCGGGGCCCCGGCATCGCACCGGGCCGCCGTCTGCTGCTGGCGGCGCTGGGCGGCATCTTGGTGGGCTTTGCGGCGCGCCTGGCTCGGGGTTGCACCAGCGGCCAAGCCCTGGTGGGCGGCGCGGAGCTATCGGTGGGGTCCTGGGCCTTCATGATTTCCATCTTCGCCGGCGGCTATGCGGCCGCCTGGTTCGTGCGGAGACAGTGGCTGTGATGGCCCCGCTGGCCAAGACCGGTGCCCTGTCGCCCGAGGCGAATCTGTGGGCCGCCGTGGGCCTGGGATTCCTGTTCGGCTTCGTGCTCCAGCGCTCCGGTTTCACCGACAGCCGCAAGATCGCGCGGGCCTTCTACTTCCGGGACGTGGACGTGCCGGTGGTGATGTGGTCGGCCATCGTGACCGGGGCGCTGGGGTTGTGGGGGCTTTCCCTGCTGGGGGTCCTGGACGTGTCGCGCATGTACTTCCTGCCCACCTTCCTGGCCCCCATGGTCGTGGGCGGGTTGATCTTTGGAGTGGGCATGGTCGTGGGCGGATACTGTCCGGGTACGGGGGCGGCCGCGGCGGCCACGGGCAAGCTGGACGCGCTGGTGTTCATCGTGGGGTTCTTCGTGGGCACGTTGCTGTTCGGCGACGTCTTCCCCGTGTGGGGAGACTTCTACCGCTCGGATTACCGTGGCGTGTGGCGTCTCGATCAGTTGCTGGGGATCCGGCTCGGAGCGGCGGTCCTGCTGGTGACCCTGACGGCGGTGGCCGGGGTCTGGGTCCTGCGCCGACTGCAGCGCCAGTTCTGGCCGCATGAGGCGCGGATCCTGTGCTGGGAGGACCGGGTGCTCGGCGTGTCGGCGCTGGTGCTGGCCGGCATGCTGGCGCTGTTTCCCAACAGCGCCTTCATCCCGGAGCATCCCCCGGACTACTACCTGGTTCCCAAGGCGTCCCTCCCCGGCGGCTGAGGCACCATGGCACGAACACCTGCGCGTCGATGGTGGCAACTGGCTTTGGCGGCGGCCGTGGTCCTCGCGGTGGCGCTGTATTGGATGCCACGGGAAGGCGCGCGCCGCGCGATGACCGATCTGCCCTGGCAGGTGGAGGTGCTTCCCGACGGGAGCCACCGCGTGTTCGGTCTGCCCCTTGGGCGGGCCACGTTCGATGATGCGGTGCGTCGGTTCGGGGAGCCCGAGGCGGTGGCCGTGTTCGTCTCGCCGGGCGGAAGGCGTTCCCTGGAGGCCTACTTCGGCAAACGGAATCTGGGCGGGCTGGAGGCCCGCATCATCGCGGTGCTCGAGATCCCGGAGGGGCTGCGCGTGTCGGAGGCGGGCGGCGAGGCCCAGCCGTCCGGGGCGGTGCGCCATACGCTCGCGTCGGATCGCTGGGCGGCCCTGGGAGGCCAGCGCATCCTCGCCCTGACCTACAGCCCCGCTTACGCCGGCCTGGACGAGGCCTATCTGGTGACCCGTTTCGGAGCGCCCGAAGGGCGGCGGGTCCTGGAGGACGGCCAAGTGCGTCTGGAATATCCCAGCCGGGGCATCACGCTGCATCTGGACCCCAAGGGACGGGAGGTCTTCGAATATCACGCTCCCGGTGTGCGCAGCGCCTCTCCTCCTCCGGCGCGGCCTTGAAGGCGTGACCGGCGAGCGGAAGGAGGGGCCTCACCGGCCCGCAGGCCGCCTCCCCCTCCTTCCACACCCGATCTCAGCCGTGGACGTGTCCGTGAGCGATCTCTTCCGGAGTCGCATCCCGGACGTCGATGATCTCCACGTCGAAGTTCAATGCGACGCCGGCCAACGGGTGGTTGCCATCCACGACCACCACATCCTCGCGCACTTCGGCCACGGTGACCAGCATGGTCTGACCGTCGGGGCCCTGGGCTTGGAACTGCATGCCGGGTTGGATGTCCACGTCGGCCGGAAACATCTCGCGGGGAACCGGCTGGATCCGCGAGGGGTCGCGCTCGCCATAGGCCTCGGCCGCCGGGATCGCCACCGACAGGGTTTCGCCGGGTTCACGCCCGGTCAGGGCGTTTTCCAGCCCAGGGATGATGTTCTGCGCCCCGTGGAGGTAGGAGAACGTCCCGTCCTGGGAGGCGTCCATGGTATTGCCGTCGTCGTCCTTGAGGACATAGTTGAGGGTAACGACTTTTTGATCGCTGACTTGCATTCAATGAGCTCCTGATTCAGGCATATGAAAGCGGCCGCGCCTTGCGGCCGTATGGAGGCCCCGCGGTCTCGCAGGGGGCTGGCCGGGAGATGCAAAAGCGGATTTCGTGTGCAACCAACGCGGACGAATCGACGATGGGCGCGGGGAACGCCCGGGTATCCACCATGGCCCCGCCGCAAAATCGACAGGCTCCGGCGGCCACTATAACGCCCCGGGCGCCGGGACGCACGCGATTTGTCCTCGGAAAGACGCTTCGGGCGATTGCGCCAGGGGGGAGGTACGGCGTAGAATCGCGCGCTTCCCGAGCCACCCGGAGCGGTTCGACGAACGCTGCGGGAAGAATGTACTCCTTGCCTCACCGCCGGGCAGGGCGGGAGGCTGCGACCCGAGAGGAGCTTCGAATGAGACACTATGAAATCGTCTTCCTGGTCCATCCGGACCAGAGCGAGCAGGTCCCCGCGATGATCGAGCGCTATCGCGGCATGATCGAGGGTGGCGGTGGCCGGATCCATCGTTTGGAGGACTGGGGGAGACGCCAGCTCGCCTATCCCATCGCCAAGGTGCACAAGGCCCACTACGTGCTCATGAACATCGAGTGTGGCGCCGATGTGCTCAACGAGCTCAAGTCCGCGTTCCGCTTCAACGACGCGGTGCTGCGGGATTTGGTCATCAAGCGGGACCGCGCCATCACCGAACCCTCGCCCATGGCCAAGGCGCGCGCGGAAAAGTCCGCCGAGCGCCCACGCGGCGGCGAGCGGGCGGCAGAGGGCGGTCAGCGGCCGGCGCAGGGCTGAACCCGCGGCCTCGAAGCTCGAGTCGTGGGTCTTCCCGCACGCGCCATCGGGTGTTGCGGGACGCCGTGTTTCATTCGATAGAGGACGATTCCGATGTCACGTTTCTTTCGCAGACGCCGGTACTGCCGGTTCACGGCCGAGGGCATCAAGGAGATCGACTACAAGGATCTCGACCTGCTCAAGGCGTACATTTCAGAGACCTACAAGATCGTTCCCAGTCGCATCACGGGGACGAGCGCCAAGTATCAGCGCCAGCTCGCCACAGCGATCAAGCGGGCGCGCTACCTGGCCCTGTTACCCTACACCGACCGCCACTGAGCACGGCATGCCTCCCGGGCCTGCGCCCGGGCGGGGGAAGGGACATGCGCGCACTGGCGCAATTCATCGTGCGCGGTCCGCTGCAGGCCGTCGCCATGGTGGTGGGTCTTGCAGCGGCGGCGTTCGTTTTTCCCCCGCTGATGTTGCTCAGCGGCGGGGCGCTAGCGCTGGTGACCCTGGTCTTCGGCGCCCGGCGGGGGGGCGAAGTGCTGGTGGCCGCCACGGTGGTGATGGCGGCGGCGGGCCTGGCGCTGCTCGGCAGCGCCTGGTTCGGCCCGGTGCTCTCCGCGGTGGACTGGGTTCCGGTCTGGATCTGCGCCGTGGCGTTGGGGGCCACGCGCTCGCTGGCCGTGGCCACGGCGGTCGGCGCCGCGTTGGCCGTGTTCGCCGTGCTGGGCATTCACCTAGCCGTGCCGGACCCGGCCGCGGTGTGGCGCCACGTGCTGGATCCCTGGCTCTCCGGCCCGCTGGAGGAGATGGGGGTTGCGGAGGGCGAGCGGGAGAAGGCCCTTGCGAGTCTGGCCGCGGTGGCCACGGGCGCGGTGGCGGCCTCGGCCTATGTCTCCACGATGCTGGCGCTGTGGATCGGACGGGCCTGGCAGGCCCTGTTGTACAATCCCGGGGGCTTCGGGCAGGAGTTTCGCGGCTTGCGGCTGGGGCGGAGCCCGGCGCTGGTGACGGCGCTGCTGGTGGGCGCGGCCAGCCTGTGGCACCAGCCGGTCCTGTTCGAGATCGCCTTGATCCTGCTCGTTGCGTTCGCCTTCGAAGGGCTCGGGTTCGTGCATTGGCTGGCCCATCGCTCGCCGCGGCCGATGCCCTGGCTGGTGGGATTCTACGTGGTGCTGGTATTGGTGTTCCCCCAGGCGCTGCCGGTCGTGATGGGGCTGGGCGTGGTGGACGGACTGTTCGATCTGCGCGCCCGCATCGCCAGAGGCGATGGAAAGGGTTGAAACGACCAATTTCTAAGGTGACGACGATGGAAGTCATATTGCTGGAGAAGATCGAAAATCTGGGCGACCTGGGCGACGTGGTGAACGTCAAGCCGGGGTATGCGCGCAATTTCCTGGTCCCCCAGGGCAAGGCCAAGTACGCCACGCCCGAGAATATCCAGGAGCTGGAAGCCCGTCGCGCGGAGCTGGAAAAGGCCGCCGCCGAGGCCCTGGCCGAAGCCGAGGCCAAGCGGGAGAAGATCGAAGGTCAGGAAATCACGATCCCGGCCAAAGCGGGCACCGAAGGCCGGCTGTTCGGCTCCGTGGGGCCGGTGGACATCGCGCAGGCGGTCAGCGAAGCCACCGGCGTGGAGATCCAGCGGCGCCAAGTGCGCATGCCCGAGGGCCCCATCCACGAGGTGGGCGAGCGGGAGATCACGTTGCACCTGCACACCGACGTCAACGCGACGATCAAGGTGATCGTCATCGCCGAGTAGTCGGGGCGGGCGTTCCTTCCAGGGCTGGTCCGCCGCGGCGGGCCGCGGTAGGATCCCTGGCGTGCCCGGGCGGGAATGCCGCGGGCGCCGCCAACCCCTGTCGGACCCATGTCACAGTCGATGATCCAGCCGTCCCGGCGGCCCACGAATTCCGCCTCGCTCAAGGTGCCGCCCCATGCCCTGGAGGCGGAGCAGTCGGTCTTGGGCGGCCTGCTGTTGGAGCCGGCTGCCTGGGATGCCATCGCGGACCGGCTGAGCGAAGAAGACTTCTACCGGCACGATCATCGTATCCTGTTCCGGGCCATCGCGGATCTGGTCAACCGGGACCAGCCCGTCGACCTCATCACGGTCACCCACTGGCTGAAGGAGCACAGCGAGCTCGATGAGGCCGCCATCGTGCCCTACGTGGCGGAGCTCGCCCGGAGCACGCCCAGCGCGGCGAACATCCGGGCCTATGCCGACATCGTCCGGGAAAAGTCCGTGCTGCGGCAGCTCATCGCGGTGGGGAGCGAGATCGCCGACAGCGCCTTCAACCCGGACGGGCGGGACCCCAAGACCCTGCTCGACGAGGCCGAACAGAAGGTGTTCCGCATCGCCGAGCAAGGCAGCCGCAGCCGCCAGGGTTTCCGTAACATCAAGCAGCTTCTGGCCAGCACCGTCGAGCGCATCGACGAGTTGTTCGAGAAGGACGAACCCATCACGGGGCTGCCCACAGGTTACACCGAGTTCGACCTGATGACTTCGGGGCTGCAACCCGGCGACCTGATCATCGTCGCGGGCCGGCCCTCCATGGGCAAGACCAGCTTCGCGCTCAACGTGGCCCAGTACGCCGCACTGAAGAAGCAGGTGGCCGTGGCCGTGTTCTCCATGGAGATGCCCGGCGAGCAGCTCACCATGCGGCTGCTCTCCTCCCTCGGGCGCATCGACCAGCAGCGCCTGCGCAGCGGCCGGCTCCAGGAGGAAGACTGGCCGCGCTTGTCCAGTGCCGTGTCCATGCTGAGCGAGACCTCCATCTTCATCGACGACACCGCCGGCCTCACCCCGACCGAGATCCGGGCCCGTGCCCGCCGGCTCAAGCGCGAGCACGATCTGCAGCTGATCGTCATCGATTATCTCCAGCTCATGCAGGTGTCGGGGACCACCGAGAACCGGGCCACCGAGATCTCCGAAATCTCGCGTTCCCTCAAGTCCCTGGCCAAGGAGCTCAATTGCCCGATCATCGCCCTGTCCCAGCTCAACCGCAGCCTGGAGAACCGTCCCAACAAGCGTCCGATCATGTCGGATCTCAGGGAATCGGGCGCCATCGAACAGGATGCGGATCTGATCGTGTTCATCTATCGCGACGAGGTCTACAACGAGGACACCAACGAGAAGGGGATCGCGGAGATTATTATCGGCAAGCAACGCAACGGGCCGGTGGGGACCGTGAAACTCACCTTCCTGGGACAGTACACGAGCTTCGAGAACTACGCACCGGAAATGTATACGGAATGACGCGCCTGGCGCGGGTGACGGTCTGCTCCGGGGCCCTGCGCGCCAACCTGGCGCGTATCCGTTCGCTCGCCCCGCGGGCGCGGGTGCTGGCCGTCGTCAAGGCCAATGCCTATGGCCATGGGGCGGTGACGGTGGCCCGCGCGCTGGGCGAGGCCGACGCCTTCGGCGTGGCCAATCTGGCCGAGGCGGTCCAGTTGCGCGAGGCCGGGGTCAGGCAGCCGGTCCTGGTGCTCGGAGGCTTCCGCAACGACGAGGAACTGGCGGCGATATCGCGTCTCGGTCTGTGGACGGTGGTCCACCAGGACTGGCAAGTGGAGCGGCTGACCGCGGCGTCTTTGCCCGCCCCGGTGGGGGTGTGGCTCAAGCTGGACACGGGCATGCATCGCCTGGGGCTGGAGGCCGGGCCGTTCCGGGAGGCGTGGCGGCGTCTGGAGGACCATGTCAACTGCCTGCGGCCGCCGGTACTGATGACCCACCTGGCCTGCGCCGACGATGCCGCTCATCCCGAATTCACCCATGCGCAGCTGCGGCGCTTTCACGCGGTCACGGAAGGACTGCGTGGCGAGTCGAGCATCGCCAACTCGGCGGCCCTGCTGGCGTTTCCGCAGACGCGCGCCGGCTGGATCCGGCCGGGGCTTTTGCTCTACGGGGCCTGGCCCTTGCTCGGCGGGGCGCAACGGGATGGCCTGGCCTGGCGGCCGGCCATGCGCCTGTCGGCCCCGGTGATCGCGGTGCGGCGCCTGCGCGCGGGGGATGCGGTGGGCTACGGCGCCACCTGGGTCTGTCCGGAGGACATGGACGTGGCCGTGGTGGCGGCGGGGTACGCGGACGGCTACCCTCGCCATGTCCCCCCGCAAACGCCCGTTTTCATCGGGGGGAGGCCGGCACGGGTGGTGGGGCGGATCTCCATGGACATGATCACGGTGGATCTGCGCGGCCTGCCCGCGCCTCGGATCGGGGACGAGGCCGTGCTCTGGGGTGAGGAGGTCCGGGTGGACGAGGTGGCCCGACGGGCCGGCACCATCCCCTACGAACTGCTCTGCGCGGCGGGGCGCTGTGTCACCTGAAAGGTCGGGTGTGTCGCCCGAGACGAAGCGGCCCGGCTCGCGGCCGGGCCGCTTGGATGGACGCGGTGTCGCGACAACACCCGCCCGGTCAGCCCCAGGTATCGGCGGTGATGGTCATCCACCAGCTCTGGGCGTAGAGCGCCTCGTTCTTGCGCACTTTCTGCGGCGCATCGGCGGGACTCAGCCCGCCCGAGCCCTTGACCTTGGCGATCTTGCCCGTGGCGTGGTCGATCTCGTAGACCATGGCCACGGAGATCCCGTAGTCGGGTGCCACCAGCGAGTAGCAGGTGTTGACCCAGGAGGGCTCTGGAACCGGACGGTCCTGGAGCAGCGCCACCACGGCCGCCGCGCAGACCTTGGCCTCGGAGTTGGCCGCAAAGCCCGATTTGGGCAACGGCTTGGCAATGGAGGAGTCGCCGATCACATGGATGCCCTTGATCAGGGTGGACTCGAAGGTTCGCCCGTCGATGGGACACCAGTCGCCGTCGCCGGCCAGCCCGGTGGCCCGTGCGATGGCGCCGGCTTTCTGATCGGGGATGAAGTTCAGGACATCGGCCTTGAATTCGTCCACCCCCGTGACCACCGTCCGCGTCTTGGGATCGATTTCTTCGATTTCCACGGTCTGGTGGTAGTCGATCATGCTGTTTTCGGTGCCGAAGCCGTAGAGCTTCTTCCAGCCCTCGATGAACAGCCCCTGTTTGGAGAACTTGCCCTTGGGGTCCAGGGCGATGATCTTGGCCTTGGGTTTGTGCTTCTTGAAGTAGTGGGCCACCATGGAGATCCGCTCGGCGGGCCCCGGCGGGCAACGGAACGGGTTGTTGGGTGGCACGATGATGAAGGTGCCGCCGTCGGGCATGGCCTCGAGCTGCTTGCGCAGCAGGGTGGTCTGGGGGCCGGCCTTCCAGGCGTGGGGGATCGCCTGGCTGACCGCCTCGGTGTAGCCCTTGCCCCATTTGAAATCGATGCCTGGTGAGACCACCAGCCGGTCATAGGTGAGGGTGCCACCCGATTTCAGCTTCACGCTGCGCTTGTCGGGATCCACATGGGTGACCATGTCGTGGACGACCTTCACCCCGTGCCTTTTCAGTCCGTCGTAGGTCATGGTGATCTGGCCGATCTTGCGCAGGCCGCCGATGACCCAGTTCGACCCGGGACAGGTGACGTAGGTCTTCGCCGGCTCGATCAGCGTCACCTCGACGGTCGGATCGATGAGCCGTATGTACTTGGCCGCCGTGGCGCCGCCGAAACCACCGCCGATGACCACCACGTGACCACCGCCCGCCCGCGCGTTGGAGACGCCGAACAGCAGCGAGCCCAAGGCCACGCCGCCGCCTGCGGCGCGGATGAAATCGCGTCTGGAAATGCCAGCCATGGTGCCTGTCCTCCCGGTGTCAGTGTTTCATCTTGGCGTAATAGGCCGCCACGGCCTCGATCTCGGCGTCCGAATAGCCCTTGGCGATCCGGTCCATGATGGTCACGTCCTTGGCCGTACCCGCCTTGAACGCCTTCATCTTCTCGACGATCTTGTCCTTCTCCATACCCGCGATGACGGGAACGAAGCCCTTGTAGTTTTTCTTGCTGAGCGCGTGACAGCCGGCACAGGTGCGGCCGATGGCTTCGCCGGAGGCATCCACCGATCGATGGGCGGAAGCCTGGGCCTTGAGGGCCGTTTTGCCGGCCTCGGGGCTGGCGCAGGCCGCGGTCACGTAGGCTGCCGAGAGCGCGACCGCCACGTACACGGATTTCTTGTGTTTGTTCACGGTCTTTTCCTCCTGAGGATGGGACGGGTTGTCTTGGTGGTGAGCGTGGCCGAGTGTGCCTCAAACCGCAGCGAGATCCAACCATATTTTGAATCATGTCATTGCATAATATGAAAAATTGTGATAGACGGCTGCGCCTACAACGGATTGGGACAACGGGCCTAAAAACGGCGTTTTCGGACACCGGTCACGGGGGGTGGAAGCGACGTGGCAGGCTCCGGTGGTTCAGGGAGCCCGAGGGGAGGGATGGAAATCGTGAGGTTCAGACGCGGAAGACGTACTCGCGGTCGGGTTCGCGCTCGCAGTCCTGCGGGTAACTGGCCCGCTTGTCGGCGTAATAACGCCGGCGTTGATCGCCCTCGGAGAGGCCGTTGTAGGTGATGAACAGGAGCCGCCGGGATCGGTTGGTGCGATTGGGCTTGGAGCCGTGGGGGGTGAACGAGTCGAAAAGCACCACGTCTCCGGGTTCGGTGGGGCAGGCGACGAAGGTCATCCGCGCCATGTCCGCCTCGCTCAGTGGCTCCCACTCCGCGAACATCCCCTGTCTGTGCTGGTCCGGTGCGATCTCCAGGCACCCGTTCTCGACGGTCGCCCGGTCGATCCCCACCAGCGCCGAAATACACAGGCGCGCGTAGCGTCCCCATCCAGCCTGGTGGTCCTGGTGGGGCTTGAAGCCGTCGCCACCCGGCAACTTGAAGTTGATCTTCTCCTTGAATAGGACCGCCGGCTCACCCAGCAACTCCGCGACCACCTCGCGCAGTCTGCCGTCCATGAGCCGGCGCAGTCCGGGATGGTAATCGTAGAAATGCTCCACGCGGTTGAGCAGGCGTCGGCCCGGTTCGTTCAGGGACGGTTCATAGTAGCGCCACCAACGGCCGGGGGCGTCGGGCCAGTGTTGCACCTCATCCACCCAGGCCCGGATGCGGCGCATTTCTTCCGGTGAGTAGAACCCCCGCAGGACGATGAACCCGTCCCGGTCGAAGGCTTCGCGTTGCTCTGGGGCGAGGATCTTCATGGTGCGTTCGGCAGTTCGGGTGCAAGCGTCGTTTCAATGGATCGTGTGGCCCACGGACTCCAGGGCCTCGCGGGCGATCTCGCGCACCTGTTCGGCCTCGTCCTCGGTCAGGGGGCGCAGGATTGAGGCCACCGAAGGGTCACCCACCAGCCCCAGGTAATGGGCGGCGTCGGCGCGCGTGGCGGCCTCGGGGGAGCGTGTGAGCCGCTCGAGCATGGGACGCACGCGTTTCAGCAGCTCCGTTCCGGCCAAGTCCTCGACGATGGCGGAGATGCCGATGCGCACCGTGATGGGGAGTTCCTCGTCTCCAGGGGGATGCTCCAGCAGGCCCAGGAGGTCTTCCAGTTCCTCGGGGTTGCGCTTGACTCGTGCCAGCGCCTCTTGCAGACGACCGCCCTGCAGGGCGTCGTGGTACCAGGCGGCGATACCCTCGCCGCGCGCGGCGCGCTCGGCCCACTGCCGTAGTTCCGCGGCGCCGTGATTGCCCGTGAGCTCGTAGGGGCCGATGCGGATCCAGGGCACCGAGCGTGTGCCCACCGCCTCGGCGGCCTCGGGGTGCACGGCGATGTTGACCACCTCGAGCCGTCCCAGCACGCCCTGCTTCACGAGTTCGGAGAGCGCGGCCAGCACCTGGGGGCAGTAGGGGCAGCCCGGCGCCAGCAGGAGCGTCGCCTCGGGCGCTGCGCTCATGGCCGGGGCGGCCGGATCGCGCCGGGCCCGGCCATGGGTGGCCCCATGCCCGGCGGCGGTGGCGGCGGAGAGACGTGGTGCAGGATCAGGCGCCAGCCGTCCTCCTCGCGCCGGTACACGTTGGTGGCCACCAACGGCGGCGGGCGCCGGGCCACGTTACCGTCGATGGTCAGGCGCTCCTTGACGATATGCACGGCCATGTCGTTTTGCTCGATCCAATGCCGGTGCAGGATCTCGATCTCCACCCGGTTGCCCGTGGCGAAGACCTCGTTCCAGCTGGCGCGTACTGCATCGGGACCCACGGCCGGGTCACGCAAGGGCTGAATGCACACGATGTCGGATGCCGGGGACCAGGCCGCCATCATGCGATCCAGATCGCCTTCTTCGAAGGCATCGTAGAATGCGTCCTCTGCATCCTGGGGGGTCTCGTAGGGCATGGGAGCAATCGCTGTCCGTATCGACGGGAAAGGGCTGCCAGTATACCGAAGGCCGGCCGCCGGCCACAGCGCGGGGGCGGGGTGAGCGCGACGGGTTCGACGGGCGCGGGGCGCGTGCTCGTGGTGGGCAATGCGACCCTGGACCGGATCATGGAGCTCGCCGCTTACCCGCCGGAGGACGCCGAGGTCCGGGCCCTGGGTGCCCGGGTGGAGCCGGGGGGCAACGCGGCCAACCTGGCCCGTGTGCTGGTGGCGCTGGGGCACCACGCGCGCCTGGCGACGGTGTTCGCCGACGAGCCCGACGGAAGGCTGGCGGCGGACCTGCTCCAGGCCGCCGGCGTGGAGCTGAGCGCCTGCCTGCGGCGCCCGGGACGGCACCCGGTCTCCCAGGTGTGGCTGGCGCGGGCCGGGGCCTCGCGCACCATCGTGCATCATCGCGACCTGGAGGAGTTCCCGCCGCAGGCGCTGCCCCGGCCGACCGGCATGGACTGGGTGCATTTCGAGGGACGCGAACCCGCAGCGGTGCGCGAGATGTTGGATCGCGTGGCGGGCGAGCGGGACCGGCCGCCGGTGTCGGTGGAAATCGAGAAACCGAGGCCCGACATCGAGTGCCTGTTCCGGGGGCCGGATGTGCTGTTCTTCTCCAGGGGGTACGCGCGTGCGCGGGGCCATGCGACGCCGGAGGCGTTGCTGGAGGCCGTCGCCCCGAACGCCCCCGGCGCCCTGCTGGTGTGCGCCTGGGGCGGGGCGGGGGCGTGGCTGCGCGAGCCGCACGGAGGCCTGTACCACGCGCGGGCCTGGCGTCCGGGACCGGTCGTGGATACCCTGGGAGCCGGGGACACGTTCAACGCGGCCTTCATCGATGCCCGCCTACGTGGGGAAGGGCCGGCCCGCGCTCTGGAGCACGCAGTGCGGATCGCTGGCCTGCGGTGCAGCCTGCCCGGGCTGGGGGCGCTGGCCGCGGCGCTGCGCGGGGCCGATACGCAAAAGGGGGAGTCGGCATGAATCCGGAAAAAGTCGTCTTTGGTTTCTTCATCGTCCTGGCCCTGACCCTGAATTTCGGTTTCGTGCTGGGCGACATGGACGATCCCGCCCATCATCCCGTCTACGAGTTCTTCGCCGTGGTGGTCGTCAACCTGATCGCCACGGTGCTCAAGCTGGGGGACCGCACCCAGATCGGGGCCGTGTTGCTGGCCACCAGCCTGGTGGCGGTGCTGCAACTGCTGGCGGCCTCGGCCCTGTGGACCTACGCCGTGTATGTGAGCGCCGCGGGGCTGACGCCGGCCACGATGGCCAGCGTGGTCTCGCTGTCCAGCGGTGCGGTGCTCGCCAACGTCATCTCCGTGATTCTGCTGGTGGTGGAGACCGTGAACCTGCGCCGCTGATCCGGATCACCCGGTCCGAGCCGCGATGGACAGCATCATCTTCCTGATCCTGCGGCGCATGCGGGCGCCGCTGCTGGCCATGGTGGCGGTGTACGCCGTGGCCGTACTCGGCTTCGTGCTCATTCCGGGGCAGGACGACCAGGGCCGACCCTGGCACATGGGGTTCTTCCACGCCTTCTACTTCGTCAGCTTCATGGGCACCACCATCGGATTCGGGGAGATCCCGTACCCGTTCACGGACGCCCAGCGCTTCTGGACGCTGTTTGCCATCTACGCCACCGTCACGGCGTGGATCTATTCCATCGGCACCCTGATCGCCCTGGTGCAGGATCCGGCCTTCAAGCGCGCCGTCACCGAACAGCGTTTCGCGCGCCGGATCCGCCGGATGGTGGACCCGTTCTACCTCGTCTGCGGCTATGGAGACACGGGCTCGGCGTTGGTCCGCTCCATGGCCCAGCGCAATCAGCACGCCGTGGTCATCGACATCGAACCCCTGCGGATCGAGGAACTGGAACTGGAAGCCATGCCGCTCTACGTGCCGGGGCTGTGCGGCGACGCCGCCGTGCCCCGACACCTGCTCGAGGCCGGGCTGGAACATCGTCGCTGCGAAGGGGTGGTGGCATTGACCAACGTCAACGAGGTCAATCTCAAGGTGGCCATATCGAGTAAGCTCCTGCGCCCGGATCTGGTGGTGGTGTGCCGCGCCGATTCGCGGGAGGTGGAGGCCAACATGGCCTCGTTCGGGACCGATTACATCGTGGATCCCTTCGAGACCTTCGCCGATCTGCTGGGCCTGGGTCTGCGCGCGCCCTGTCAGTTCTTGATCCACGAGTGGCTGGGCGTGGAAGGCGTCAGGGGGTTGCCGGAGCCGGTGTATCCGCCCGCCCGGGGGCTATGGATCGTGTGCGGCTACGGACGGTTCGGCAAGGCGGTGATCCCGATCCTGGAGGCGGCGGGCATCGAGGTGGTGGTGGTCGAAGCCACACCCGAACGCACCGGCATGCCACCCCAGGGTTGTGTGCTGGGTTGGGGCACGGAGGCCGAAACGCTGCGTGAGGCGGGCATCGGGCGCGCCGCGGCGATCGTGGCCGGCACCAACAACGACACCAACAATCTCTCCATCGTCATGACCGCGCGTGGGCTCAACCCGGACCTGTTCGTGGTGCTGCGCCAGAACGAGGCGCGCAACGAGCGCCTGTTCCAGGAAATCCGGGCGGACATCCGCATGCACCCCAGCCGGACCGTCGCCGAGAAGGTACGGGTCCTGCTGAACACGCCGCTTTTGCATCGGTTTTTCGAAGTGATGCGCGAGGAGGACAACGAATGGGCCTGCGAACTCGCCAGCCGGCTGGCCGGGCTGGTCGGGGACCGACCCCCGGCCTCCTGGGAGGTCGAGATCGCCGACGAGGATGCGCACGCGGTGAACCGGGCGCTTGCGCAGGGTCGTCCGGTGGACCTGGGCATGCTCCTGGCCGACCCGCGTCGTCCGGGCCGCTCCTTACCGGCGCTGGCGCTGGCGCTGCAGCGCGGCGAATGGATCGAACGTCTTCCGGATCCCGGCCTCCAGGTGGCGCACGGGGACCGGATCCTGTTCTGCGGGCACGCCCGGGCGCGACCGGCCCAGGCCTGGGTTCTGCAGAACGTACAAGTGTTGGCCGGGGTTTTCCGGGAACGTGAGTCCCGCCCGGAGAACGAGCATTCGAGCGTGCGCGGCTGAGCGCCGGCGGGAGCTCCCCGAACGCCCTTCGATCCATTTCGCCGTGCCGGTCCGTGGACCAGAGCGGGCGGATCGAAGTAGAGTGCGCGGGCGGGTCCCGTGATCCAGGGGCGCCAGCGGATCCGCCCTGATCTTCCACGTGGCGGCGCGTGCCGACGGCATCGCCCGGTCCGGTTCGACGTCCCTGAGGCGATTTCGAGGAGGCACATCTCCCCATGACTGAACACATCTATACGCTCGAGATCCGCCCGCGGGTGCCCCAACGGATCCGGCGGCTCAAGGAGCTGGCCGAGGATCTCTACTACAGCTGGTCGAGCCAGGTGCGCAGTCTGTTCCTCTACCTGGACAAGGACCTGTGGTCGGCCTGCGGCCACAATCCCAAGGTCTTTCTGCGCCGGGTATCCCAGGCCCGCCTCGACGAGGCCGCGCACGATCTCACTTTCCTGGAGTCCTACAACCGGGCGCTCGCCGAGTACGACACCTACATGGGCGAGTCGCAGCTCTGCCACATGGGACGCTGCCTGGACCCGCGCGAGGATCAGGTGGCGTATTTCTGCCTGGAGTTCGGGTTGCACGAGAGCGTGCCCATCTACTCCGGCGGGCTGGGCATCCTGGCCGGGGACCACTGCAAGGCGGCCAGTGATCTGGAGCTGCCCCTGGTGGCGGTGGGCCTGCTGTATCGCCACGGGTACTTCACCCAGGAGATCGACCGGCACGGCAACCAGGTGGTGCGCTTTCCCGACACCGACTTCGGGGAACTGCCCGTGCGCCTGCTTCGCGACGATGCCGGCCGGCCGCTTCAGGTCGAGGTGCCCATCGCCGACCGGGAGGTGCGCGCCCGCGTGTGGGAGGCCAAGGTGGGCAAGATCCGGCTCATCCTCCTGGATACCGATATCCCGGACAACGGCGAGGCGGACCGCGCCATCACGTACCAGCTCTATGCGGGCGACCGCGCCCTGCGCATCCAGCAGGAGCTGGTGCTCGGCGTGGGCGGCGTGCGCGCGCTCGCGGCGCTGGGGTTGGAGCCCTGCGTCTGGCACATCAACGAGGGGCATGCCGCCTTCCTGGTGCTGGAGCGCTGCGCGCGGGAGGTGGCGCGTGGGCTGCCGTTCTCCGCCGCCTGGGAGCTGGTGGCCGCCTCGACCGTGTTCACCACGCACACGCCGGTGCCCGCCGGTCACGACGTGTTCGAACGCAGCCTGGTGGAGCACATGCTTTCCTGGGCGCCGGCACGGCTGGGGGTGGACTTCGACACCCTGTTCCGCCTGGGACGGGCCCCGGGCACGGAATGGGGATTGAACATGACCGCCTTGGCATTGCGTGGCTCGCGGCATTGCAACGGCGTGAGCCGGATTCATGGGGAAGTGGCCGCGCGCATGGAGTCCTATGTCTGGCCGGAATTGCCGCCCGAGGAGAACCCGCTGGGATATGTCACCAACGGGATCCACCTGTACACCTTCCTGTCGTCGCGCTGGCGGGCGTTGTTCGACCTCAATTTCGGTGGCAACTGGCGCAATCAGCTCCTGAACGCCGAGTACTGGAGGGTGGTGGACGAGATTCCGGACTATGCCTTCTGGAGCACGCGCCAGAGCCTCAAGCAGGACATGCTCGAATTCGTGCGCCGTCACGCCTGCCGCCAATTCCGCAGGCAGGGCCTGAATCCGGTGCAGATCGAGCATCTCACGCAGCTCCTGGATCCCAAGCATCCGGAGGTCCTGGTGTTGGGTTTCGCGCGGCGTTTCGCCACCTACAAACGCGCCGATCTGTTATTCCAGGATCCCGAACGCCTGCAGCGCCTGCTCGGGGATCCGCAACGACCGGTGCTCCTGCTCATCGCGGGCAAGGCCCATCCCGCCGACGAGCAGGGCCAGGCGCTGTTGCGCCGGATCCACGAAATCTCCCTGCAGCCGGAATTCCAGGGGCGGGTGTTGTTGTTGGAAGACTACAACCTGGCCCTGGCGCGCTGGCTGGTGACGGGGGTGGACGTGTGGGTGAACACCCCCGAATACCCGCTGGAGGCCT
Source organism: Gammaproteobacteria bacterium (assembly GCA_026984215.1). Lineage (GTDB taxonomy): Bacteria > Pseudomonadota > Gammaproteobacteria > JAJDOJ01 > JAJDOJ01 > JALVEU01. The sequence goes on along the minus strand of JALSSO010000026.1, from coordinate 29,532 downwards.
GCGGCACCTCGGGCCAGAAGGCCGCCGTCAACGGGGTGCTCAACCTGAGCGTCCTGGATGGCTGGTGGCCCGAGGCCTACGATGGAAGCAACGGCTGGGCCATTCAGCCGGCGGTGGCCGTGGAGGACCCGGCCGAACGGCGCCGGATCGAGGGCGATGCCTTGCTGGACCTGCTGGAGGAACAGGTGATCCCGCTGTACTTCAGCAGCGACGGCGAGGGCTATTCCAAGGGCTGGGTACGTCGCTCCAAGGCCTCCATGCGCACCGTCATTCCCCACTTCAACGCCGGGCGCATGCTGCGCGATTACGTCGTGGACTACTACCGCCCGGCACGTGACGCCGGCCGCAGGCTCGGCGCCGACGACGCCGCCGGCGCCCGCGCCCTGGCGCAATGGAAAGCGCGGGTGCGCGATCTGTGGCCGGGCGTGCGGCTGCGCCGCGTGGACGAGGCGCCGCGGTTCATCGCCGCCGGGGATGCGGTGTACGTGCGCTTGGAGGTGACGCTGGGCGGCCTGTGTCCCGACGATCTGCTCGTGGAGTGCCTGGTGGGTCATCCTGGAGACACCGGCGACTGCCCGGCGCGCGTCACCTACCGCCTCCGCCCCGAGCCCTGGGATGGCGGAGACACCGCGCTGTTCACGCTGGAGTTCGTGCCCGAGCTCCCTGGACTGGTCTGCTACCGTTTCCGCGCCTATCCCTACCACCCGCAGCTCAGCCATCCCCTGGAGATGGGGCGCATGCGCTGGGCGTGATCGGGCCGAGCGGTGGAACCGGTCTGCGCCTATTCGAAAGTTCCATCCGGGTGCGCGCCGCGGCCGGCCCTGGCCCAGCGGGGCCACTCGATCAGGGGCTGGGGATAGGCGATCCAGGATTCCCCGGGAAACCGCAGGTAGTAGCGACCCGCCCGCCTCAGGACCACCGTGCCGGCGTTTTCGGCGACGAAGGGCGTGGCCGGCAGTCCCGAGGCCAACGCCCGGGCGTCGAAGCGGCCCCGGCCGAAGGGATCGGTCGCCAGGATGCGCTCGAGCAACGCAGTCAAGGCGAGGTAACTCGTGGGCGAGGTGATCTCCACCGGGGTGGGTGTGGCCGAACGTGCGCCGATGAGCGCCACGCCCACGGGCACCCGGGTCACGTGCGGGGTGGGGATCTCGCGCAGCCCGGCGACCTGGAGGCGCTCACCCTGCATGTTGGCCCCGTGTTCCGGGATCACCAACACCACCATCGGGCGGCCTGCCGCCCGCAGTTCGCCCAGAAAGGCGTGGATTTGATCCAGGAGGTGCCGCAGCCGCGCGCGGTAGGTGCTGCGGCTGGTCCTCAGTCGCTCCATTCCCTCGACCAGGCGGTTGCCGTCGTGCAGGGTGATGGTGTTGTAGTAGGTGGCCGTTCTGGGCGAGGTGGACTGCCGGCGCAACGTCCACCAGCGCCGCAGGACCTCCCCATCGTCGTAGACCGGGGAGCCGTCGAAGGCCTCCAGGCGGTGGGTGAGCCCCGTCAGGGACAGCGGCGCCCCCTCCAGGCCGTTGGCCCGCAAATGCCCGAGGAAATGGTCGAAGCGCCCGTTGTGGTTGAGCGCCACCGCGGTGTCGAATCCCAGCCCGCGAAGCTGCTCGAACAGGAGGCAGCCGGGCTCGGCGGGCGTCTCCAGGCCGGCGTGAGGGCCCTGGCCACAGGTGGCGCGCAGGAGGCGCACCGCCGCCGGCGTGCTGTAGGAGGCGGCACTGTTGAAACGGCGGAACAGAAAGTCGAAATCCGACCACACCGGATGGTTCTCCAGCCCGGCGAAGCGCAGATCGTCCCAAGACAGGGAGCACAGATGCAGGAACAGGATGTCGAACGGGGGGGCGCCGGGGGGCTGGGGCCGCAGCACGATGCGACGCCGCTGCTCACGCTGGTGGAATGCGTCCAGGGCTTGGTCCAGTTCCCTCGGTCCGGGGAGGTCGTGCATCCGGGGTGCGCCCTCCCGGGCCTGGGTGGGGGCGATGCCCAGGCGCAGCAGCGGCTCGGACAACCGTCCCGCCACATCCTGTACCGCCAGTGCGGCGAGCGTCGCGAACACGAGATGGCCGGCCAGCCGGGCGTGAGCCGACAGCAGCCGATAGAGCAGACCGAGCCCCACCACCAGGGCCAGGAGGCGCGGATCCAGGAAGCGGGCCACGAACTCCAGCATGAACGAAGGCGTGAACCGTTCCACGTGATCGGCGCGCTCCAGCAACCGCCGCAGCGGTGGCAGCCAGGCGTCGTGGTAAAGCAGGACACCCGCCAGGAGCAGGGCCGCGGCCTCACGCAACCGCCGCAGGCCGCACCGGCGGATGGGGATGGCCACGAACAGCAGCAGGGCGAGATTGGGCAGGGCATGGAATCCGATGGCCCCGAAGGCGTGCAGCACCAGCTTGGCCGTGAAATAGACGTTCCATACGCCGGACCACGGTCGCCGCGGGCCGCGGGCGCGCGGTGGGGTGTCCATCGAGGCCGGAGCCGTGTCCCCGTTCACGGCCTGGGGCTCACGGGGCGGGCCACGGCATCACCGGCACCGCGCTGATGCTGTTCTTGGGCGAGCCCTCGATGACCCGTTCGCTGTAGACCAGATAGACCAGCGTGTTGCGCCTGGCGTCGTAGAAGCGCACCACCTTCATGGCCTTGAACACCAGCGAGGTGCGCTTGCGGAAGACCCGTTCTCCGTCCCGTTGGCCGTTTTTGATGTCCTCGGCGAGCTGGATGGGCCCCACCTGCCGGCAGGCGATGGAGGCGTCGGATGTGTCCTCGGCCAGGCCCACGGCGCCGGACAGGCCGCCGGTCTTGGCGCGGCTCAGGTAACAGGTCACGCCGGGTACGCCCGGATCGTCGAAGGCCTCGATGACGATCTTGTCGTCCGGGCCCAGCCACTTGAAGCGTGTGTCCACGTGACCGATGCGTTCGGCGAGCGCGGGTGCGGCCGCAGCGGTCAGAAGCAGGGCGACAGGGAGCATCGAGCGCATGGCGTGGGTCCGTCTCGAAACCGAAGACCAGCGTGACATAATACATCGCCACCGAACACGCGGAGCCTCTCCCTTCCATGCCCGAGCCCTGCACCTTCGTCATTTTCGGCGCCACCGGGAATCTGGCGCAGATCAAGCTGATCCCGGCGCTCTATCATCTGGACGCCGCGGGGTTGCTGCACCCGGACCTGCGCATCGTGGCCAATGGCCGACGCCCGTGGAGCGGCGAGGACTGGCTGGTGCGGGTACGCCAATGGGTCGAGGCCAAGGCGCGGGGCGGGTTGGACGAGGCCGTGTTCGAGCGCTTCGCCGCGCGCATGACCTACTACCGGGGCGATCTCACCGAACCGGCCACCTACGCGGGCCTGGCCGAGGTGCTCTCCGGCGGCGGCTACTCCCCCAACGTGGCGTTCTACATGTCCATCCGCCCGGCGGAATTCGGGGTGGTGGTCGAGCAGCTCCACGAGAACGGCCTGCTCGACGAGCAGGAGGGTTGGCGGCGCGTGGTGATCGAAAAGCCCTTCGGCTACGATCTGGAAAGCGCCCGCCAGCTCCACCGGCGCATCAGCCGGTTCCTCGCCGAGGCCCAGGTCTACCGGATCGATCATTACCTGGGCAAGGGGACCATCCGCAACATCCTGGTGTTCCGTTTCGCCAACACCATGATGGAGCCCTTGTGGAACCGCCACTACATCGATCACGTGCAGATCACCCACGCCGAGACCTTCGGCGTCGGCACCCGGGCCGCCTATTACGATGGGGCCGGCGCCCTGCGCGACATGATCCAGAGTCATCTCCTGCAACTGCTCACCCTGGTGGCCATGGAGCCGCCCGCGTGCATGGAGGCCGAGGCCCTGCGCGACGAGAAGGTCAAGGTGCTGCGCTCGGTGCGCCCCATCCCGCCCAGTGCCGTGCACGCCCACGCCGTGCGGGGACAGTACGCCGCCGGGACCGTGGGCGGCGAGCGCGTGCCGGGTTATCTGGAGGAGCCCGGGGTTCCCGCCGGCAGCGTCACCGAGACCTACGCCGCGCTCAAACTCTATGTGGACAACTGGCGCTGGCGGGGCGTGCCTTTCTATCTGCGCACGGGTAAGCGCCTGGCCGCCGACCGGGCCCTGGTGGCCATCTGCTTCCGCGCGCCGCCCCAGCAGCTCTTCCGCAACACGCCGGTGCAACGCATCGCCAACAACTGGGTGCTCATGGGTATCCAGCCCTGCGCCTGTCTGCGCATGGAGATCACGGTCAAGGAGCCGGGTCTGGAGATGCGCACCCGCCAGACCAGCCTGGACGCCAGCCTCATGAGCGAGGGCGACGTGGCCACCGAGGCCTATGAGGACCTGCTCCTGGACGTGATCGAGGGCGACCGCTCCCTGTTCCTGCGCTACGACGAGGTGGAGTGGGCCTGGCGCATCGTCGATCCGGTGTTGCGCGTGTGGGCCACCGAACGCGACTACATCCCCACCTATCCGGCCGGCAGTTGGGGGCCGTACGAGGCCCGGGCCCTGTTCGACCGCGAGAGTCACCGCTGGCGCCACGAGCTGGAACCGGAGGCGCCCGAGGAGTGAGCGGCGAGCGCGGCGCGCCCGCCCTGGGACGCGTGCACGTGGTGCTGGTGGGCACCACCCACCCGGGCAATATCGGGGCGGCGGCCCGGGCCATGAAGACCATGGGGCTGGAGCGGCTTTGGCTGGTATCCCCTTCGCGTTTCCCCGATCCGGAGGCCACCGCTAGGGCCTCCGGGGCCGACGACGTGCTGCGGGGGGCCCGGGTGGTGACGGATCTCGACGCGGCGCTTGCCGAGTCTCGGCTCGTGGTGGGCACCAGCGCGCGGGCGCGCAGTCTGCGCTGGCCGGAATGGGATCCGCGCGAGGCCGCCGCGCGGCTGGTGGAAGCCGCCGGATCGGGCGCGGTGGCCCTGGTGTTCGGCCGCGAGCGGACCGGGCTCACCAACGCCGAGCTGGAGCGTTGTCACGCCCTGGTACGCATCCCGAGCGCCCCCGCCTTCGCCTCGCTGAACCTCGCCGCCGCCGTGCAGCTCATGGCCTGGGAACTGCGCGTGGCCGCGGGTGGGGTGCTCTGGGGGGCGCGTTACGAGGATCCGGACCCGCCGGCCAGCGCCGCCGAGCTGGAACATCTCTACGCACACCTGGAACGGGTACTCGTCGCCCTGGAGTTTCTCGACCCGGACAATCCGAAACAGCTCATGCGGCGTCTGCGGCGGCTGTGCGTCCGCGCCCGCCCGAGCAGCCGGGAGGTGGAGATCCTGCGCGGCATCCTGGCGGCGGCCGAGCGGGGCCCGCGCCGGGGCCGTTGAGCGGCGCGCCGTGGGCTCGGCGCAGGGGCGCCGGCGCCGAGCCCCGCCCGCGGTCCACGTTCAGATCAGGGTGTCGAAGATCCGCTGCGCCTTGTCCCAGTGCTCACTCTGGGGATTCTTGAGCGCGGGGTCCAGGATCTTGAAGGTCTTGGCCAGCGCCACCACGAGTCCGCCGACGATCTCCGGCAGCCGCGACTCCACCTCGTCACTGTATTCGGCCCCGATCTCGGGCAGGGTGGCGAGGGTCTCGAGGATGGGTTTGAGTTCCAGCGCCTCGTCCAGGGAGCGGAAGGCGTGGATGGATTCCTGCAAGCCGCGAGTGATGGGCAGGTCTTGTGGCTGTATGATGTCCCGGCCGTTGGCCTTGGCGTTGGCCCGCCCCCGCAGCAGCAGGCCGTGGAGTTTGTCGTTCGTGAATGCGCTCAGCCGGCGCAGGTCGTTCTTGTCCACGTCCAGGGACGCGGCCTTGCGGAACAGTTGCTCGAATTGGCGGACGCCGATGATGGTCATGGTCGGGTGCTCCTCTTTGTGATGGTTGGTTCCCGCAGATCGGGGATGAATCGCGTGCCTTCCCCTACGTTGGGCGCGGCGGACGCCGATTCAAGGCCGGTATCCGCCGCCGCCGTGCCGGGAACGGGCGCAGCGGACGAATACCGCTTGGTGGCGGGCCTGTTCCTGCGCTTGCTGGGGGCGATCTATCTCGCCGCCTTCGCCTCCCTGAGCGTCCAGGTCCTGGGCCTGGTGGGCGAGGGCGGGATCCTCCCCTTGCGGGCCTATCAGGTGGCGCTCGAGGCGGAGTCCGGGGCGATGGCCTGGGTCCTGCATCCCATGGTCTTCTGGATCTCGGCCTCGGACTGGATGTTGCAGGGGGCCACGCTGGTCGGATGTGTCCTCGCCGTGCTCCTGATCCTGGGGCGCTGGCTGCGGCCGGTGCTGGTGGCCCTGTGGCTGCTCTATCTCTCGCTCGCCCAGGCGGGTCAGATCTTCATGAACTTCCAGTGGGACTACCTGCTGCTGGAGGCGGGGTTTCTGGCCATCTTCCTGCCCGGTGGCGCACGGGTCGTGATCTGGCTCTACAAGATCCTGCTGTTTCGACTGCGTTTCCTCTCCGGCCTGTCCAAGCTGCTGAGCGGCGATCCGTCCTGGGCGGGGCTCACCGCGCTGGCCTATTACTTCGAGACCCAGCCGCTGCCGCACGAAGGCTCCTGGGTGGCTCACCAGTTCCCGCTGCCGGTCCACGAGGCGCTGACCTTCTTCAGTCTGGTGATCGAGATCGTGGTCCCGTTCATGATGTTCTTGTCGCGCACGCCGCGGTTCATCGCCGCCTGGCTCACGCTGGGCATGCAAGCGGCCATTCTCGCCACTTCCAATCACAACTTCTTCAATCTCTTGTCCATGGCCCTGTGTCTGTTCCTGTTCGACGACCGGGCCGTGCGCCGGGTGCTGCCCGTCGGGTTGGCCGCGCGCCTGGCGGCCGACGTCTCTCCGACCCCGCCCGGTGGGAGGTGGCGGCGCTGGAGCCTCGGCGTGATGGCGGTGCTGCTCCTGACGGCGGCCGCCGTGGAGGCCTGGCACATGGTTCGGAGCACGCCGCTGCCCGGCCCGCTGGAGCAAGCCATGCGCCTGTGGCGGGGTTGGCATCTGGCCCACCCGTACCACGTCTTCCCCACCATGAAGACCGAGCGGGTGGAGGTCGTGATCGAGGGTTCCCGGGACGGGCGGCACTGGCGGCCGTACCTGTTCCGCTACCGACCGGACCGGCTGGACCAGGCGCCGCGGTTCATCGTCCCGCATCAGCCGAGACTGGATTGGATGATGTGGTTCGTGCCCATGGGGCCGCTGTTCCTGGACTGGTACGCCGCCTTCCTGGAGCGGTTGCTGGAAAACGCCCCCGAGGTCACGGCGCTGCTGGAACACAACCCCTTTGCGGACGCGCCACCGCGTTACCTGCGCAGCACCTTGTGGCGGTACCGGTTCACCGACGCCCGGGAGCGGACGCGAACCGGCCACTGGTGGCGTCGGGAGTGGGTGGGTCCGTTCTGGCCGCTCCCCTACCTGAGCCGGCCGGGATCCTGAACCGTGGGTGGCGGGGTCCGGTGGGCGGCGACGGCCGTGTCGGTGTCGTTCGTGCTGGTCGCGGCGGTGGCCGCGCTGCGTCTGAACCCCGCGCATCACGCCCCGGAAGCGGCCTGGATCGAGGCGGGCGCCGATCCGGTCCCGCGCTCGCTGGCGGCCCTGACGGGGGTCGGACCTGCCGGTGCGCTGGTGGCCATCGACCCCGGGCACGGGGGGCGCGACCCGGGCGCCATCGCCCCCGACGGGACGCCGGAAAAGCACTGGACCCTCCTGCTGGCCCGCGGGCTGGCGGGCTGCCTGCGGCGGCGGGGGCTGCGCGTGGCCCTCTCGCGCACCGCCGACGTGTACCGCTCTCTGGACGAACGGGCCCGTTGGGCGGATCGGATCGGTGCGGACGTGCTGGTCTCGGTGCACCTCAACGCGCTGCCGCGACCACGGGGGGCGGTTCTGGAGGTCTACTATGCCGGCCCGGCGCCGGATCCGGGCCGGTGGGAGATGCCGGGGCCGCGCCGGTGGCCGCGCTTTGCGGGATTTGCGAGTCTGCAACGGCGCTTGCGCGAGGCGTGGCGGGCGGCCGCATCGGAGCGGCTCGCGCGCCACATCCATGAGGCCCTGGCGGGGCCGCGGGGCGCGGGCCTGGAGGGTGTGCGCGACCGTGGGGTGAAACGCGCTCGGTTCGTGGTGTTGCGCCGCACGGCGGTGCCGGCCGTGCTCGTGGAGCCGACCACGTTGTCCGATCCCGTGCAGGCGGCGCGGCTGCGCGATGCCCGGTTTCGGGCGGCGTTGGCCGCACGCCTGTGCGAGGGAATCGCCGCCTACCTGGAGCACGGCCGACGCGTTGGATCGGCCGTTTCGGAGTAGCCGGTCGCGCGGGTTTATACTCTGGCGAAATCGCCACCCACAGCCCAGCCGAGTCACCCGGCTCACGCCGCTCTCATGAATCCCGCTTCCCTGCTTCCAGCCCGCTTCCAGTCCTGGACGGGCAAGCTCGTCGGCGGCCTGGCCGGGTGGCTCCTGGGCGGGTGGCTCGGCGCGTTGGTGGGGGTGTTCCTCGGGCACATGTACGACCGGGCGCGGGCCGTGGTGCGGCCGGTGGCTGAGGCGCTGTCGAGGCTGCAGGAGACGTTCTTCCGCACCACCTTCCGCGTGATGGGGCATCTCAGCAAGGCCGACGGACGGGTGTCCGAGGCGGAGATCCGGGCCGCCGAGCAGATCATGGCGCGCATGAACCTCTCGCCCGAGCAGCGCCGTGCCGCCATCGGTTATTTCCGGGAGGGCAAGTCCGCGGACTTCGATCTGGACGCGGCCCTGGACGTGTTGCGTGGCGTGATCCGCTTTCAGCCCATGCTCGCCCGTTTCTTCCTGGAGGTGCAGCTGGAGGTGGCCTTCGCCGATGGGCGGATCGACCCGGCCGAACGTCGCCTGCTGCTGCGCATCGCCGAGCGGCTCGGTCTGTCGGATGAGGATCTGCGCGGTCTGGAGTCCCTGTTGCGCGGGCAGCGTCGCACGGGCGCCGGCGCCCGGCGTGAGGGGCACGATTCGCTGGCGGCGGCCTATCAGACCCTGGGGGTGTCGCCCGACGCCAGCGATGCCGAGGTCAAGCGGGCCTACCGGCGGCTGCTCAGCCAGCACCATCCCGACAAGCTGGCCTCGCAGGGGCTCCCGGACGAGATGATGCGCCTGGCCAAGGAGAAGACCCAGCACATCATCGCCGCCTACGAAACGATCAAGGAAGCCCGCAGAGGGAGGACCCAATGAGCGGCTGGGCGTGCGCCGTGCTGGACGAACCCCCGGGGCGTTCGATTCGACATGCCCCCGGCCCCGCGGCGGGTGATCCCGACATGGTGTCACGGTTCGCCGGGAGGTGGGATGGCCCGCACGGCGTTCTTGCCGCCGTGCTTGGCCGCGTACAAGGCTTTGTCGGCGCGACTGAGCAGCGAGTGCAGCGTGTCCGTGCCGGCGAGTTCGGTGACGCCCAGACTCAACGTGATCTCGTTGCCCGTGTCCTCGTGGGCGCGTTCCACGCAGCGGCGAATGCGCTCGGCGAGCTGGGCGGCGTCCGCCAGTTGGGTGCCACGGCACAGCACGAGGAACTCCTCGCCGCCCCAGCGGCCGATGGCGTCGGTCGTGCGTAACTGCTCCCGGATGGCGGTGGTCACCGAGCGCAGGATCAAGTCGCCCACGTCGTGCCCGTAGGCATCGTTGATCTGTTTGAAGTCGTCCAGGTCCAGCATGATGAGCGCGCTGCGCGTGCCGTAACGCCGGACGCGGGCCAGTTCCTGGTCCAAGAGGGCTTGGATCTTGCGCCGGTTGTAGACCTCGGTGAGCGGGTCCGTGGTCGCCAGCTGTTCCAGGGAGTCGTTGAGGTGCTTCAGGTCCTGGTTGGCCGCGATGGCGAGCTGGGCGATCGCCTCCAACTCCATCTGCGTGGTGGAGCCGTGGGGAGGGCGGGAGTCCACCGAGCTCCTGTGGCCGGGCCCGTTCCGACCCTCGCCCGCCCCCTCACTGAGACCCACGGCCAGCAGGAGGTTGTTGGAGAATTCGTTGCCGCTGCCGTCATGGAAGAACTGGCCGTAGCCGAACATCCCGGCCGTGGGCGCGATGTCCGGGTAGCCGTGCACCTCCAGCTCGCTGCAGGCCCGTAGCAGCCGGCGCCTCGCCGCCGACGGCAGTAGCAGAATGGCTTCGGGCGCCAACTGGGCGAGGTCGCGCTGGACCGTGCGGATCGACTGCAATGCCTGCTCTAGATTCCCGAGCCCGAAGCGGACCAGGTCGCCGTTGCTGAAACTGCCGGAAAAACGCAGGGCACTTTCGTCGGCAACGCCGACGCACCTGCGCGCCACCTCGTGTCCGCGGCGCTCCACGATGAGGGGGAACTGGGCGGACAGCCGCACGAACCGGTCCGGGGCCTTTTTCCCGAGGTAGCGCTGGAGCACGGTGAGGGCCGGGATGCCATCCAGGGATTCGATCTGGCTGTCACGGGCCGAGGTCACCCGCAGGGTGCGCCCCAGCGCCACCCAGTCGAGGCTGTGGAAACCTTGGATCCGCAGACCGGCGCCCCGCAGCACGACCGCCGCGGCCCCCCGCTCCAGGATTCGATCCCGGGAGAACACGGCCGTGCGCCGGTAGCTCAGGTCGTCGGCGGCGAGCGCGCCGAAGGCGGGGCTGCGCATCCCGCCGCTGCCGAGCCCTCCCAGGATCGCATCCCCGTTGCAGGCGAGATCGGAGATCCACAGGAGGGCGGCATCCGGAGGTCCCCGGTCGAGGATCCCCTCGGCCAGGCGCCGGCCCAGCTCGAAATCCGTGTCCGTCTGGCCGCGGTCCGCCCACGTGATCTCGATGTCGGTGGAGTCGAATTCGAGCAACGCGAGCAAGGTGCCCCGATCGTGAATCCCCTCTCCGGCGAGCGCGCCCGCGGCCGTGACGCCGAGCAGCCGGGACTCGCGAAACGCCCCCGCGAGGGTCTCCTGGGCCGCGCGCACGTCGTCCGGACGAGTCACGAACGCCAGCACGAGCTGACGGGGATGGTCCCGGATGCCGCGGGCTTGCAGCTCCTTGTTCAGCGACGTGCCATGGGTGAGAGGAAGATGGACGAACCGCATGGGGGGGCGCTGACTTCCTGCCGGTGATTTTCCTGTTGTTGCAGCCCATGGGCAGTTTAATGCCGGCCGGCCCGCTCGGGGATGCCGGAGGTCGGGGCAACGGCGCCTCAGGTCAGACGTTCTCCCGCGCCGAGACCGCACGCAGGATCCGGTCCAGCGCCCGGGTGGGCAGGAGCCGCCGCAGCATGGCGAACAGGTAGGTCGGCGTGGTGACGTAGTAGCGCGGTTTCGGGCGGGGGGATTCCAGCGCATGGATCAGCCGGCGCACCACGGCCTCGGGTGGCAGGGTGAACGGGGCCGCGGGACCCGCGCGTTCCAGCCGACGCAGGGCGCCGTGATACTGACGCGCGAAGGGGCTGCGCGCCAGGTCGATCCGCTCGCGCAGGTGGCGCACGGCGTTGGCGCGGAAGCGGCTCTCGATGGGACCGGGTTCGATGAGGCTCACATGGATCCCGCTGCCGTGCAGCTCCAGGCGCAGGGTGTCGGTGAGCCCCTCCAGGGCGAACTTGCTGGCATTGTAGGCCCCACGCAAGGGGAGGGCGATCAGCCCGAGCACCGAGCTGTTGTTGACGATCCGACCGCGGCCGGCCCGGCGCATGTGCGGGATCACCCGGTTGGTGAGATCTACCCAGCCGAACAGGTTGGTCTCGAACTGGGCGCGCAGGGTCTCGCGCGACAGGTCCTCCACTGCGCCCGGCTGACCATAGGCGCCGTTGTTGAACAGCGCGTACAGGCGCCCGCCGGTGCGTTCCATGACGGTCTCCACCGCCTCGGCGATGCTCGCCGGCGCGTCCAGGTCCAGACGCAGGGCCTCGAAGCCGTCGGCGGCCAGGCGGTGCACGTCGTCCGCCTTGCGGGCCGTGGCGAACACGCGCCAGCCGCGCGCGGCGAGCATCTCGGCCGCCCGACGGCCGATTCCGCTGGAACAGCCGGTGATCAGGACCGTGCGCTCCGATTCGGGCGCGCTGTTGGTATTCGCGGTCATGGACCCAATATAATGGAACGCTAATCGTTTGTGAGGAGGGATCTCATGCCGATCTACGAATACGAGTGTGAGGCCTGCGGACACCGGCTGGAGGTGATCCAGAAGATCAGCGACGAACCCCTGCGGGACTGTCCCGAGTGCGAGGCGCCGGGGCTGCGCAAGCTGGTCTCGGCGGCGGCCTTCCGGCTCAAGGGCAGCGGCTGGTACGAGACCGACTTCAAGAGCGGTAACCAGCGCAACCTCGCCGAGTCCTCGTCCGGGGAGAAATCCGCTTCCAAGGCCAAGACCGACGGCAAGGCCAAGAAAGACCAGCCGGCCAAGGCGGCCTCGGCCTGAGCGGGGCGAATCGTTCCTTCCGATGCATGGCCGGGCCGGTTGCGCCCGCTCTGCCCCCTTCGTAACATCCCCGCCTTTCCCGCGCCGTCCGGCGCGCCGGCAACAGGACTCGATGCCCATGCGTACCCATTACTGTGGTGAGCTCGACACGGCCCACCTGGACGAAGAGGTGGCCGTCTGCGGCTGGGTGAACCGGCGCCGCGACCACGGCGGCGTGATCTTCATCGACCTGCGCGATCGTTCGGGCCTGGTGCAGGTGGTGTTCGATCCGGACCGACCCGAACCGTTCGCCGTCGCCGACCGGGTGCGCAACGAATACGTGCTGCGGGTGCGCGGACGGGTGCGGCGTCGCCCCGAGGGCACCGAGAACCCGGACCTGGCCACCGGCCGCATCGAGGTGCTGGGCCACGAGGTGGAAGTGCTCAATGCCGCCCAGACGCCTCCGTTCCAGCTCGACGAGGACGACGTGGGCGAGGAGCACCGCCTGCGTCACCGCTACATCGACCTGCGCCGGCCCACGATGCAGCGCAACCTGTTGATGCGCGCTCGAGTCACCCGCGCCATGCGTCGGTTCCTGGACGAGCACGGGTTCGTGGACATCGAGACCCCCATGCTCACCCGCGCCACGCCGGAGGGGGCGCGGGACTTCCTGGTGCCGAGTCGACTCCATCCGGGCGCCTTCTACGCGCTGCCCCAGTCGCCGCAGTTGTTCAAGCAACTGCTCATGATGGGCGGCATGGACCGTTACTACCAGATCGTGCGCTGTTTCCGCGACGAGGACCTGCGTGCCGACCGCCAGCCCGAGTTCACGCAGCTCGACGTGGAGACCTCGTTCATGGACGAGGACGGGATCATGGCGCTGATGGAGACCATGCTGCGCGCGCTGTTCCGCGAGGTGCTGGAGGTGGAGCTGCCCGATCCCTTCCCGCGCATGGCCTATGACGAGGCCATGCGGCGCTTCGGCACCGACCGGCCGGACCTGCGCATCCCGCTGGAGCTGGTGGACATGACCGAGGCCATGCGGGCCGTGGAGTTCAAGGTGTTCGCCGGGCCGGCCAACGACCCGCGCGGCCGGGTGGCGGTGCTCCGCCTGCCGGGCGGCGCGGCGTTGTCCCGCAAGGAGATCGACGACTACACGGCCTTCGTGGGCCGCTACGGAGCCAAGGGGCTGGCCTACATCAAGGTCAACGACCGCGGGCGGGGCCGGGAAGGGCTGCAGTCGCCCATCCTCAAGTTCCTGCCCGATGCGGTGGTCGAGTCCTTGCTGGAACGCACCGGGGCACAGACCGGGGACATCCTGTTCTTCGGGGCCGATCGGGCCGCGGTGGTCAACGAGGCACTGGGTGCTCTGCGGGTGCGCCTGGGCGAGGACCGGGGTCTGGTGGCCGAGGGCTGGCGTGCGCTGTGGGTGGTGGACTTCCCCATGTTCGAATGGGACGCGCGTGAGAAGCGCTGGGCCGCCCTGCATCATCCCTTCACGGCCCCGGCCGTGGAGGATCCGGCGGCGCTGGAGGCCGCTCCCGGCGAAGCCCGCTCGCGGGCCTACGACGTGGTGCTCAACGGCGTGGAGGTGGGCGGGGGCTCCATCCGTATCCACCGCTCCGAAATGCAGGAGGCCGTGTTCCGGATTCTGGGCATCGGCCCGGAGACGGCCGAGGCCCAGTTCGGCTTCCTGCTGCGGGCGCTGCGCTACGGATGCCCGCCCCACGGCGGCATCGCCTTCGGCCTGGACCGCCTGGTGATGCTGATGACGGGCAGCCGCTCGATTCGCGACGTCATGGCCTTCCCCAAGACGCAGACGGCGCACTGCCCCCTCACCGACGCGCCGGCCCCGGTCACCGAGGCCCAACTGCGCGAGCTCAACCTGCGCATACGGCATCAGCCCTGAGCGTCGCCGGGCGTCACCCTCCTCGGGCCGGGCGGATCCGGCCCGTGATGTGGTCGTGCAGGGCGCGATACCGGCCCCGGGTCTGTTCGGACAGCAGCGGATCCGTACCCGCCGTCCGCGGCAGCGGGCGGGGCTGCGCCTGCGACCAGGCCGCGGCGGCGGGGTAGAGGTCCCGCTCCTCGGTTTCCAGGTGGGCGCGCTGGACGTCGAGGTACTCGCGTAGCAGGGCCAGCAGGGTCCCGCGGTCGCAGGGCGTGTCGGATTCCACGCAGGCGAGCGCCTCGCGCAGTGCCTCGGTCAGGCCGCGCAGCCGCCGGTGTTCCTCATGAAGGGCGGCGACCGTGGGAGACAGTTCCGGCAGATGCGCGGCCAGCGCGTCGAACAGCACGTCCTCGCCGGCGTGATGCACCAGATTGGCGTACTCGTGCAGGTATTCCGCGCAGTCGGCCAGGAGCAGGAGGTCACCTTCTTCCCGACCGGACTGCATGTGCTCCAGCTCCCGTTCGATCACCTGGAGCACGTCCTGGATGTCCAGATGATCCTGGTGCAGGGCGGTGAGAAGCTGCGAAAAGGCGTTGATCTCGGCCATGGGTGGGATCTCGCCGTTACCACGGGCGGCCAGTATAGAGCATGCCGGCGGGATGCTCAGTGACCGTTTCCGGAAGTGCGCAGCCGCCGGCGCAGGGTGGTGAATGCCCGGGCCACCAGTGCGCGCATCTGTCGGCTGTGCGGTGCGTGACAGGGTTGCTCGACGAAGAACCGACGTCCGCCGGCATCGACCTCTATACGCAGAAGATACGTACAGGCCTTGCCGCTGCCTGCGGGGCTCGCGTGCACGATCGCGCGACACTGGGTGATGGCGGAGAATTCGGTGCCCAACGCCTGGCACTCGGCCTCGATCAGGCCAGCCACGCGATCCGACCGGGGAATGCCCTCGAAGTCGATCTGCGGGCGCAGCGGCGGGGGGTTTCCGTTTCCGGGATTGCGCAAGCCCCCACGCTGGGTCTCGGGGGGGTCAGTGGGCACGGCCGGGTGTCCTCGCGTCAGCCTCGGCGGGTCTCGAACGACCGGCCGGTTGCCCCGGGCTCGCCTGGCATCCGTGTGCGATGTCCGCCATCGGTTCAATGCACGTGGGCGGAGCGCCCGCCGCGGCAGAAGGTGACCGCCGCATTCTCCAACAGGTGCACGATCTCACCCTCGCCCACGGGATCGAAGGTTTCGTACCACCGGGCGGTGCTGATATAGGGGTCGGGTGTTTCGAGCACCACGAGGGTATCGACGCTGTCCTGCACGAGTTCCATGGCGTTGCGTGAGGCGGCGGGCGCGGCCGCGATCACGGTCTTTGCGCCCAGTCGGCGCAGCGCCTTCACGGCCCAGTGCATGGTTGCGCCGGTGGACATTCCTTCGTCCACGACGAGCACGCACCGGCCCGGAATCTCGGGCGGCGGCCAGTCGCCCCGCAGTTTCTTTTCCACCGCTTCGAGCCGGGCCCGTTCCTCGGCTTCGACCGCCTCCAGGAGGAACTGCGGGATCCCCAGCATGCGTACGATGTCGTGGTTGATGATGCGCACCCCTCCCGAAGTGACCGCGCCCATGGTCATACCCAGCGCGCCCGGTGCGCGCAGTTTGCGCACGATGAACAGGTCGAGCGGCAGCCCGAGCCGCGTGGCCACGCGATGGGCCACGGGGACCCCGCCGGGCGGCAGCGCCAGAATCATCGTGCCCGGGTGGTCTGCATACGGGGCGAGCTGCGCCGAGAGCAGGGCTCCGGCCGTGCAGCGGTCGGGGAACAGTGCCACAGGCGTGACCTCCTCCCGCATACCTTTGCCCAACTCGGGGAGGGCGGGTTTGATTCAGGTCAAAGGGTTTCGGCGCCCCGATCGGGCGGGACGACGGACGGGCGCACGGGCCGGCGGATGGGCGCCACAGGTCGCGGACGGGTCGGGCGTGTCGTTCAGCCCTTGATGCAGACCAGCGGGCGCAGGCGCGCCACCTTGCGGGCGAGCCCTGCCGCCTCGGCGGATTCCACCACCGCGTCCACGTCCTTGTAGGCGCCCGGGGCCTCCTCGGCGACCCCGCGCGCCGAGGGGCTGCGCACGTGCACCCCTTCGGCCTGGAGTCGGCGGATCAGCTCGGCCCCCTTCCATTGGCGGGTGGCCTGTCTGCGGCTCATGGCCCGTCCGGCGCCGTGGCAGGCCGAGGAGAACGAGCGCCGCTCGTTGCCCGGGCTGCCGGCCAGCACGTACGAGGCGGTGCCCATGGTGCCCCCGATGAGCACCGGCTGGCCGAGATCGCGGTAGACCGCCGGGATGTCGGGATGGCCGGGCGGGAAGGCGCGCGTGGCGCCCTTGCGGTGCACGTAGAGGCGGCGTTCCTGACCGTCCAGGCGGTGGTTTTCCGCCTTGCAGGTGTTGTGCGATACGTCGTAGACCAGTTCCAGGCGGGCTGCGGGAAACGATTCGGCGAACACCTCCCGGGCCAGGTGCGTGAGGATCTGCCGGTTGGCCAGGGCGCAATTGATCGCCGCGCGCATGGCACCGAGATAGCGCTCGCCGGTCTCGGAGCGGATCGGCGCGCAGGCCAGCTCCCGGTCGGGCAGCGTGATGCCGTGGGCGCGGGCGGCCAGCCACATCTCGGCCAGGGCCTCGGTGCCGATCTGGTGTCCGAGCCCGCGGGAGCCGGAGTGGATGGAGACCACCACGTCCCCCGTGGACAGGCCGAACCGGGCGGCGGTGTTCGGGTCGTAGACGGTGTCCACCACCTGCACTTCGAGATAGTGGTTGCCCGAGCCCAGGGTGCCCATCTCGCGTCGCTGCCGTTCCCGGGCCCGCGGTGAGACGTAGTCCGGGCGTGCGCCGGCCATGCATCCGCCCTCCTCGATGCGCTCCAGGTCGGCAGGCTGGCCCCAACCCATTGCCACCGCCCAGCGCGCGCCGCCGGCGAGCATGTCGTCCATTTCCGCGTCGCTCAGGCGGATGCGCCCACGGCTGCCGACACCGGCGGGGATATGGGCGAACAAGGCGTCGGCCAGCCGCTCGCGCGTACCGTTGTCGGCCAACGCCTCGGCACGCAACCCGGTGGTGAGGGTGCGTACCCCGCAGGAGATGTCGAAGCCGACACCCCCCGCCGAGACCACGCCGTCGCGGTCCGGGTCGAATGCCGCCACGCCGCCGATGGGGAATCCGTAGCCCCAGTGGCCGTCCGGCATCACGTAGACGGCGCCGACCACGCCGGGCAGGGTGGACACGTTGGCCGCCTGTTCCAGCACCTTCTGGTCCATGGCCTCGACCAGCCCGCGCTGGGCGTACAGGATCACGGGCACGCGCATGGCGCCCCTGGGCGCGTACCTCCAGGTGGTCTCGTCGAGGGGTTCGAGTTCGTTGAGTTCCATGTCGATCCAGATGGGCCGGTTTCACTCAGACGTCGATGACACACTGGGCGCACCAACAGCCGGCGGCGTCTTGCGCCACCCGCAGCGCGGTGAAGGTGGCGCCCTTGGGCTCGACGGCGGGCCGGTGCCGAGCCGGGTCCACGGGCTCCCCGTGCAGGGTGGCGCTCAGGCGGTGGTCCCGGAGGGTGACGCGGTAGCGGCGGAACAGCATGCGGCGGGTGTCCATCTCGTAGATCACCGCGTTGAGCCATCGGAAGAACAGGAGCTCCCGCTCCGCCGCCTCGCAATCGACCGTCACGGTGGCGGACTCATGGACGCGGTCCGGAGGGCAGACGATGGCGGTGAGCGCCACGCCGGCCTGCTCGAAGGCGGCCTCCAACCCCGGGCCGCAGCCGCGTACGCCGATGTCCGCGCCGTGCTCCAGGTGCTCCCAATGAGTTGGACAAGGCCGCATTCCGCGAGGTTCGGGTGGGCTGTACACTGTGCGCTGCGTAGACGCTCCAGGCCCGACCATAGGACGATGCCGGTTTCGCTGACAAGCCCCCTGCTGACCGATCTCTATCAGCTCACCATGATCCAGGGCTACCTGGCCCGGGACATGCAGGCCCCGGCGGTGTTCGAGTTCTTCGTGCGCAAGCTGCCGCGGGAACGCAACTTCCTGGTCGCCGCCGGCCTGGAGCAGGCCCTGGAGTATCTCGAGGGCCTGTCGTTTTCCGAGGAAGAGATCGACTGGCTGCGGGGAACCGGCCGTTTTCGCCCGGACCTGTTGCGGTGGCTGGAAAAGCTGCGTTTCACGGGGAGCGTCTGGGCGGTGCCCGAAGGCACCGTGGTCTTCCAGGACGAGCCGATCCTGCGCGTGGTGGCGCCGTTGCCCCAGGCGCAGCTGGTGGAGTCTCGGCTGATCAACCTCCTGCATTTCCAGAGCCTCATCGCCTCCAAGGCGGTGCGCTGCGTGCTGGCGGCACCGGGAAAACTGCTGGTGGATTTCGGGATGCGGCGGGCACACGGCGCGGAGGCGGCGCTGTATGCGGCGCGGGCGGCCTGGATCGCGGGTTTCTCCGGCACGGCCACGGTCTCGGCGGGGGCCCGTTTCGGCATCCCGGTATTCGGCACCATGGCCCACTCCTTCGTGCAGGCCCACGACAGCGAGACCGAGGCCTTCCGCGACTTCGCCCGCGCGCAGCCGGACAACGTGGTGTTGCTCATCGACACCTACGACACCGAGCGCGCGGCGCACAAGGTGGTGCGCTTGCAACGGGAGCTGGCCGCCGAGGGGATCCGCATCCGCGGCGTGCGCATCGACAGCGGGGATCTGGAACGGCACGCCGGAAACGTGCGGCGTATCCTGGACGAAGGTGGATGCGGGCACGTGACCATCTTCTCCAGCGGGAGCCTGGACGAGCATCGGCTCGCGGCGCTGTTGGGCGCCGGCGCGCCCATCGACGGGTTCGGCGTGGGGACGCTGCTGGACACCTCGGCCGACCGGCCTTATCTGGACTGCGCCTACAAGCTCGAGGAATACGCCGGAGTCCCCCGGCGCAAGCGTTCCGAGGGCAAGGCCACGTGGCCGGGGCGCAAGCAGGTCTGGCGGCAGGTTCGCGATGGCCTGTTCCACCACGACGTGCTCACCGTGCAGGGCGACCCCCAGCCGGGCCGTGCGCTGCTGCGCGAGGTGATGCGCAACGGCCGCCGCCTCGAGGCGCCCGAGTCTCTCGAGGTGATCCGCGTGCGGCTACGCGAGCAGCTGCGGATGCTGCCCGAGCCCCTGCGCGGGCTCGCCCCAGCGCCCCCCTACGAGGTCCGTGTCAGCCCCGCCCTCCAGGCCCTGGCCGAAGAGGCCGACCGGCACGTTCGGGACTGAGTCGGCCGGGTCCTTGCCACGGTGTTTTGCAGGATGGTGCTCCGGGTTCATTCGGTCTGGCTGCCGCAGTGGCCTTCCTCCACCAGCCCCTCCAGGCCCTTGAGCACCATGTCGTTGTAGCTGACCACGCCCACCAGCCGGCGGCCCTCCATCACCGGGGCTCGCTGGATGCCGAAATTCTCGAACAGGCGCGCGCAATAGCGGATGTCCATGTCGGCATGCACGCTCAGTGCCGGCTTGGCCATGATCTCGTAGATGTTGACCCGTTGGGGGGCGCGGTCGCGCGCCAGCACCTTCTTGGCGATGTCGGCCAGCAGCACGATGCCGTACTCGTCGTCTTCGTCGCGCTTGTCCACGATGAGCGCGCGGGCCTCGCGGTGCCGCATGCGCCGCAGGGCGTCGAGCACCGTCTCTTTGCCGTCGACCAGGTCGAAGTCCTGTTTCATCACGTCGCGCACGCGGACGATCTTGCGTTGGGTCATCACAACGCCTCCTCGACTCTCTGCACCAGGGTCCGGATCTGGGTGCTCACGCCCACGGCGTCCTCCACGTCGATCTGGAAGGCGATCCCCGTGCCTTCGCTCTCGTCCATCTCGCCCACCCGGCAGATGGTCTCCAGGATCGTGCGCGAGAGGTGTTCCTCCACCAGGAAGAACACCACGTCACGCTGGGTTTCCAGCGTGAGCCCGAAGAAGGTCCGGGGGCGCGCCAGCCCCTGGCCACGGGCGCTGGTGATCACGGTGGCGCCGGTGGCCCCCGCCGAGCGCGCCGCCTCGACCACGGCATTGGTCTTGGTGTCGTCCACCAGGGCGATGATCAGCTTGAAGTGCATGGGTGTCCCTCAGCTCGGTTTCCTGCGTGCGAACCACTGTGAAAGTTGTGCATAGGCCATGACCGTCATCATCGGAAACAGACTGGCGAAGGCGATCAGTCCGAAGCCGTCCAGCAGCGGGTCGCGATCCGGGATGTGCGTGGCCAGGCCCAGTCCCAGCGCGGTGACCATGGGGACGGTGACCGTGGAGGTGGTCACGCCGCCGGAGTCGTAGGCCAGCGGAACGATGATGCGTGGTGCAAACAGGGTCTGCATCACGACGACGATGTAACCGGCGATGATGAACCAGTACAACGGGTAACCGGTCACGATACGCCAGGTGCCCAATGCGATGCCGATGGCCACGCCCAGGGCCACGGCGATGCGCAGCCCGAAGGCGCCGATGGCCCCCCCTGAGACCTCCTCGGCCTTGAGCGCGACGGCGATCAGCGCCGGCTCGGCCACCGTGGTGGCGAACCCGATGGCCGCGCCGAACAGATAGACCCAGTAATAGTGGCTCCAGTGGTGTTCCGGGCCGGCCGGGCCCACCGCTTCGGACAGGAAGTCTGGATCGGTCAGTTGCAGGGCCATGGACCGGCCCAGCGGAAACAGGGCCAGCTCCAGCCCTTCGAGAAACAAGGCCAAGCCCAACAACACGAAGCCGAAGCCCCACAGGATGCGCTTGGGGTCGGGCAGGGGCCGGCGCAGCACGGCGAATTGGAACGCGAGCAGGATGGCAGCGATGGGCAGCACGTCCCAGAGTGTGGCACCCACGGTGTAGGCCAGCTTGCCCAGGGTTTCCGTCATGCGTGCATCACCATGCCGAACCCCATGACGAACAGCATGGGCGTGAGGGAGGCGAAGGCGATGAGTCCGAACCCCTCCACCATGGGGTTGCGGCCCTCGATGCTGGAGGCCAGTCCCACCCCCAGGGCCGTGACCAGGGGCACCGTGATGGTCGAGGTGGTGACGCCGCCGGAGTCGTAGGCGATGCCGATGATGGAGCGGGGCGCGAAGGCGGTCATGAGGACCACGAGCACGTAGCCCGAGATGATGAACCAGTGGATGGCCCAGCCCCGAATGATGCGGTAGACGCCGAGCACGATTGCCAGGCCCACGGCCAGGGCCACGGTATAGCGCAGGTTGTCCGCGTACCGTTCGAGCGCTTCCGGCTCATTGGAAACGATCCCCCCGTGGGCGGCGACCTCGGCGGCTTCCTCGGCCACGGCGATCAACGCCGGCTCGGCCACCGTGGTGCCGAAGCCGAGCGCGAAGGCGAAGGCCAGAAGCCATGCCAGATTGCCCTTGGCCGCGAAATTGAAGGCCAGTGACTCCCCGAGGGGAAAGAGGCCCATCTCCAGGCCGTATGTGAAGAACGTCAGTCCCAGCACCACCAGGCCGGTGCCCAGGAACACCCTGCCGAACTCGGGTAGGGGTTGTTGCAACACGACCACCTGGAAGAAGCCGATGACGAGGATGATCGGCGTCAGGTCCCGAAGGCTGCCCGCCAGCGATCGGATGAAGGCGACAATCCCCTCGTTCATGAGGGGTAATGGTAACCCTGCAGTCGGCCGGTGTCAGATGCCGAGCAGGGTCATGAGGAGGCCCGGGGGGCGGAATCCGGCCCCCGGGACCCGTGCCTGAAGGCAGGCGAAGTCACAGCTTGGCGCGGAGTTTCTCGAACTCCTTCTTGATCCGGTCGAAGAGGCCCTCCTCGGTGCCTCCACCGGCGGTGTTTTTCTCGATCTCCCGGATGGTCTTCAGCAAGGGAGCAAAGGCCTTTTCGTCGCCGTAGCCGAGTGCCTCGGCCAACTCCAGCTGCTCGCGGGCGTACTGCAGAAGTTTCGACAAGCGTTTGTTTTGCTCATCATCGCGTTGCTTGGTTGCGGCCAGGGTCTTGGCTTCGTCGAGGGCGCGCTCGGCCCGCATCACGGGCAGCGGGATCACATTGTCCACGACCACCAGCGTACCCAGCGCGGCCACCAGGGCCTGCTTGGCCTCGGCGATCTTGCCGGACTGGATCAGCGGAGCGACGGCTTTGATGGCATCCGGGTAGGTGGCCAGCGGAATATTCACCACGCGCACGATCACCTCGCTGCCGAGATCCCGCAGGATCGCGCGGGCGTCCTGCACGCGACCGTCCTCCAACAGGTCCTCGGCCTGCTTGACCGCCTTTTTCACGTCCGCGGGGGTGGCGACCAGGTCCTGGGTGATGACCCGCACGTCCACCGGCGCGAGGGCCATGTCCGGATGCGCGGCCACGATCAACTCCAGCTTGCCCACGGCCACCGCGAGATCCTCCAGCGCCTTGTTCGTGTCCCCGGCGTCCAAGGCGCGCAGGGCGGTATTGGTCCGGGCCAGGGCGGTGACCGCCTCCTCGACGATCTTGGCCCGCTCCTCGGCCGCCTTGCCACGGGTCTGATCCCCGCTTTGCGGTTTTTCGGCGGCTTTGTCAGGGGACTGGGCCTCGTGAGGGTGCTGCGCCTTTGCGGCGGCCTGCGGGGCCGGCTCCGCATCGGCTTTGTTCTCCGCGGCGGCCGCGCCGCCGGCGAGTAATGCGCAGGCCAGTACCGCCGCCAGCCAGGGATGGGTCGGTTGCAGGTGTTTCATGTCTTTCTCCTTGAACATCGGTTTTTCGTTATGCGCAGTGACGCACCGTCGGCGCGCACCACCCAGGAGATGGAGGCGGTCGCCCGCTTTTCAACGGGTTTGTAAAAAAGCCGATCCGGTCGGTTTTCAGGACGTGGAAGCGGGGCGTTGGCGCGCCGGTTCAGTGACGCAAGGGGATGCCGCGTGGCGGAACGGATGGGCGGATCCACATGGGGAGGCAGATCGTGGCCAGCGCCAGCAGGCCGCTCAGCCACAGCCCCGCCGAGGCGAGGACCCACAGCGGGTACCGGTCCGGGGCGAGCAGCGGCAGCGCGACACGGACCAGCGCGCCCAGGGCCAGCGGCAAGAAGATCCAGCTCACACCACGGGGCGGCGCGTTGGGATTGCGCCCCGTGTGCCCCAGGGTGACCCGCACCATCATGCCCATGGTCAGCAGCCCGATGCCGCCGTAGGCGAAGGCGTGCAGGGCCAACGCGTCGGCCTGCGGCCACCACCAGCCGGCCGCCTTGAGCGCGAAGGCGGCGACGATCCAGGTATAGCCCAGGTAGAGGACCCAGACCATCGGGCGTGACCACAGGGCCCGGTGATGCCAGGCGAGCAGGCGGATGCCGTGGATCACCACCAGGACGGCGGCGGTCAGGGCCACAGCCGCCTTCTCACGCGTGAATGCGTCCAGGATCCAGAAGGCCAGGAAAACCACGAGCCCCATCAGCTCCTGCCAGCGGGGGGGTCGCCAGGTCAGCCGGCCCCCGGTGCCCCGCTCGATGAAGAAGGGAATCACCCGTCGGCCGATGACCATGATGAGCCCGACCACGGTGTAGAGCGCGGTGTACAACCCCCAACGGATACCCTCGTTCAGTATCCCCGCGGCACCGAGGTGGATCAGAAGCCCGGCCACCCACAGGGTCGGCACCTTGGCCAGCACTTCCAGGTCGCTCCAGCGCTTTGCGGCGATCACCGGGCGGAGCAGGGCCACGCTGAGTCCCAGGAAGAACAGGGTTTCCAAGGCGAACGCCGGCCAGTGTCCCTCCCCGGGCAGCAGTAGGGCGATCCGCGCCGCCAGCCACACCGCCGCGAGCGTCCCCAGCCACGGCCCCGTCAGCGTGGTCCGGCCCGTCCAGTTGGACACCGCGGTGAGCAGGAACCCGGCGACCACCGCGGCCGTGTAGCCCATCAGCATCTCGTGCCCGTGCCAGACGACCGGGTGCAGCCCGGTTCTGGGGCTGGCGCCCGAGAACCCGTACTCCAGGCCCCACACGAGGACCAGGGCGATGCCGCCCAGCGTGGCCGCGAGGAAGAAGGGGCGGAACCCGGCTTCGAGGAAGGCGGCCAGGGCCGTCGGTGTACGCTTCATGTATGCGACCTCCCAAGATTTTTCCGGGCTGGGCAACCCCTTTCGCGGGGGCTTTTGACCTGAGTCAACCTCGCATTCCCGGTTGCCGGTAAACCATGACCGAAATCAAGGCCCCCCGAAGGCCCTGATGGTGAAACTGACGTCCCTTGGCGGAGTGCCCCGCCGATTCCACAGGCGGCGTGCGAGTCGTTGTATCCACTCGGGCATGGAACGACCACGGAGGACCCGCGACGACATGCTGCAACCGGTCGAGCTTCACGACTTCTTCATCACCTTCTTTTCGGCGGCCATGGTCATCCTGTTCGGGGCCCTGTACGCGATGCTCTTCGCCTGGGGGCGGTTGCACGGGCGTCCGAAGCTGGTGTGGTGGGGTTACGCGGCCTATGCGGTGCTGGTCGTCTCCGTGCTCACGCTCGCCGACGCCACCCATCTGACCGGGTTCTGGACCTGGCTGGTGGTCGCGATGCTGGTGGGTTATCTCGTGGCGCCGCACGCCATCTGGCACCTGTGCGAGGGAACGCACGCCGAGCCCGCCCAAGGCGAGGGGGATCCGCGGTCCGCCAAGGCCGTTCCCCCGCGCCGGGCCTGATCTGACCGCAGAACTAAGGATTCGTTGCGACTGGACAATTTATGACAGGAGGGGTCTCTATGGAAGCCACACCTTGGTGGGCGCGCGAAGGGTTCTGGGCCAAGACGGCCATCTTCGTGACCGCCCTGAGTTTCGTCATCCTGATCTGGCTGACCTTCGACACCATGAAGCAGATCATGGCCGGCTCCGCCCGGGTGCCGGACTACAGCGTCATCAATCACCGCATCAGCTATGCGCCCGACGAAGCGCGGGGTTACCAGGTGCCGAAGATCGGACCCGAAGAGCCCTTGTTCGGCAAAAAGCTCTCCGAGGAGGAGGCTGCCGCCCTGGTGCGCAAGGGCAAGCTCACCATCCAGGGACGCAACTGCATGAACTGTCACACCCTGCTGGGCAACGGCGCCTATTTCGCGCCAGACCTCACCAAGGCCTGGCTGGATCCGGCCTGGGGGGCGGCGACCATCCGCGAGCAGCTCATGCTCCAGTTCCTGATGGATCCGACCAACAATGCGCGCACCTTCGGCACGGGCCGCAGGATGCCGAACCTCCATCTCACCGAGGAGGAGGCCAAGGCCGTCATCGCCTATCTCAAGTGGATGTCGGCCATCGACACCAATGGATTCCCCTACAACTTCAAGTCGATCGCGCAGGGAGGTGAATGATGACCCGCGTCGGAGTTCTCGATTCCAGCAATCTGACCGGGGGTCAGCGCCTCGCCGTCAAGTATTTCACGGTGGCGTTGATCCTGTTCGGTGCCCAGATCCTGTTCGGGCTGCTGGCCGGTCTGCAATATCTCAAGCCCGACTTCCTGTATGGGGTCCTGGATTTCAACGTCAACCGCATGGTCCACATCAACGCCATGGTGGTGTGGATGCTCTACGGCTTTCTCGGCAGCGTCTACTGGCTGATGGAGGACGAGGCCCGGCACCCGGTGGTGGGGCTCAAGCTGGGCGAGATCGCCTTCTGGGTCCTGACGCTGGCCGTCGCCGTGGTGGTGCTCGTGTATCTGTTCGTGCAGTACGGGCCGGGTGACATCAAGACCATCTGGTTCATCAACGAGGGTCGAGAGTACATCGAGGCGCCGCGGTGGGCCGACATCGGCATCGTTGTGGTGGTGCTGGTGTTCTATTTCAACGTGCTGGCCACCTTCATGAAGGGGCGGTTCACGGGCATCGGCGGCGTGATCGCACTCGATCTGCTCGCCCTGGCGGGCCTGTATCTGGCCGGCATGTTCTTCACCCCCAATATCTCGGTGGACCAGTACTGGTGGTGGTGGGTGATCCACCTGTGGGTGGAGGCCACCTGGGAGGTGCTGGTGGGCGCCATCATGGCCTGGGGGCTGATGAAGACCCTGGGCGTGTCGCGGCGCATCGTCCAGACCTGGCTGTATATCGAGGTGGCCCTGATGTTCGGCTCGGGCATCCTGGGGCTGGGGCATCACTATTTCTGGATCGGCACGCCGGACTACTGGTTCGAGATCGGTGGGTTTTTCTCGGCCCTGGAGCCGATCCCGCTGGTGGCCATGGTGGTGCATTCGCTCTATGACGCGGGCAAGCACGAGCTCAAGAGCTCCAACCATCCGGCCTTGGCGTGGTTGATCGCGCATGCCTTCGGCAACTTCCTGGGCGCCGGGGTGTGGGGCTTCATGCATACGCTGCCCCAGATCAATCTGTACACCCACGGTACCCAGTGGACGCCGTCGCACGGGCACCTGGCCTTCTTCGGCGCCTACGCCACCATCAACATCGCCTTCTTCTACCTGGCCGCGCAGCAATGGCGGGGCAACGTCTATATGTCGGCCGGCATCGCGGGGGCGTGGCGATGGAAATGGGCCCTGGCCCTGCTCAGCATCGGCGTGCTGGGCATGACCATGTCGCTGCTCATCGCCGGTTACGAACA
This sequence comes from Gammaproteobacteria bacterium, assembly GCA_026984215.1. GTDB lineage: Bacteria > Pseudomonadota > Gammaproteobacteria > JAJDOJ01 > JAJDOJ01 > JALVEU01. The sequence goes on along the minus strand of JALSSO010000026.1, from coordinate 2,844 downwards.
GTCGTTCATCGAGCGGGCCATCGAGGGCTCCACCTGGGCCGGGTACTTCAAGGCGCAGACTCACCCGTGGTTCATGCAGGCCATGTGGTGGAGGCAGATCTTCGGCTGGGTGACGGCCGCAGGGTACCTGCTGCTGGTGTGGGATCTGCTCGCCATCGGCGCCGGAGAGACCCGAACGGCCACCCAGGTCGGTCACGAGAGCGAACAGGCGCAAGCCGGCGCGCAGGCCGCGCCCGCCGCGGCCTGACACCGAGCCCGGGCCGCCGGCTTCGGCCGGCGGCCCTTTTCCGTAGCCAATGTCTCCAGATCGGGGAGGATCGTCATGAAGAGCAGTCACAAGACCATCATTCGCAACGCGGCCCTGAGCGCCGCGGTCACGGCGGCGCTGGGCGCCACCGCGGCCCAGGCGGGCGAGAAGAAGCTGTTGAGCGACGAGGAGTTCGCCAAGGCCCAGCAGGTGTACTTCGACCGCTGCGCGGGTTGTCACGGCACGCTGCGCAAGGGTGCCACCGGCCCCAGCCTGGAGCCCGAGCGCATGAAGAAATTCGGCACCGCGGCCCTGGAGGCCATCATCTTCAACGGCACGCCGGGCGGCATGCCCTCCTGGGGCAAGGACGGCATCATGAGCAAGGAAGAAACCACGCTCATGGCCAAGTACATTCAGATGGAGCCGCCGCAGCCTCCGGAGCGTTCCCTGGGCGACATCCGCAAGAGTTGGAAGGTGCTGGTGCCTCCGGAGCAGCGGCCCAGCAAGCCGGAGCACGATTACGACGTGCAGAACCTGTTCGGCGTGGTGCTGCGCGATGCCGGCAAGGTGGCGATCATCGACGGTGATTCCAAGAAGATCATCAGCATCGTGCCCACGGGCTATGCCGTGCACATCCTGCGTTCCTCGTCCTCCGGGCGGTACTTCCTGGCCATCGGCCGCGACGGCAAGGCCACCCTCATCGATCTCTACATGAAGGAGCCCGGCGTGGTGGCCGAGGTCAAACCCTGCTCGGACGCCCGTTCCATCGACGTGTCCAAGTACAAGGGCTATGAGGACAAGCTGGCCATCGTGGGCTGCTACTGGCCGCCGCACATCGCCATCCTGGACGGGCTCACCCTGGAGCCCAAGAAGCTGGTGAGCACCCGCGGCTACACGGTGACCGACGGCACCTACCATCCCGAGCCGCGCGTGGCCTCCATCGTGGCCAATCACTTCAAGCCCGAATGGCTGGTGAGCGTCAAGGAAACGGGGCAGGTCTGGAGTGTGGACTATTCCGATCTGAACAATCTCAAGGTCATCATGATGGACGCCGCACCGTTCCTGCACGACGGAGGGTTCGACGCGTCGGGACGCTACTTCCAGGTGGCGGCCAACATGGCCAACAAGATGGTCATCATCGACTCCAAGGAGGACAAGCTGGAGGCGATCATCGACGTGTCCACCAAGCCCCATCCCGGGCGCACGGCCAACTGGGTGGATCCGAAGTATGGTCCGGTCACCGGCGCCACGCACATCGGCGCGGCCGAATACGTGGTCTGGGGCTCGGATCCGGAGAAACATCCCGAGCACGCGTGGAAGGTGGTCTACACGGTCAAGACCAAGGGTTCCGGCTCGCTGTTCACCAAGACCCATCCCAATAGCGACAAGGTCTGGTTCGATCACGCGTTGAACAAGGACGCCAAGATCCAGCAGACCGTGTGCTACTTCCTGAAGAAGGATCCCAAGCACCAGATCCACTGCCAGCGCCTGGCCGACCACGGGCGCGCCGTGCACTTCGAGTACAACAAGGCCGGCGACGAGGTCTGGGTGAGCATCTGGGACAAGAAGGACAATCCCAGCGAGATCGTCATCATCGACGACAAGACGGGCAAGGTGAAACAGCGCATCAAGGACAAGCGCCTGATCACCCCGACCGGCAAGTGGAACGTCCACAACACCGTGGGCGACATCTACTGATTCGGCGCCCGATCGGGCGGCGGGGCGGCCTTTGGCCGCTCCGCCTTCTCGCCGCAGCGCTCTGGGCGGCTTTTCCAGAGCGCTGCGGCGAGAGGGAGGGACCCGGATGAGGAGAACGCCGCGAACGATCCTTGCGCTCGCCCTGGGACTGGGGGCCGCCGCCGGCCATGGCGCGCTGGAGGCCGGCCGGCAGGCCGAGCTGCTCAATCTGCTGGAGCAGGACTGCGGCGCCTGTCATGGACTCACGCGCAAGGGCGGGCTGGGCCCCTCTCTGCTGCCCGGGGCACTGGCCGGCAAGAGCGACGAGGCATTGATGTCGACCATTCTCGACGGCCGCCCGGGCACGCCCATGGGGCCGTGGCGGCCCCTATTGAGCGAGGAGGACGCCCGTTGGCTGGTACAGGAACTGCGCAGGGGGCCCCGGCGGTGATCCGGCTCGCGGCCTTGGCCTTGGGGTGGCTGCTCGCGGCTTCGGCCGCCGGCGCTGGTGAATGTCTCGTGCGAGGCACGGGGGACCTGGGCGTGGTGATCGAGCGCAGCGCCGGGAGCGTGCTGATCGTGGACCGTACCGCCCGCAAGCGCCTGTTTCGGGTGGAGGGCCTGGGCGATGTCTCCCACGCCTCGGTGGTCTACTCACCCGACGAGCGCTACGCTTATGTCTTCGGCCGCGATGGCGGGCTGACCCAGGTGGACATGCTCTGCGGCCGGATCGTCAGGCGCGTGGTGCAGGCGGGCAACAGCGTGGGCGGGGCCATCTCGCAGAGCGGCCGCTTGGTGGCGGTCTCCAACTACGAGCCCGGCGGCGTGCGGGTCTTCGATGCCCGAACCCTGGAAATGGTCGCCGACCTGCCGGCCCGCACCCGCGACGGCCGCAATTCCAAGGTGGTGGGGCTGGTGGA